>NZ_CP095742.1:2148750-2455714 GCF_023078495.1 Luteibacter aegosomatissinici | reverse complement strand
TGGGTGATGTTGCCTCGAAAACGCGAGAACGGATCGCGGCGGGCGACCTTGCCGGCGCGCGCAAGTTGGTCAATGGTGGAAGCCACGGGCTGGACAAGTTTCGCAGTGTTTTCACCCTGGCGAAGAGCGTCTGGCCCGAAACCGCGGCAACCGGTACAGCCGCTCGCGCACGTTCACGCAAGGGAGCCGTCGCCGCGGCGGCGCCACTGCGCAAGCTCAATGCCAGTAAGGATCCGGTCGACCTGCGTGATCGCGTTTACGCCCCCCGGGTTGATAGCCTTCCGGATTGCACGCCGGCCGATGAGGACATCGTCGCGTTGCTGCCGGTGTATACGAAAGCGGGCCTGATCATGGACCAAGGCCAGGAAGGCGCTTGCACCGGTTTTGGCCTCGCCTGCGTCATCAACTACCTGCGCTGGCGAAAGGCGGGCATGCTTCCGAAGCTCGAATCCGTAAGCCCGCGCATGCTTTACAACTTCGCTCGCCGCTACGACGAGTACGCGGGTGATAACTACGATGGGTCGAGTTGCCGCGGTGCCATCAAGGGGTGGTTTTACAACGGTGTGTGCCTGGAGAACGACTGGCCTTATACCGCAGGCGATACGCATCCCCCCAAGTTCGGCTACGCCGACCGGGCGACGGCGCACACGCTCGGGGTGTATTACCGGGTTGATGTCGCCACCATCACCGACCTGCAGGCGGCCATCCTTGAAACGGGTGCCGTGTATGTCTCCGCCAATACGCATGCGGGTTGGCAGGATGTCCCGACCGTGCGCAAACACATCACGGGCCACGAGACGCTGCCCGCGATCGCCTTTGATGGGCACCCCTCGCACCAGGACGGGCACGCGTTCGCCCTGGTGGGCTTCAATACACGTGGCTTCGTCGTGCAGAACTCCTGGGGCAAGACGTGGGGGTGTGGCGGCTTTGCCGTACTCACCTACGCCGACTGGCTCGCCAACGCCATGGATGCGTGGGTGGTGGCCATGGGCGTGCGTGGCCTCGTGTTCGGCAAACGCGCCGCCGGAACGACCGGGCTGACCCGGCGCGCGGGGCAGCCGGGTGCCGCGGCGTGGAGCGAAGCGGATGCCTACGAACATAGCGTCGTGCTGGGTAATGACGGCAGGGTCAGCCGGTACCTTACGCAGGATGAGATGAGCAGGAGCCTGCTTTATCAAGCCAGCACATTGCCCGATCAGTGGTTTCGCCAGCAGCCCGGACCGATCAAGCGCCTGGTCATCTACGCGCACGGGGGCCTGAACAGCGAGGCTGATGCGATCAAGCGTGCCAGCATCATGGGCCGGTACTTTACCGGCAACGGCTGCTATCCGTTGTTCATGGTGTGGAAGACCGGGCTACTCGAATCGATCGACGACATCATCAGTGATCGCTTCCACGGTTCGACCCGCGCGGGCGGCCTGCGCGAGACCGTGACAGACCTGACCGATACGCTGATCGAGACGACCGTGGGCCGCCCGTTCGCGCGGCCGGTATGGAGCGAGATGAAGGAGAACGCCCAGGGCGCGAGCCAGCCGACACGCGGCGGCGATCTTCTTGTAACCGCCCTGCAGAACCTCGCGCAAAGCTGGGGCGACAAGCTCGAGATCCACCTCGTGGGCCATTCAGCCGGGGCGATCTTCCATGGCTGGCTCGTCGATCTGCTGGCGGGGCGCGGCCTCGATGCCTGGGTGAAGTCGGTTCACCTCTACGCGCCCGCGTGCACGGTGCAGTTTGCAAACCAGCACTACGCACCGCACACAGCACTGATGAAGAACATGTACCTGGACATACTCTCCGATGACAACGAGCGCGACGACAACGTCGCGTCAATCTATCGCAAGTCGTTGCTCTATTTCGTTTCCGATGCGCTGGAGCTTGATGTGCGCACGCCTATCCTTGGGCTCGCCAACGTCATGGATGTGTCCTACAAGCGCTGGGATGGCTCATCGGCTTCGGGGGAAGCATTGGGCAACTGGCGCCAGGCAGCAAAGCTGGGTGGGCTAGACAAGCGTATCGACCTGACGACGACCAGCACCGTGCCCACGACCCTTGCCGGCGCCACCATCCCTGCCAGCCACGGAAGCTTCGACAACAACATCACCGTCGTCGGTCGCACGTTGCAGCGGATTACCGGTGGCAAGCTCGCGATGCCAGTGGATGATCTCAGCGGATTTTAGGCGCCCGGCATGCCATCCGCGCGAACGCATATCAATCGTCCACGGCGTAAGCGTGCGTGTGCCGCAGTGATGGGCACGCCGGTGGATGGCCACCTGGGCCACCCAAGGCAATCAACGCCGACGAGGCCGCCCAGGCCGCCGAATCGAACGCGATATGCGAGCCCACCGGCGGCGCTTTCAGCCCCATTCGCCGCAGTGCATCGCGCAACACGTGGATCCTGCCCATGCGCCGCGTAGCCGCCGTGTTGTAGGTGAAGCTGATGGTCCGCGAGGCGTCGGTGCTGGTTTCGACCATGTGCGGACTCGTCAGTGGCATGTAGACACCGGTACCCGGGGTCAGGTGGAACACGTGGGCCCGCTCACGAAACGCCTCCTGCCACTGCGCACGGCTGAGGTCATGGCGCGCGTGGAAATCATCGCGAACACGGTCGTCCAGCGTCTCCCGATCCGTTGGATCCCACACGTACACGGTCTTGGTGCCGGATACCTGGCACAGCAACACGTGGCTGCGATCGATGTGGAAGGGCGTACATGTATTCGGTGACGCCGAAAAGATCCATCCAGCCCGGTAGTAAACGCCGGGATCCACGCGCTCGATGTCATCGATGATCGGCTCGAATGCCTCATCGACCAGTGCACGGTAGGTCGGATCGGCCTGGATGTGGCGTAGCAGTACCCATGCCTTGGCATCTTCGATAGCACTCAATGACGCTACGGCCGATTGCGTGGTGGGATAGAGCTGGGCCGCGGCATCGAAATCGGTGCCGGGTTCCACGCCGCTGGCGAAGCTATACCAGCGATTCGTTCCGCGACATCGCTTACCCAGCTCAACCAGCGCCTCCCTTTGCAGCAGGGGGTGATCGGTGAACGTATGGGTCAGGGGCGTGACGCGCATGGGGTCAAACGTATCCCATGCCATGGTGATGGACGGAGCGACGGACGTAGTCATGGGCGGTCACCGTTCTGGAGCCACGCAACGTGTGCGTGCGCACTACCTGCCGAGGACGGTTATACGCTGGCGTTTTTCGCGTTGATCACTGCCTTTCGATGTAGACCTTTGTGCCGTAATTCGTTGGTACGAGCGGGATCCGGCGGTCTTCACGCAATATCTTTCGAAATAGGCCGCGCGGTGAGAATCGTCGCGTGAACCAGTGCGAGAAATGGCAAAGACGTACGTACAGCAAAGTGATGCACACCGCGGACTTGTCACGCACTCGCATATCTTCGCTCACGAACGCGTGAGAGCCGGCGCAGCAAGTTTTCGCCGCGTGTACCGCGTCCGTAGCACTACGTTCGAACACGGCATAGGCCGCACGTATGACGTCAGCCTGCGTGGTTCTCCACTCACTGCGCGCAGGGCGACGCAGTCTTCCGCGTCGCATGGAATTCGACGGAAAGCCCAAGATCACCCTGGGTCGGTGCGAGGAACGCCTCGCCCTGTGCACCTGCGTAGGTCACCAGGGTTTGCTCGTATCCGCGCTCGACCCAACGCTGGGCACGGCCGAGGTCGTCAACAGCGAAGCTCACGCCAAGCACGCGCGCGCCGCCACTGGCCATGGCCTGCGTGGCGATGCCAGGCCCATCGGGCTGCAATGTCAGCAACGCCGTGGGCCCCACCGGAACGCAGAATCCCGACGCCGCGACAGCGGGGAGTTTGATGGGCACGGCATGACCAAAGCCCATCCTCTCGAGTTGCTGCCGATCCGCATCGGCATTGGCCGACACCAGCCATATCGACGTGAGCGCCCGTGCGCCGTTCGGGTGCTCCCGGGTCACACGATAGTCGGTCGCATTGTCCGGATCGAACTGATCCGGCGCATAGCCCTTCGCGTAATCGATGAAGAAGGTGTTGCTGGATAACGGCGGCTTATCCAGATCGAACGCGAACAGACGCCAGCCCGGCTTGCTGCTGTCGGGGCCGGAGAAGACCGGGGTCACGGGGTATTTCAGGGCCTGCAGTGCGATGCGTAACGGCTCCAGCGATGTCGTACGTATGCCGAAGGTCCTCGAGCCCGGGCCGCCCTTCAGCGCCTGCTGGTCCTCCTTCATCCCGGGATCGAATGCGGGGTTGGGCCGCGTAATACCGAGCAGTTCGATAAAGCTGGTGTCTGAGAACCGGATGTAGCGGTTTTCCACGCCGCCGGGATCGCGGCCAGGCCGCACTTGAAAGCCTAGCTTCACCGCCATGACCGATGTCGCCTGATCGATGTTGCGTCCCCACAACAGGACATGATCAAGGCGCGCGCCGGTCGTGGGCGATGTCGGCTGTATGGCTGCCGCTTGGGCGGCACCCAGGCACACCACGGAGGCCATGACGAAGAGAGGGAGGCGCATGCGAATCCTCATGGGGACTGAGTGAAGGTCTCGCGGCCAGTTATCCGCGACACCGCGGCGCAGCCGCAAGGACAATTTCCGTGCGAAAACCGCCAGCCGCACCGAGTAACGCGGGCCGGGTGGACAGCCCGCCTCAGGTGCCCGCGCTACGCCGCAGCGATTGCGGGGAGCTACCAAATGCCCGGACGAAAGCACGGCGCATGCGGTTGGCATCACCGAAACCCGTCGAGATCGCGATGTGCTCCAGGTGCAAATGGCTGGTTTCCACCGCCAGGCGAGCCGCCTCCAGGCGTAGCCCCTCGACCACCTTCGCCGGTGTCGCACCGATCTCTGCCGAGAAGGCGCGAGCGAAGTTGCGCGGGCTCATCGCCGCGCGTTCGGCCAGGCGCTCAACGGGCATCGGCTCGCCGAGGCGGGAACGCATCCATCCGAGCAGGTCGCCGAAGCGCCCCGTCTTGCCCCCTTGCTCCACGAGGACCGAATACTGCGATTGCCCTGCGTGCCGACGTTGGTGCACCACCAATTGCTGTGCGGTACGCCGCGCAATGCCCGGGCCCAGATCATCCTCGACCAGCGCGAGTGCCAGGTCGATGCCTGCGGAGATGCCGGCCGATGTCCACACCCTGCCATCGCGGATGAACATCCGGTCCGCATCCAGGCGCACCTGCGGGTAGCGCTGGCGGAAGCGATCGGCGGCCGCCCAGTGGGTCGTGGCAAGGCGGCCGTCGAGCAGCCCGGAATCCGCCAGGAAGAATGCGCCTGAGTACACGCCGGCGGCGCGCCGCCAGTCGTCGCGGGCGAGCAGGGTAGCGATGCCGGGCTGGCCTGCCTCCACCTGCGCCAGGTTGCCGCCGGCCACGATCACGGTATCGAAGCGGCCATGCTCCAGTGGCGCGGCGGTCAGGCACACGCCCGACGAGCTGCGTACCACGCCACCCCCTTCTGCGATGACCTGGATCGCGTAGCTCTCCGGCCGGAAACGCTCGGCCATCTCGAACACGGCGATCGGGCCCGCCGCGTCCAGCAGCTGAAACCCCGGGAAAATGACAATGGCGATCTCGCGGCGCATGGGGTGGCGACCTGGCGTGGCCTGGGTGCGGCGAAGGTGGCGCATGCGCATCGCGGCCGTCAACCCAACCCACGGCACCCCAAGGTTGGGGGCCGGGCGACGCAATCTGGGGGATATCCCCGATGGCGGGCAGGGCGCGTCTCCGTAGTCTGGCATCACAGTCCGCCACTGGGCTGTCACCACCGAAGGAGAACCCCCCATGCCACGTTTTATCGTTGAACGCGCCTTCCCCGGCGGCCTGGATCTTCCCACCAATGAGACCGGCGACCGTATGTGCCGGAACATCGTCCGCACCAATGCCGAAGAGGGCGTGACCTGGGTGCACTCGTACGTCAGCCTCGACCGTACGCGTACCTACTGCGTCTACGATGCGCCCACGCCGGAAGCCATCCGCGAGGTCGCCCACCGCAACCAGCTCCCGGTGGGCAGCATCACCGAAGTCTCGGTGCTCGATCCGTACTTCTATCTCGGGATCGGGCATTCCGGAAAAGCGGCGGCGACGTCTTCGCGGCTGCGCGCCCCCTGGTTGCCCTTCAGCTACCTCGCCGCGTGAGGCGTAAAACCACAAAGACGGCAGTGGGCTTCACTCGGCTGGAACCTGCCCGGTGCAAGAATGGGGCAGGTTCCGGGGAGCCGGCACAGTGGAACTCATTGAACGCGATTACGCGCTGCAACGCCTGCACGATGCCGCTGGGCGGGCAGGGCAAGGCTCCGGCCTCACCGTGCTGGTCAGCGGCGAGGCGGGCATCGGCAAGACCGCGCTGGTCCGCCGGCTGGTACGGGACCGCGCGGTCGATGGCGACCGGGTGCTGTGGGGTAGCTGCGAAGCGCTGTTTTCCCCGCGGCCGCTCGGGCCCATCTACGACATGGCCAGTGCGTTCGATCCCGAGGTACAAGGCATGCTCGGCGTGGATGGGCACCGTGCGCGGCTTTTTAGTGCCGTGCTTGCCGACCTGCAGCAATCGCCACGCACCACGCTGCTGATCCTGGAAGACCTGCACTGGGCTGATACCGCCACGCTGGACCTGGTGAAGTACCTGGCGCGGCGCATCGCCCCGCTGCGCGCGATGCTCCTGCTTACCTACCGTGACGATGAAGTCGGTGACAAGCATCCGCTGCAGCTGGTGTTTGGCGACCTGCCTGCCGATGCGGCGATCCGGCTTCCCTTGCTGCCGCTTTCGGAAGAGGGTGTGGCGAGCATGGCCATGCAATGCGGTTATCCCGTCGAGGGCATTTTTGCCGCGACCGGTGGCAACCCCTTCTTCGTCACCGAGGTGCTGCGTGCCGACGGCGTCCCCGCCAGTGTGCGCGATGCCGTGCTGGGCCGCGCCGCACGGCAGACGCCCGCCGTGCGTGCGTTGCTGGATCTGGTTGCCATCGTGCCTGCGCGTATTGACGTGGCCACGGTGGATGCGGTGCTCACGCCCATGGCAGAGGACATTTCCGCCGCACTTGCCTCGGGCCTGCTCACGCTCACCGATGGCTGGTATGCATATCGCCATGAACTCGCGCGCATTGCCATGGAAAAGGCGCTTTCAGTACCACATGCCACCTTGCTGCACGAAAACATGCTCGCGCACCTGGAGGCCGAAGGCAGTGGCGTGCCGCTCGCCCGGCTGGTGCACCACGCCGCCGGCGCGCACGATACGGACGCCGTGCTGCGCTACGTCCCCGCTGCCGCGATGGAAGCGATCTCACACGGATCGCATTGCGAGGCAGCGAAGCTCTACGGCGTGGCCCTGGCGCACGCGGCCGGCATCTCACCGCGCGAGCAGGCGGTGCTGCTCGGCCAGCGTTCCTATCAGTGCTACCTCACGGATCAGGCGGATGAAGCACTGGCCGCAAGCCTGCGCGCATTGACCCTGTGGCGCGAGCTGGGCGACCTCACACAGGAAGGGCGGACCCTGCGGTGGCTATCGCGATTGCACTGGTTTGCCGGACGCAATCGCGAGGCGGAGGCGCACGCGGACCAGGCCATCGCCTTGCTCGAACCCCTCGCCGAGGACAGCGAATTCGCCTGGGCGCTGAGCAACCGTTCGCAACTGGACATGCTGGCCGGGCGTACTGGCGAAGCCATCGCGTGGGGCACTCGCGCTATCGAACTGGCGAAGCGCATCGGCGACACCGAGGTGCTGTGTCACGCGATGAACAACGTAGGCGCGGCCATGTACGCACGCGGCGAGGCGGAAGGGCGCACGCTGCTCGAAGAGAGCCTGAGCCTCGCGTTGGAACACGGCTATGGCGAACATGTCGCCCGCGCGTACGCGAACCTGACCAGCACCGAGGTCATTGCGCGTGACTTCGCGCTCGCCATGCGCACCATCGAGGAGGCCAACCTGTACTTCGCCGACCGCGACCTGGATGCCTGGGCGAACTACATCCTGGTGTGGAAGGCCCGCGTCGATTTTGAGCAAGGCCGCTGGGACGATGCCGCCCGGCTGGCCAGCCAGATGATCGTGCGCGATGCCGTGGCGCCGGTGACGCGGATCCCTGCCATGGCTGTGCTGGCCCGCATCCGCTTGCGTCGCGGCGATTCAGGCGCAGATACGCTGATCGACGAAGCGAGCGAACTCGCCAGCTGCACCGGAGAGCTGCAACGGCTGGCTCCAGTGGCAGCCGCACGGGCCGAAGCGGCATGGCTGCGCGGCGACACCTCGTTGCAGGATCCGTGGGTAAGGCAAACCTGCGAGATGGCCGGTGATCTGGGTGATCGCCGCGAACTGGGCGAAGTCACCTTCTGGTGTTCAAAGCTGGGCGAGGGGCCGGGCGCGTACCAGGACGACGAAGATCCCTACACGATGCAGGCCAGCGGCGACTGGCAGCATGCCGCAGCGGCATGGGAGCAGCTGGGTTGTCCCTATATGCGTGCCGTGGCCCTGTGGGATGGCGGCGAGGGTGACAAGCTGGCCGCCCTCGCGATCTTCGAAGGCCTGGGCGCCGCGGCCACCGTCAAACTATGTCGCCAGCAATTGCGCCAGGCCGGTGTGCGCGGCGTCACGCGTGGGCCAAGAGCGACGACGGTGGCTAACCCTGCCGGCCTCACCACGCGCGAACTCCACGTGATGACCCTGTTGGCCCAGGGCCTTTCGAACGCCGAAATTGCCCAGCGCATTGTCCGTTCCGAGAAGACCGTGGAGCATCACATTTCGGCCATCCTGCGCAAACTGGATGTCTGCTCGCGTGGTGAAGCGGTGGCGGCGGCAGGACGGTTGGGGCTGGTGGGCTCGAACTAGGTCGTATGGCCCTGTTCACGGCGACCCGAGCGGCTACTATGCGGGCACGCAACTGCCGTGAGGGGCTGAAGCCATGGCGTCAACGTTCACCGTTTCCGTACCACGCCTCCAGACCGAGCGCTTCCTGCTGCGCGAGTACCGCCCCGAGGATTTCGAAGCCTTCGCCGCGCACCTCTCCGATCCGGAGAGCATGACCCACCTCAATGTTTCCGACCGTAAGCTGGCTTGGCGGGTCTTTGGGTCGCACGCCGGCCTGTGGCTGTTGGGCGGTGCGGGCTGGTGGGCTATAGAACGGAAGGACACCGGCGAGCTGGTTGGCAACGTGGGTGCGTTTTTCCGCGATGGCATGCCGGGCATGGAGCTCGGCTGGAACACGTACCGCACCTTCTGGGGTCAAGGCGTGGCGCCTGAAGCCGCCGCGGCCGTGCTTGCGTACGCGTTCGATGTCCGCCGCGAACCGAGGGTGCATGCGTTAATCAATGCTGACAACCGCGCCTCGATTCGCGTCGCGGAGCGCCTCGGCCTGCGCTACCACGCCGATACCGAATTGAATGGCAAGATGACGGGCAAGTACACGCGTGAGACGGAGACATCTCCACTCCACGGAGGTGCGCCATGACGCGCTACGAGAGTCTCAAGCTCTTTTTTCGGATCTATGTCGATACCGAACTTGATCTCGGTGGATTGCCCGACGAACATCGGCCAATGTACGTCTTGGCCGAAATGGAGAAGAAGGCCCCGGCGCGTGCGCGCGAAGGTCTACGCATAGCGCTGGGCGATGTCATGGAAGACCTCGAGCATGCGTCGCCGGACCAGCTCGCGAGACTATCGGTGCGGCTCGCGGCTGAAGGCGCGCCAAGTATTGCGGCCGTTCGCGCCATGATGTCGAAGAAAGTAGCTGCCGTGCTCAAGCGCGGTGTGATCGCGAATGAAACCGAGTTCTATCTGCTGAGGAACGTGCTTGAAGCCCCCGGCATACCGGATGACGAGCGCGGCAAGATCGCCGACATGCTGGATCAATTCGAATTCGCTCCCAGGTAACGCCGCCCTCGCGCGCTGCAACAGAATTCGCGCGATCCGATCAACACGATCGACGGGCGAGCAACGGAATAGCGATCGCCCAGGCCGCGGCGAGCCAGGCGATGTAGATCACAGGTTCCACGTCGAAGTGGACGGCTTGCCAACCATGTGCGGCCGCAAGGTAAGCGAGCGGGCCACCTACGGCGCCGAGCAGTGCGCCGAGCCATGGCGCACCCTGTACGAACTGGAGCGAGCGGCTGATGGTCGTGGAGAAGCACGCCCACAGGGCTAGTATCCACAGTGGAGCCCCACCGGGAGGAAGCGCGGGCCAGGGCGTGGCGTACTGCCACCAGCCGAGCAGGGAAGGGACGCCGTCAACGAATGTGCCCAGTACGAGGGCGACAATCAGCCGGCGCAAGTCGCTCAGGCGTTCGCTTCCGCACGCAATCTGTATGGCGATAAACAGGACGGCCGCTGTAATAGCAAGGCCGGTGGTGCCCCTGGCAGCGCCTATCACCAGCGCAAACCATAGCGCCTGGTAGCCGACGAAGTTAAGCGTGCGCATCCACATGGCAGGGTTCCTTTCGTACATCTGATCTAGATGTACGAAGAACAACGCGAAATGGATGCATGCCGAATGCCCGGCCTCGGACGAACGCTCAGCCTAACTGCTGAAGCGCTTCGTCATACGCCACGTTGATCTCCGAAGCCCGGCGCTCGGCCAGGTCGCGGAATTCCTTGCCCAGGTTCGCTACGCGGTCGGGGTGGTGTTCTCGGATAAGGCGGCGGTAGGCATCCACGATCTGTTCGCGACTGGCGTCAGGCGCCACGTTCAACACTTCATGCCACGGGCGTTTCACGGAGGCTGGCGGCACGCGTGGCGCGTCCGCGGTCTCCCTGGAGTCCACCAGCATGGCTGCAGTGAATTTGTACCCAATGAACAAGGCCAGGGCGATGACGACGATATCGGTGAGGCTCATGCCAGGGCGCCTTCAAGCTGCCGGGAGTACGCCTGGAGCTGGGCATGCCGCTCGCTCCCCAGGTCTTCGAGGTCCAACTGGTGACGAATGCGCGTCTGGATCGCGCGGGTAAGCCGCACGCGTTCCGGTGCTTCAAGCAAGGCGTGCGCCACGGACACCAGATCAAAACGATCGCCCGCACGCGAGCCAAGCTTGCGGACGACGTTCAGCGAATATGGCGCACACAACAGGGCATCGGACGTGATGCCTGCGGCATCCTTGCGGCTGAGGCCGATGACACGGCGCACGCGCCACAGGCGCAGCACGGTCGAAGGGATGGCGACGTACAGCGCCGCCATCCACGCCAACAGCACGGGAATAGGGCTGTACACCGCAGCGGGCATCACGGCGAACAAGCAAGCCACAAGCATGACAGGCCACGCGCACGCGGCTCCACCCACTCGCCAGGCACGCAGGCCGCGCAGAGGCGCCGGCGGCAGCAGGGATTGATGCGAGGTCCAGCGCAGCCGCAACACCCGTCGCGTAGGGGCAAGCATGGATGGCAGGAAGACATGGCGCCCCGCCAGTTGGAAATCAGAACCCACCGAGAACGACCAACGCCCACCACGCCCCTCGTGGAAAACGACTTCATTGTGATAAAGCAGCAGCACGGCGTCGTAGACATACATGACGACGACACCGGCCAGCAGCCACCAGGCGTGGGGGAGCATCGGGGCGATCAGGCCTTGTTGCGGGTGAAGAGGCGCTTGAAGAACGTGCCAACGGCGGCAAGGCCGACCAGCACCAGCTTCCAGCCAGCCGCCAGCGCACTGAGGATCACCGCGAAGAAGCCCTTCTTTGCCGCCACGGCCGCTGCACCACCGACGATCAGCGCACCGAGGCCATACTCCGCCACGCGATCGCCCGACTGGAAATCGGTGTACGACTGGCCGGGATTGAAGGCAAAGCCGTGGATGGCGCCCTTGAAGTCACCGATCGCGGTATTCAACTGCGCCGGATCGGCCACGAGCACGACGCTCATCACGCCGCTGCGGCCCAGCAGGCGCGCGTTGTAATTCACCACGTCCTCGTGTGACTTGTCGTTACGCGCGACAAACGCCCAGGTCAGCGACTTGAATGTCGAATCGTACTGCGGCTTCGACTGCCACCCCGTCAGGGTCAGCGTGTCCCAGCCGTTCTTGCGGCGCTCCACGTTGCTTTCCTCGGTGCCTTCCTTCACCGACTTCAGCAGGTCGTCCGCATCCAGCTTCTCGTCGTCTTTTACATAGCCGACATCGTCGTAATCGAAGTAGGCCACCCAATCCATGCTTTCCGGGGCAAGCGTGTAGGTTTCGGCATCGCCCGGCGGGTTGTGCATGATCAGGTCGAGGCGGCGGGTGCCGTCCGGGCCGAGGAAGGCGTAGCCGGCCGGCACATCCAGCGCGGCGTGCGAACCCAGCTGCACCTTGGTCGGGCCGACTTGCCACGGCAAATCATTGACCCCCTCGGCATGCGACGCGGCGGCAACGAACGAGAGCGCGACCAGGGTCGCGAGGCGGCGGGCGAAATTCTGCATGGTGATCTTCCTGAGCGTGCGCAGCAACGCGCGAATACGGCTCGCCATGGGCGAACCCCTTGTCCGTACGGAAGCCGTAAGTCCCCTGACACGGCACGAAAATTCTGAATGGATAGGGACGGGGCGTCAAGAATGGCGGAGCTGGCCTTGGGGTGGGAAAACAGGTCGACCGGGCTATGGCGCCGGGGTGCCCCCGGGATTAGGCTCTGGCTTCCGTGTCCATGGGCCGCGTGCCCGAAGGAAGGCAAGCCATGAAATCCACGTTCCTGGCCGCGGCGCTTGCCGCCGTTCTTTCCACCGGCGCCCTGGCTGCGAGCCCGCCGCCTGCCGACGCGGCCATCGCTGCCGCCGTCGCCAATACCCACCGGCCCGCCAAGGACACCGACCAGGACGCCATTCGTCATCCGGCGGAGCTGGTGGCGTTCTCCAAGGTGAAATCCGGCGACACGGTCATGGATGTGTGGCCCGGCGGCGGCTATTGGAGCCGGCTGTTCTCACCCATCGTGGGTGCCAAGGGCAAGGTCTACGCTTACGTTCCCGCCGAGATCGCGGAGTTCAAGAGCGACCCGGTGGCCACGGCGAAGGCCATCGGCACCGAACCCGGTTACGGCAACGTCAAGGGCATTTCCGATCCGCTCGCGCAGCAACCACCCGCGAACATGTTCAACACGTTCGATGTGATCTGGACATTCGAGAACTACCACGACCTGCACGACACCTTCATGAAGGGTGCGAGCGTCGATGGCTTCAACCAGGCCGTATTCAAGCTGCTCAAGCCCGGCGGTTATTACGTGATCGTAGATCACGCCGCAACGAAGGGGAGCGGGCTGGCGAACACCGAAGACCTGCACCGCATCGATCCCGCCACGGTGAAGGCCGAGGTGGAGAAGGCCGGCTTTGTCCTTGATCAGGAATCGTCGGTACTCGCCAATGCGGCCGACGATCATTCGCTGAAAGTGTTCGATCCAGCGATCAAGGGCAACACCGATCGCTTCATGCTGCGCTTCAAGAAGCCGGTGAGTGCGAAGTAGCTAAGGACGTAAGCAGAAGCTGCGCACCATCCGTCAGGGAGTACACTGGGCTGCGGCGTGCCTTCGGCCGCCGCAGCGTTTTCAGGCCGTACGGCGCCGACTCACTTCGGCGTCAGATGGAACAAGCCGCCCGGCTGCGCGTCCTGCAGCAGCCACAACGAACCATCCGGCGCTTCTTCGATGTCGCGCACGCGCATGTTGAGCGTCCAGCGCTGTGCGGGCGTCGCGCCACCCTTGCCGTCGAACGTGATACGGGTGATGCCCATGCTGACCAGGCCACTGATCAAGGCGCTGCCCTTCCAGTGCGGGAACAGGTTGCCCTTGTAGAACATGAGATTGCCCGGCGCGATCACCGGCACCCAGTAGATCACTGGCTTGACCAGATCCGGGCGCGTGTCGGGGCTGGGGATCGGCACGCCGTCGTAGTTCATGCCGTACGAAACCAGCGGCCAGCCGTAGTTCTTGCCGCGCTGGATCAGGTTAAGTTCGTCGCCACCACGCGGGCCATGCTCCACTTCCCACAGGCGGCCGTCCGGGCCGAAGGCCAGGCCGTACGGTGTGCGGTGGCCGATACTCCACGTTTCCGCAGGCGCCAGGTTGGGGCCAGGGAAGGTGTAGGTGCTGACCACCGGTGCCGTCTTGGCCTCTTCGGTGTTCTTCGCAGGATCAATCAGCGGCACGGTGTGTGCACCTTCCTTGCCGGCAAACGGGTTGCCCGGCGCGGGTTTCCCGTCGAGCGTCAGGCGCACGATCTTGCCCAGCGTCTGGCCGGGATCCTGGGCCGGCGTGAAGCGCTGGCGATCACCCACGGTGAGGAAGAGATACTTGCCGTCCGGTGAAAACGCGATCTGGGCGCCGGCCTGGCCACCCTTGCCGGTGGGCAACTGGCGCCAGATAACGTCCAGGCCATCGAGCTTGGCCTGGTTCCCGTCCAACACCAGCTTGGCCCTTGCCAGGGCAAGGCCACCACCGTAATCCCCGGGCGCGACGTACGTGAGGTACACGTTGTGGTCGGTGGCGTAGTGCGGCGACAGGAACACCCCGAGCATGCCGTTCTGGCCACCGAAATCGACCGGCGGTACCCCTTGCACTTCCGTCTTCACGCCTTGCGGAGTCACCAGCTGCAGGCGTCCCACCTTTTCAGTCACCAGCATGCGCCCATCGGGGAGGAACGCAATGCGCCAGGGCAGCTCCAGGTCGGCCACCTTCGTCATGGTGAAGGGCAGGTCGGGATCGACCTTCTGGTCGCCCGCATTGGTCTGGGCGTGGGCGGCGCTCGTAAGCAGGGCGGCAAGCACGGCCGCAATCACCAGCTTCTTCATCGGCATGTTTCCTTGGGGCAGGGCACCGCAGGCCATCCTAGTGGCCCGAATGCGATGCAGGTGTGACATTCGGGGATGTAGCGCGCGCAGACATTATCTCGTCGATCCACGGAGCGTATGCGCCCACGCGCACGTTATAGACGATCAGGCCGTAGTGCCCGCCGTCGCGCAGCCGACCATCGGGGTACTTCTTCCACGACGCAAGGCCGGCAAGTTCCCGTTTGCCATGGCTATCCAGGATCAACGGGCCACCGCTGTCGCCGTTACCAATCGTGCCCTCCAGGGGCAGCGCAGCCGGTGGTGCGCGGAACGTATACCAGAGCCAGTGCGCATTCGCGCCGCTGACGACGTTATATGCATGGCGCAATTCGGTGCGATGCGGGGCATCAGCGGATTCGCCGTCCGCGCCGTTACCGGTAGCGCCTTTGCCCACGATTTCCACCGTCTTTTCTTGCAGGTCATCACCTCGATACAAAGGCATCGGTGTGACATCGCTGGCGGGCGTTGCCAGTTCGATCAAGGCAATGTCATTCGACTCCGCGAGAAACGCATGAATTTTCGATGCGTCGCCCGATGCCAGCGCCTGCTTGCCAAGTGCCTCGGGCAGGGTCTGATAGCCCGGATACTTGATGACGGCAACCACTTTGCGTGCCTTGCCGTTGAGATACACCTCGCTGATCGAGGCTTGCCACGAGACCGCATGGGCTGCCGTCACCACCCAGGTGGGAGCAATGAGGACGCCATGGCCTTCGCCGGGCAGGTCGACCAGCGCCGGCACCGCCGTCGCGGGAATGCGGTAGTTCGCATCATTGATATCGGCACGAATAACGACCGCACTGGCGGATGTCGACACGACGAGGAGAAGCAGGGCGCATCCTTTCACGAGCACACTCCAGGGTGGGGAGGGTTGATGACCGTGGCGCGCCAGCCTGCAGGGCCCGATCTACAGCCATTGACCCTACGCATTTGTGCGTGACCGCCGCAAGACCCATTCGGCCTGGGTGGCAACTAATGCCGGCCCTCGGGCTCGGGGACATACAACGTACACAGCCCGGCGATAAGCAGGCTGGCCCCGCCCATGCCAAGGGCCCAGATCGGCTGGTTGTGGAAGCACAGACGCAGCAGGGGGCCGAGAACACTGGCGGCGAGCACCTGCGGAATGACGATGAAGAAATTGAAGATGCCCATGTACACGCCCAGTTTCGCCGTCGGCAGCTTGTCCGAGAGCAGGGCATAAGGCAGTGACAGGATGGATGCCCAGGCGAAGCCGACGCCGACCATCGAGGCGAGCAGCCAGTGGGGATCGCGGATGACAAGGAACGACAACAGGCCCGCGCCGCCAAGCCACAGGCTGATCAGGTGGCTGATGCGCAGCCCCCAGCGACGCACCATCAAGGGAATGACCACCGCCGCCAGTGCGCCGAAGCCGTTATACGCGGCAAACAAGACGCCGACCCAGTTGGCACCGTCGTTATAGAGGGCCGAGCCTGTGTCATCAGTCCCGTATATCGCGTGCGTTACGCCTGCGGTGGTGTAGATCCACATCGCGAACAACGCGAACCACGAGAACAACTGCACGCCCGCCAGTCGTCGCATCGAGAGGGGCATGCCATACACATCGCCCATGATCTGGCGAAGCACCCCGTGGCTGCGTGTGCGGGCCAGCCAGGTAAGCAGCAGGCCAAATCCGACCAGGCCGCCGGCGAGCAGGTAAACCTCGCGCTCCAGCGCGAAATGCCTGATGGCGAACCATACGGCCGCACCCGCCAGTAACAGCACCATGCCAGGCCGTCCTGCCCCCGATACATCCGCCGGCTGACTCTCGGGCACGTTATCGGTGAATGATCGCAGCTGCGCAGGCGTGTATTCCCGCGTGGAAAGGATCGTCCAGAGCACAGCGCCGAGCAGGATCGCGCCGCCGATATAGAACGCGTACTTCACCGTATCCGGAACGCTTCCCTCGGCGGCGGTATTACTGATACCGAAGTGCGCAAGGGCCCACGGCAGCATGGACGCGATGACCGCACCCGCGCCGATGAAAAAGCTCTGCATGGCATAACCCGTCGGTCGCTGCCTGGTGGGCATCTGGTCGCCCACCAGTGCGCGGAAGGGCTCCATCGAGACATTGATCGACGCATCCAGGATCCACAGCAAGCCCGCCGCCATCCACAAGGCCGGCGCATTCGGCATCCACAGCAGCGCGAGCGAAGCAAACACTGCCCCAAACAGGAAATACGGCCGGCGCCGGCCCAGGCGATTCCACGTGCGATCGGAGTAGTGGCCGATGATCGGCTGCACGATCAACCCGGTAAGCGGTGCGGCGATCCACAGGGCGGGGATGTCATTGAGGTTCGCACCCAGCGTCTGGAAGATGCGGCTGACGCTCGAGTTCTGTAGCGCGAGGCCGAACTGGAGCCCAAGGAACCCGAAGCACATGTTCCATATCTGCCAGAACGAAAGCGCGGCCTTCTCTTTCGCCGCGACCGGACCATGCGGCAGGCGATGCCGTGCCACCACGCCACGCCCGCGCGCAGGGCTGGGCGTGCGCAACCGGTCTGCGCTTTGGGTGATCCGGGCCATTCATCCCTCCTCGAAACACCCTTATGTCATGGCCCGGCCCATCTCGCATGCTGCGAGTGCAGCATCTGCGGCCAGGGCCGCGCTTGTAAAGCGACGGGCTCTGGCGGCATAGTCATTCGACAGTGTGATGCCAGTGGAGAATTCATGCGGGTACGTCTCGAAGATGTGGCGCGCAAGGCGGGCGTATCGCCCAAGACGGTGTCACGCGTGCTCAACGACGAGGCCAACGTCACCGATGCCACGCGCGAGCGCGTGCGTGCCGCCATGGAGGCGATGGATTACCGCCCGAATCCCTCGGCCCGCAGCCTGGCGGGCAATCGCTCGTTTCTCGTCGCGATGCTTTACGACAACAACGACAACCCGGCCTCGACCTACCTGGCCGAGATCCAGGATGGCGTCCTCGAAGCCTGCGACGCGCACCGCTACAGCATGATGGTGCGCCCGCTACGCATGCGCGACAGCGACTTCATTCGCCGCCTGGATGTGTTGATCTCCGACCACCACCCTGATGGTGTGGTATTGACACCGCCGATTACCGACTACGCGCCGCTGTTGAAGCGCCTGCGCGAGTGCAACGTGCCCTATGCCAGCGTATCGCCGGTACGCCGCGGCAAAGCCCTTGGCGTCACGATGGATGAGCAGCGCGCGGCGCGTGCGATCGTGGAACACCTGGTTGAGCTGGGCCACCGACGGATCGCCCACGTGATTGGCATCGCAAACCACGGCGCAAGCCGCTGGCGCCTGGAGGGTTACCGCGAGGCCATGGCGGCCGCCGGCCTGGCAGAGGATCCGGCACTGGTGGTGCAGGGCGCCTTCACCTTCGCCTCGGGTGTCGAGGCCGCAAGGCAGTTGTTCTCCCTGCGTAAGCGTCCTACCGCCGTATTTGCCGCCAACGACGACATGGCCACAGGCGTCATGTGGGCGGCGGGCGAGTTCGGCCTGAAGGTGCCGCACGATGTCTCCGTATGCGGCTTCGACGACACGCCGCTGTCGCGCCAGTTGTGGCCAGCCCTCACCACGATCCAGCAGCCCAGCCGCGAGATGGGCAAGATCGCGGCTGAGCAGCTGCTCAGCGAGCTGCGCAGCCATGGCACCGGCAAGCTGGTGCAGATCCCGTTTTCCCTGCAGGTTCGCGGCTCAACAACCACCGCTCCCTGATGCCGTCGCTTCGCCCTGGATGGCGCAGGCGGTCATGCTGCATAGCAAATTGACAGCGCTGTCATTCCTGTCACGATGCAGCCCGACAAGCGTACCGCCGGTGCGCGAGCAGGGAGCTTTATCGTGCCGTTGCCGCAGCCGCTGAGCCTGTTTTCGCGAAGCCTTTCCATGGCGCTCTCCTGCGCCGGCGCCTTGCTGATGGCGGCCCCCGCCATGGCATCCGACCCGACGGCCGTCCATCCGGAACAGTGGCCGACGGGCGGTTCGCCGCTGTCGACGGACCCCGCGCTCGAAGCCAGGGTCAGCGCTTTGCTGGCGAAGATGTCGGTGGAAGACAAGGTCGGCCAGATGATCCAGGCCGACATCAAGTACGTGACCCCGGATGACGTGCGCGAATACCGGCTGGGTTCCGTGCTGGCCGGTGGCAATTCCAAGCCGCCCGAGCAGCCGTTCCCCGTGGCTACGCAGTGGCAGGCGCTGTCCGATGCGTTCTACCGCGCATCCATGGATACCTCGAGCGGCCGCCTCGCCATTCCGGTGCTGTTCGGCATCGATGCCGTGCACGGCCACAACAACCTGGTCGGCAGCACACTGTTCCCGCAGAACGTAGGGCTTGGTGCCACGCGCGATCCGCAGCTGCTCCACGAGATCGGTGAGGTCACCGCGCAGGAGCTGCGTGCCAGCGGTATCAGCTGGACCTTCGCCCCGACGCTCACCGTGCCGCAGGATGTGCGCTGGGGGCGTTCCTACGAGGGTTACTCGCAGAATCCGGCCGTCGTCGCACAGTACGCCGCAGCCGTGATCGGGGGCCTGGAAGGGAAGCCGGGCACCCCCCGGTTTCTCGATAGCGGACACGTCATAGCCACAGCCAAGCACTTCCTCGGCGATGGCGGTACCCACGACGGCAAGGACCAGGGCGACGCCCGCATCAGCGAAGCCGTGCTCCGCGATGTGCACGGCGCAGGCTACCCGCCCGCGATCAAGGCGGGCGTGCAGGTGGTGATGGTCTCGTTCTCCAGCTGGAACGGGGTCAAGATGGCTGGCAACAAAGGCCTGATCACCGGCGTGCTGAAGGAGCGCATGGGCTTCGACGGCATCGTGCTGGGTGACTGGAACGCCCATGGCCAGGTGCCCGGCTGCACCAACGAGAGCTGCGCCGCGGCGTACAACGCCGGCCTGGACATGCTCGAGGCGCCGGATTCGTGGAAGGGCCTGTACAAGAACACGCTCGCCCAGGTGAAGGCCGGCGTCATTCCGATGAGTCGCGTGAACGATGCGGTGACCCGCATTCTCCGGGTGAAAATGCGTCTGGGCATGTTCGAAGCCGGCTTGCCATCGGCGAACCCTCTCGCGGCAAAGTCAGCCGAAATTGTTGGCAGCGCTGCGCACCGGGAGGTAGCCCGCCGGGCTGTACGCGAGTCGCTGGTGCTGCTGAAGAACGACAAGGCCGTGCTGCCGATCGATCCGCGCAAGCACATCCTGGTGGCCGGCGATGGTGCGGACAACATCTCCAAGCAGAACGGTGGCTGGACGCTCACGTGGCAGGGCACCGGTCTGACCAATGCGAACTTCCCCGGTGCCACGTCCATCTGGGCCGGCCTGAAGGCGCAGGTCGAAGCCGCCGGCGGTAGCGCTGAACTCTCGGTGGAAGGTGACTTCAAGCAGAAGCCCGATGTGGCCATCGTCGTGTTCGGCGAGGATCCCTACGCCGAATTCCAGGGCGATCTGCCGAACCTGGCCTACCGCCCGGGCAATGACCAGGACCTCGAGCTGCTTCGCAAGCTGCGCGGGCAGGGCGTGCCCGTGGTGGCCGTGTTCCTGACCGGCCGCCCGCTGTGGATGAACCGCGAAATCAACGCCGCCGATGCCTTCGTGGTGGCGTGGCTGCCGGGCAGCGAAGGCGCGGGCATTGCCGATGTGCTGCTGCGTACCCGCGACGGCCACGTGGCGCACGATTTCCACGGCAAACTGGCTTACACATGGCCGCGTAACGCATTGCAGATTCCTGGCGCCATCGCGCCGGGTGATCACCCACAGTTCGCGTATGGGTTCGGCCTGACCTATGCCGACCGCAAGGCCACCGGCAGGCTGCCGGAGGATCCGGGGCTTGTGCTGAGCTCGGCACAAGCTGGCGTCTACTTCACCCGGGGCAAGCCGGCACAGGATTTCGCCGTGCGTCTGACCGGCGCCAATGGCGCGAGCGCGAACATGCTGGCTGCGCCTGCCAACACGGCCGACGGCAGCCTGCGCGTCGCCGCGCTCGACTACAAGGCACAGGAGGATGCGCGCAGCGTGACCTGGTCCGGCGGTGGATCGGGCGCCGCGAGCGTTACGCTGGTGGCACCTGCAGCGCTCGATATCGATCGCGAGACCAATGGCGATGTCTTGCTGGTCACCACCTTGAAGGTCGATACCGTGTCGGCCGGCGATACATCGATGGTTGGCATCGGCTGTGGCACCGGCTGCGATGGCTGGGTGCCCGTCGGCGAGCAGCTCGCCGCCTTGCCAAAGGGTCAATGGCTTCGCGTCGGCATTCCGTTGAAGTGCTTCCGCGACGCCGGTGCAAACATGAGCAAGGTCGATCGGCCGTTCGAATGGGCCAGCCGTTCCGCAAGCCAGGTGTCCATCACCAATGTGTCGCTGGGTACGGTGGCGGATCGCACGCTGGCGTGCCCGGTCCATAAAGACAAGCCGTGACCGCGGGACCACGGCCCGGCATGGGCCGTGGCGGCGGCCTGGGCAGGTTAGGCGCTTAGATGTCTAACTGCTTTGCACCAATATCAGGTGATCGAAGGGCTCGCGATGCACTACAGGGCCCCTGTTGCAAAGGTTTTTAAACGCCCCGACCGCTTGCTGCCATGCGGCAAGCATTCCCGGCAAGGGAGTTCTAATATCCAGTAATGACAGCGCTGTCATTACTGGATGGATAGCGCACCGGGGGCTTGGGGAAGTCGTGTCATGGCCGTTGCGCTCAACGGACCACACAGATCCGAACGAACGAGGGAGAGCCAGATGAATCTGCGTCACAAGTTGATGTACGTCGCCATGTCACTCGCCTTTGCCCCGGGTACGCTGCTCGCAGCGGACCAGGATACGACGGCACAGAATCCGCCCGCCAAGGCCGGGGACGCCGCGGACAAGAAAGTCCAGAACCTGGATGCCATTTCGGTCTCCGCGACCAAGCGCGATACGCCGCTGCAGAAGACGCCTGTGGCGGTGTCGGCGATCGCCGTCGATACGCTCGATCGCGAACGCGTGATGACCGTTCAGGACCTGACCAAGCTCGTGCCGGGCCTGCAGGGTACCTCGCAGGGTGACCATGGTGTCGTGACGCTCACGCTGCGCGGCATCGGCAATGACAGCGCCAAGACAGAATACGCCGATCCCGAAGTCGCCACGTTTGTCGATGGTGTCTATGCGCCGCGCGCTGAAGCCGCTTCGGGCCTGCTGCTGGACATGGATGGCGTGGAAGTACTGCGCGGCCCGCAGGGCACGCTGTGGGGCCGCAACTCCACCGCTGGTGCCATCAGCCTGCAGACCGCCAAGCCGGACATCGGCGGCGGCTTCTATGGCAACGCCCAGGTCGGTGCGGGCAATTACCACCAGTTCGGTTCGCGCGCCGCATTCAACCTGCCGATCAGCGATACCTTCGCCATGCGCGTGGCCGTGGTGCATGAGCAGCACGATGGCTATGTGGATTACCAGAAGCCCTCGGGCCAGCTGCCCAGCCTCGCTGCACAGCAGGCGGCATATCTCGCTTCGCCGGCCTCGGGTGGCACGCTGGCCGGCTTCAAGCCGATCGATCCGGGCCAGTACGTGCAGGGCGGTGACAAGTACAACTCGCAGGACCAGTCCGCCGCGCGCGTGAGCGCCCTGTGGCAGCCCAGCGATACGTTCAAGTGGAACATTTCGTACGAGTACTTCATCGATCGCGGCACACCCAGCATGAGCCTCATGCAGACCCCGCGCGACGGCCAGAAATTCTGGTCCGCGCTGATCGATACCGCGCCGTACCTGCACCGCACGTCCAACACGGTGCGTAGCCGCATGGACTGGAACATCAACGATGGCATGCAGCTCAGCTACATCGCGGGCTACAACCATTACTCCGGCCAAAGCGACTTCGACCAGGATGTGGGCGTCAGCGTGCCCACCAGCTTCACCACCAACGGCGTGTACCAGGACGACCGCACCAACAGCTCCACGTACACGAACTGGAGCCAGGAGATCAACCTGAAGTCCACCGGGCCACAGACCGTGGACTGGATCCTCGGTGCGTACTACGGCTACGAAGACAACAGCATCCGCTTCGATATTCCCATCATGAACGGCACGCGCTACGGCACGGTGAGCTGGCAGGGTTCCTTTATCCAGCCGAAGGAGACCGTGGAATCGTATGCGCTGTTCGGCCAGGCCACCTGGCACCTCAGCGACCACTGGCGCCTGACCGGTGGTGCGCGCTGGTCGCACGATGACAAGGAAAACAAGGGCGGCATCAACTGGGGTTGGGCGTACGATCCCGCTGTACCGCAGGTTCCGATCTCGCCGGATGTGTACCCGGATCCGTCGAATGGCTTCAGCATCTCGCAGCGCAACTCGGCCAAGTACAGCAAGGGCAAGCCGACCTGGCTCGTGCGCCTGGATACCGATGCCGGTGAGAACGGCCTGCTCTATGCCAGCGTTTCCACCGGCTACAAGTCGGGTGGCACGCAGGATGCCGGCACGCTGTACAAGCCGGAGACGCTGACCAATTACGAAGTCGGTAGCAAGTTCACCTTCCTCGATGGCCACCTGACCTGGAACTCGGCCGTCTATTACGAAGACTTCAAGAACTTCCAGCTCTCCGCGCCCATCGTCTACCCGGATGGCAATCATGGCCTGGGCTTCTCGAACGTAGGCGGCACGACGAAGGTGTTCGGTATCGAATCCGAGCTCGCGTACCAGCAGAAGGGCGACCGCGTTAACCTGATCTTCTCGGCCATCCCGAAAAAGGAGCTCGGCAAGTTGCAGTACGCCGGTTCCAACGACTACCAGGGCCTGCCGGCATGCCCGCCGGAATCCAACCTGGCCAACTGCGCGGATGTCACCGGCAACGACCTGCCGCACGCGCCGAACTTCTCGCTCACCGCTATTTACGAGCACGATTTCCAGCTCGGCAACGGCGGCCGGCTCACGCCGCGCGTGAGTGCGCAGTACCAGAGCGCGCAGTGGCTGAGCTACTTCAACCTGGGCTCGGGCGACCGGCAGAAGGCGTACACCCGCGGCGACCTGGCCCTGCGCTACAGCGAGCCGGGCGACAAGTGGTGGATCAACGGCTACGTGCAGAACGTCTCCAACGGAAAGATCCGCACCAGTGCCGGGCGCTTCCTGATGTCCGACGGCTCGTTGCAGTACGTGTCGCAGTACCTGGCGCCGCGCACCTACGGCGTGCAGCTGGGCCTGTGGCTCTGACGTGATGTGGGGCGGCGCCCATGCTGTACACGCCGCCCAGGGTTTGCCGTTCTATCGGCGGCGCTGGCAGAGCGTCGCCACCTCTCCCCGTGAATGGCGCTTTTTGCCGGGTCCGCGTGGGCCGGCCCGGCAGTTCTTTCTTCCCATCGTGTAGCACCCGCAGGAATACGCCATGGCGCGCCTGAAGAAAGTGTTGGTTGTGGGCGGCGGTACCGCCGGCTGGCTGGCCGCGTGCTATCTCGCCAAGGCCGTGAATGCGGTGGATCCGCAGAGCGTGCAGGTGCATCTGGTTGAGTCACCGGATATCGGCTTGCTTGGGGTAGGGGAGGCCACGTTTCCTTCCATTCGCGGCACGCTGGCGGCGATTGGCCTCGATGAGCGTCGCTTCCTCGTGGGTGCCACCGCGACGTACAAGCAAGGCATTCATTACCGCCACTGGGTGCGTCCGCCGGGTACGCCGGGTGCTTCGCACTTCTTCCACCCGTTCAACCCGCCCAGCCAGCGCCCCGGCGGCCCGGAGCTGTTGCCGTACTGGCTGTTGGGTGCGGCGCCGCCGGGCATGTCATTTGCCGAGGCGGTATCGATGCAGACGACGCTGGTCGAGCACTCGCGTGCCCCGAAGCGTGCCCGCGATGCGGAATACCAAGGGCCGATGAACCACGCCTTCCACTTCGACGCCGCCTGCTTCGCCCGTGTGCTTGCCGAGCATGGCCAGGAGACGCTTGGCGTAGTTAGGCACGTGGCGACGGTGGAACGCACAGAGCTTGACGAGCACGGCGCCATCGCGCGCGTGGTCACGAAGGAGGAGGGCGACCTCACCGCTGATCTGTACGTGGACTGCACCGGCCTGCGTAGCCTGCTGATCGGCAACGTCATGCAATCACCGTTCCGCAGCCGCGCGGATGTGCTGTTCTCCGATCGTGCCGTGGCCATGCAAGTGCCCTACGAGGCAGCCGATACACCCATTCCTTCGTACACCATCTCCACGGCGCAGGAGGCGGGTTGGATATGGGATATCGGCTTACAGAAGCGGCGTGGCGTCGGGTACGTGTACTCGTCGCGGCATACCGATACCGACCGTGCCGAAGCCGTCTTCCGCCAGTACCTTGGAAAGGCCGGTGCGGACGCGAAAGCCCTGCACATCAAGTTCGAAACCGGTTACCGCCCCGAGCACTGGCGCAAGAACTGCGTCGGCGTCGGCCTGGCCGGTGGCTTCGTCGAGCCCCTCGAGTCGACCGGCATCGCGCTGATCGAACTGGCAACGTACCTGCTGACCCATCTGCTGCCGGGCGACACCGACGACATGGAAGGCGCAGCGAAGCATTTCAACGAGATGATGGTGGCGCGTTACGACCGCATCATCGACTTCATCAAGATGCACTATTGCTTGAGCCAGCGACGTGATTCGGCGTTCTGGGCAGATAACTGCGACCCGGCCAGCATTCCGGCATCCCTGCAGGACAAGCTGGCGAAGTGGAAGCGCCGACCGCCACACCGGCTGGATTTCGTTACGGACTTTGAAATGTTCATGCCGTCCAGCTGGCAATACGTGTTGTATGGGATGGAATTTAAGACGGACCTGGAGCCGATGCGGAGCGCGTATCCGCATATGGAGGCGGCGCGGCTGGAGTTTGCGATGATCCAGCAGGCGGCGGCGAGGGCACTGGGGGATCTGCCGGATCATCGGGAGCTGGTTGAACAGCTATGTGGCGAGCATGCGAGCAGGCTGACCTCCATTAAGAGTAGGGCCGTCGCGACCTCTTAGAGCCTCTCGCTAGCGGAAAGCTAGGCGGCATAGACCCTTCGACCAATCGCGCCCCGGCCGGGGCGGCGCCAGAATAGGCCGCCTTCCACCTGAGTGCGACTGATGCGCACCGTATTGATGTGCCACGCCGAGGATGCGTTCGACCGTGAGGGCCTTGCGGCCTGGCTGGCGTCGTTTTCGGATCTGGCCGGCCTGGTCGTTATCGAAGAGACCGGGACGCAGAAGCAGGCGCGCGTGCGGCGTGAGTTGCAGCGCGTCGGGCCGTTACGGTTCCTGGATGTGCTGGCGATGCGGTTCTACTACCGTTTTCGGCTGGCGGCCGCCGATCACGCCTGGATGGAGGCCAGCCTGGCGGGCCTTCGCGCCCGGTTTGGCGAGGTGCCGGCTGTACCTGAGCTGCGGGTTTCCAGCGCCAACGCCCCGGAAGTCGCCGAGTTCCTGACTGGTTGCAAGCCCGATGTGATGATCGCCCGCAGCAAGCAGCTTCTGTCGAAGCGGATCTTCCGCATCCCGAAGCAAGGGTGCCTGGTCATGCACCCGGGCATCTGCCCCGAATACCGCAATGCCCATGGCTGCTTCTGGGCCCTGGCCGAGCGTGACCTCGACAAAGTAGGGCTCACCCTGCTGCGGATCGATACCGGCGTGGACACCGGGCCGGTCCATGGCTATTTCACCTATGCCTTCGACGAGGCCAACGAATCCCACATCCGCATCCAGTACCGCATGGTGCTGGAGAACCTGGATGCCCTGGCCCAGCGGATAAGGGACATCGCCGCCGGCACCGCCAAGCCATTGGATGTGACGGGCCGGCCAAGCGGTGTATGGGGCCAGCCTTGGCTGAGCCGTTACCTGCGCTGGAAGCGGGCCGCGCTCGATAAGCAACCGGTTGCGGCCGCCGAATGAGCCTCGCGACCCTCATGTACCACGACGTGGTGGCTGCCGGCCGCTGGGACGACAGCGGTTTTCCCGGTAGCGCGGCGGCGCACTACAAGCTCGATACCGCGAACTTCCTCGCCCACCTGGATGCGCTGCGTGCTGCGGGGACCGTATTTGCTGAGCCGGATGCCGTGGCTGGCGGCGCCTTCGACGGCTGCCTGCTCACGTACGATGATGGCGGCGCGAGCGCGTCTGCTGCCGGCGAGGCCATGCTCCAGCGAGGCGTTCGCGGCTGCTTCTTCATCACCACGTCCCGCATTGGCACCACCGGGTTTGTGAGTGCCCAAGATCTCCGCGCGCTGCGACAGGATGGCCACCTGATCGGCAGCCATTCGCATACCCACCCGGCGAACATCTCGCAGCTCGATTCGAAAGCGCTGCATGATGAATGGCGGCGCAGCGTGGATACCCTCGAACAGATCCTCGGTGAACGCGTACACACCGCGTCCGTACCGGGCGGCTTCATGTCCATGGATGTTCTGCGCGCGGCCGAGGTAGCCGGGATATGCACCTTGTTTACCTCGGAACCCACCACGCGTGACCAGCACAGCGGCACCTGTGCCGTGCTGGGCCGCTACGCGCTGTTGCGGGAATCGTCGCCTGCGATGGCCGTGGCGCTTGCGAGCGGCGAGGGTGGGGCGCGCCTGAAGCAGTGGGCGGCGTGGAACGTCAAGAAGCCGCTTAAGCGCTGGGCGGGGCCGGTGTATCGCTTTGCGCGTGCGAGGCTGCTGCACGAGCGCATACAGGCCTGACGCCGGGTCGCGCCCGCCTCACAGCGAGCGCGACCGGCAAATTCACTTGCTACCGATACCGTTGGCCATCCGGGCGACCCAGCGGTACATGAAGATCACGATCAGCGCGAACACGATGCCGCCGATCCACTGGGCCTTCTCGCCGAAATCCTCCCCGACCAGGGCCAGCGGCGCCTGCAGGTTGCTGAAGCCCAGCTTGTCGGCGAAGGCGACGATTGCGGCAATGACCACACCGATGATGCTCTCGCCCACGATCAGGCCCGACGCCAGCAACACGCCGAGCTGCTTGGTGCTTTCCGGGCGGGCCGAGCGGTCGGCGCGGCGATCGAAGTACCAACCGACTACCGAACCGACAACGACCATCAGGGTGCTGACAGTCGGCAGGTAAATGCCCAGGCCGACAGCCAGCGGTGGGATGCGTGCCTGCTTGGTGGTGCGCGCCAGGATTTCATCGATCAGGATGATGACGATGCCGATCCCAACGCCGATCTGGATCAGGCTCCAGTCGATATTGCCCGTGATCACACCCTGGGCCAGCGCGGAGATCAGGCCTGCCTGCGGGGCCGGCAGCGCGTGCGCACCCGCGCCCGCCACACCGACAAAGCCGTAGGCCTTGTTGATCAGATCCAGCACCGGCGGGATCACCGCCGCACCCGCGATCACGCCCACGACCAGCGCGACCTGCTGACGCCACGGCGTCGCGTCCACCAGCTGGCCGGTCTTCAGATCCTGCAGGTTGTTATTGGCAATCGCGGCCACGGTAAACACCACCGCAGTGATGAACAGCGCGAACGCCACCAGCGCCTTGCCTTCCTCCGGGCCGACGTACGGCTTGACGAAGGCGACCAGCAGCAACGCGGCAGCGATAACCACCAGGATGCCCACGCCCGAGAGCGGACTATTGGAGGAGCCGATGAGGCCCGCCATGTAGCCGCACACGGTGGAAACAAAGAAGCCCATCAGCACCACGAAGGCCACACCGCCAATGGCCAGCACGCCCACGTGAGCGCCGAGACCGGCCGTGTTGCCGAAGTAGCCAAGCAGCCACGCGATCGGCACGAAGCACGCCAGGGTGACCAGGCCGACGATACCGATCGGGATGTCGCGCTCGGTGCGGGGCAGGGTATCGGCCTTGCCGGCTTTGCGTACCTTCGCGGCAGCCATGGCCGAGGTCAGGCCGGTGATCACCGGCTTCACCAGCTTGGCCAGGGTCCAGATCGCCGAGACGCCGATCGCGCCGGCACCGACGAAGCGCACCTTGTGGCTCCAGGTCGCATTGGCCAGGTCGGACATCGGCTGCGACAGGTCGCCGAGCATGGAGAAGTGCGGCACCCCCCATCCCCAGCCGATAATCGCGCCGATCAGCATCGCGATGCCCACGGACAGGCCGACAAGGTGGCCAATGGCAAACAGCGCGAAGGAGAGGCTGAAGTCGAAACCGCTGACCGCACCCTTGTCGTTCACCCGGAAGTAGCGCACGAAATCGCTGGCGAAAACCTGGGTGGCCACGACGACGGCAAACGCGGCCGAGGCGATCGAACCCCACAGCACGGCCAGGAGGCCGGCACGGCTCTCGTCCACGCTATGGGCATCGGCATCATCGCCACTGCCCACCTTCAACACTTCCGCGCAGGCCAGGCCTTCGGGGTAGGGCAGGTCGGAATTGGTGACCAAGGCGCGGCGCAGGGGGATGGAGTACATCACACCCAGGATGCCGCCCAGGGCGCACACAGCGAAGGACATCCAGAACGGGAAATCCGCCCACCAGCCGATCATGATCATGCCGGGCAGCACGAAGATGATCGAGGACAAGGTGCCCGCCGCCGAGGCGATCGTCTGCACCACGTTGTTTTCCTGAATGGTGGAATCCTTGAACCCGCGTAGCAGGGCCATGGAGATCACCGCCGCCGGGATCGAGGTGGCGAAGGTGAGGCCCGCCTTCAGGCCGAAGAACACGTTGGCGGCGGTAAACACCACCGTGATGATCACGCCCAGGATGAGACCGCGAACGGTCAGCTCCTTGCGGTTGTCGGTAGGAAGATTGCCGCTCACGAAAGTCGTCCGGTCATGTGGTAGTCCCCTTGTGGCCGCTTAGGGCGGCTCGGATACGTTGGGCCCAACTCCGGTGGCGGGCCAGGGGGTAGGGTTGCCGGATTTGGCAGGAATGGCAATGGGTTGACGGAGTGATGGGCCCGCAACAATGAGATGGGTAGCCTCCCGGCGCGCCCGGGGGACACATGGATCATCGCGCTTAGAACGCCATAACCAGATGAGCCGAGAGCGCCTGAGCCTGGTCGCGCTGGCCCTTCTGGTAGTCATATCCGAGTTTTACTGTCGTGCGCGCCGACAGCGTCGCATCGAGGCCGATGTTCAACACGCCGCTGTACCGCGACAGGCCAATCCCGCCAAGCGGCTGCCATTCCTGAAGGCCGACGAAGCTGGCGTCGAACACCTCGCCCTTTGAGGCAACCGTCCTGCGAAACTGTACTCCAGCGTTGAGGTCGACGGCGCGCCCGCCATCGATAGCCCAATGATGGGCAGCCCGCATGCCCAGGCCCGCCTGCCAACGGGTCACCGATTGCGCGTTGCTGCGTAAGCCGAACCCGCCCGCACCCTGTTCGGCGAAGCCGCCGCGATCGATGCTGGCGTATTCGACATTGATGTTAGGCATCAGGCGACTTCCGGCCCAGTCCAGGTGCAGACCGCTTTCGCCGTAGGCCACCCTGTAGTTGCCGCCGAAACGCGTGGCCACACCTTGCTGACTCACTCCCAGCAGGAGCTGACGACTGACGTCCTGACGGAACTGGCCAAATCCGACGCGCCCCTGCGTATACCAGTTCCCCTGTAGACCAGCGGCGTAGAACATACCCTCGGTGTTGCGGCTGCGGTTGTGGTCATAACTCCGATCAAGCTGTTGACGCCCCTGGCTCTGGCCAAACGCGAAACCCGCTACGCCGGCGTTGCCGATCTGTCGATCACTACCGACGAGCCAGCCATTCAACTGGAAACCCACGCCGTCATAGCCGGCCCGACCCATGTCACCACCCACGTTGAGATTCTGGGTCCAGACGCCAACACCGCTGTTCTTGCCGAGCAGATCGTCGAGGTGATCGGACATGGCCCGGGTGGAGGCATCGATAGCCTCGAATGTCATGGCCGCGCTGGCCGCATGAAGCTGGCCCGACAGGCTCTGCAGCGACGCTTGCGCAGCCTCCAATGTCGGTGCCTGCTGGAACTGTCCTGCGGCGCGCACGAAATCACTGGATACGCCCGAGGCGCTGCCAGCGGCCGCGTGATCATCCAGCTGGGTGAAGGCGCCTTGTACTCGCTGCGCACTGCGGAAGGAGGCCGGCGTGTAGGTGACCCCATTACCCGCGGCCGCCGTCGTTACGTCCAGCCCCGTCGTATCGAGCCACGCGCCATGTGCGTCGTATGTGATGGTGGTCGCAGTGAACACCACACCGGTGTCTTTGACCAGTCTGTCGAAGGTGCCGTTGAGGCCACCTGTCGCCGTAAGTACGTCAGTGTGCGTATTGCTGGTGTAACCGGCTTCCGCACCCGTGATTTCCAATACGCCACCGCCCAGCGTCGCAGTGCCATTTACCGCAAGCTTGCTGCCAAGCTTGACCGCGAGCGTGCCACTGGATAACTGGTTGTAGTTGCCGCCAATAACCGCGTCACCACCAGCGAGCACGACCCTTCCGGCATTGGCCAGATTTCCGCCGACACCTGGCAGGCCTGGTTGCGGCGCCCGGCCACCGCCGCTCAGGACGGCCGCCTGACTTACCGTTACGTCGCCGGGTAAAACGTCCGAGGTCATCACCGAGCCCGAATGGATCATGAGGCCGCCGGTGTAGGTGCTTCGGCCATCCATGATCAAAGCGGCCGAGCCATTTTGTGTGACCGAGCCTGAGCCGGAGATGCTGCCGGTGAAGATATTCAGGGAGCTGTCAAAGACGAGCGAGCCATTGTTCACGATGTCCGTAGCAAAGGGGTAGCTACTGATTTCGCTTCCTGGCATCGCACCCGTGTTATCGATCTGCAACGTGCCGCGATCAATCCTGACGTGCGTGGGACTGAGGTCGTTGTCTCCCAGCACAAGTGTCAATGTACCGGTGCCGGCCTGGACGAGTGTGCCGTCGTAAGCCTCGGAGTGACCGCTCGAAATGCTCCCGTCGAACGTCAGATCGTCACTCCGGTTGAACACCAGATTACCGTGGTAGATGTCGACATTGGCGCCGGGGCCAATCGAGCCTGTCGTACCGCCGTTGCCCACCTGCAAGGTGCCATCGGTGATGGTGACACTGTTCAACTGGAGATCGTCGTTGTCGATGTTCCACTGACTTCCACCCCGCACCGTCAAGCCGCCCGTGAACGTCGTTCTTCCCGTGACCGCCTGCGAGTACAGCTGCGCCTGTCCTGACGCTCCATCAAATGTCAGGCGGCCCGAACCGATATCGAGGTCGCCGCGAATGGAGCTACCTGCAAACAGTGTCACGTCGGCACCTGCGTCGTGAGCCACCTGGATATTGCCAACGATCGTTCCCGCGTTGCTCAGTACCAGGCCGCCGCGGACGTTGCCGAAGGTGTCCAGATACGAACCCGCGGAAATCGCGCACACGCCCACCGTGATGCAGGGCCCCGTCGCCGTGCCGCGGGTTTCGATGAGGGAGCCACTGCCATTCACGACGCTGCCGCCGCGCTCCAGGGAAATCGTTGTTCCGGCGCTCGAGATCCTGGCGCCGCCCGTGTTGCTAACCGATGCCGAGCCACCCGCAGCCATGATGCCGCTGTAGATTCCGGAGATTGAACTACCCACACCAGCGTTGGTCACGCCACCACCGGCCTGCAGGTCAAGGCCCAGCCACCCGGTGATCGTTGCGCCGTCGGTATTCCGAATGCTTGTCCCGATCGCCTGCGTGGTAATGGCAGCCGCTGTATCGGAACGAATGAGGCTACCGACACCATCGTTCTCGACCCTACCGCCATAGCCGAGAAGCATGCCGAATTGCACGCCATCAATCGTGCCACCGCTACTGTTCCGAACGAGGGCATCGGCATCGTAAATCTGGATGGAGTAGCCGGCACCCTTGATCATTCCGCCGTCGTGATTCAAAACGACAGGCGCGGAGCCGGGCAGTATGTTCACGGAGCGAACGGCTAGCGGTACGTCACCACCGACGAGGCCGGTATTGTCCAAAACGCCATGGCCCGCGAGCCAGACCGTGTTGGGAAGCGCAGCACCCCGATCGACCTGTAGTGTCGCCGACAGTGCGGGGGCAACATACAAGCCTACGGTGACATCGCCCGTGCCTAGCGCCGCTCCCGGCGCCACTTCCAGGGTGCCACCGCCGACGCTTGTTCCACCTGTGTAGGTATTGGCGGCCGTTATGGTGAGCCTCCCGCCACCGTGCTGGTTTAGCACTCCCGTCCCGCTGATCAAGCCGTCGAACGTGACGTCGTCGCTGCGATAGAAGGCAAACTGTCCATCATTCTGGACGTCGCCCTTGATTGATCCCGTGATGCCCCCGTTGCCGAGTTGCAACGTGCCCTGCTTGATGGTGGTGCCACCGGTATACGTGCTGTTGCCGGTCAGAATGAGCGAGCCCTCGCCACCTTTGATCAAGTCGATCGGGCCGCCGTAGCTGCCGGGCAGTTCGACAGACTCGCTGGTGTCAACATCGATTTCGCCGCCAGTGAATACCGGGGTGCTTGGTGGGGGAGGGTTGCCGACGGGCGGGGGATTATCCGCAGGTGGAGGGTTACTCGCCGGTGGCGGCGTCACCGGCGGTGCCGCTGGCGTCGTCGAAGGCCTCGTATTGCCTCCGCCACCGCCGCCACACCCCGATAGCCCGAGCGCCACGGCCACTGCAAACGCCAACGCGGCAGGCCTGACCCATTCACCCATGGGCATGCGACCGGACACTCCCGGATCCCGTGATTCTTCCATGCTCTTCCCCTGTTGTCGCAGCATCTTGCCGCAAGATCCTTCGGTACGCCAGTGCGATGAGGATGGGCAATCGAAGCTAAAGAGGCCCCGGGGCCGCGCCGCCTATCAGGTCCGAAGCAGCAACGGCGCAGGTCTTAGTCCATCCACACTAACTCCATCACCGCCAATGCACCGCTGTCATCGGATATCTGCGTATCGCCGGCTCCATCGGCCCTGGACACATGGATGACCCACGGGATATCGAAACGCCGTGGGAAGCGGCGCTTATCGCCTGCGCCCCTGTGCGGCACGAGGTAAGCGATGAGCGTGCCATCGGGCGACCAGGCCGGATCGATGCCGAGCGGTTTGATGATCACGTGAAGTCCGGTCCCATCAGGGTGAATGAGCGAGATCCCCTTGGGCGAATTGAACGCGATCCATTGGGCGTCGGGCGACCAGACGGGGTGGTTCGATTTGTGCCTGCGATCCGTCGCATCGCCCTTAACGACAATGGCTTCGCGCATCTCCCGACCCAGGCGGTCGCCAGGAATATCCGTTAGCTGGCGGGTCACGCCAGTGCTGGTATCCATGATAAAAAGCTCATGGAGATTGCAGCTGCTGCGATCGGCCTTGATCGCCCCGGCGAAGACGATCGCTTTTCCATCAGGCGACCACGACGCGAAATGACTGTCGCAAGCACGAACTTCGACCGCACAAAGCAGCGGTTCATTGCCACTGGTGGGCGCGATGCACATGCGCATCCCGGGACCCATGATGCCAGCGACGCGCTGTCCGTCCGGTGCGACCGTTATCTGTGTCGACAAGTAACGTTGCGCTTGCATCGCTGGTGGAGCGTCGGGAGTCGTCCAGTCAGGTGAACTGAAAGGGCTTTGCACTTCCCACGGGATGAGCGGCGTCTTGAGGAAATGTGGCGCGCCGGTGTCGATGAGAAAGGAACTCCGGTTGGGCCCGGCACTCAGGTTGACACCCACCGCATGCCGGGCCGGGTAGCCGACGAGTCCGGAGACCAGCTCATCGGAAATAACCTCGATGGGCGCCGCCGCTCCGCTGGCCGGTATCACGTAAAGCTTTCGAGTTATCGGATGCCCTGGAGGGGGCGCGTGCACCCGGTCATATGCGACGAAGAACAGCCGGCCCGGGAGCGCGGCCCGATCGAGGCGCGCGTCAGTTCCCGCCGCAGAGCCGCAGGCGAGTGACAGGATAGCCAGGAATCGTAATTTCAATCAGATTGCCCCCCCGAGAACCCCGGGGCACGAATTGTCCCCTGGCGCGGCGATCATCCGGCGGTGTTGCGGGCGACGGAAGTCACCTCGCCGTATTCGATTAGCGATTGAGGGCGATTGCTCTTCGGGGTATCGCCGTGGCCAGGGCTCCACCTCCAGTGATCCGATCCCCTTCATATAACGAGACTTCTTGGCGACGGTCGAACCCGTCCCGAAGCTGAGGGTTACATGCAGACGTCTGGCAGACGCAGCGCGCCGTGGGGATGAACCTCATGCATTTTCTTGTCCTGCCCGTACTGGTAGCAGGTTACCCCCGATACTTCGAACACATTGCCGTTCAACCTATCAACTTGAAGGAACGCCGCGACCTGGCTGCCTTCGACCGCTTGATCCCAGTGCAATTCCAATCCATAGAAGCCTGGCGACATCTGCTCCTCCAGTTCCGGATACAGATGCGCCCCTTGATAGACAGTTCGCGTCAACGCTTCCGCCTTCGCTTTCGCCTGATCGACCGAAAGCCCTTTCGAAGGCTCAGCCGCCCTGGTGCTTGCACAGCCGACGACCATCACCATCAACAGTGCTACATGCGCGGACCGATACGTCATCATCGTCGCTCCCGAGTAATTTTCTGCACTGACCAGTTCGGGCCGCAACTTAGGATGGCCCGCGTATCCCCCTAGTCTTGCCCAGAATTGGTAGCGCTTTCCGCAAGAACTTGTGGCACTCTCAGCCGGCATTGCGCCTGGAAGGAAGGATCGGGCGCTGGACAGTGATGTCGGGCCGGGGGAACACATGAGCGCATCGTACGATGTCCGCAGGCGTGAGCTTGCGTTGACCATTTGCGTAGGTGGGGGCGTGATCGGTCGCGGCCAGCTACGGCTAACCCTACGCCGGCTTGGTAGTGGGGCAGTGGTGTGGCGGTCGGCTCCGCGACCCAGGTTCAAACGTCGATGACAAGACTCGGGTTACTTATCGCGGTGTCCGGATGCGGCGGCATGCTCGTGGCCATCTTTAACAAGGCTGTGACCGGTGGTGCGCGGAACATGGCCGCACGCATTTCCTGGATGCTCTTCGGCGTAGCGATTGCTGCCTGGATCTACGGTGGCGTAGGCGGAATGCTGTACGCCCTTGAGCATGAGGTCACCGCAATACAAAGCCGGGCAGGCACGTCCGTTCTCGATCGCTCAGCGCATCCGGTTCTTTATTGGACCGCATTTGTCGGATCGGTGGGTTCCATGGCGATTTTTGCCGCCATTTCCGTCGGGTGTTTTTGGAAAGCTCTCAAGAAGGGCTAACTCTCCTATTCTCAACGAACATGCAGACATTAGGACTATTGATTGCTGGGGCGACATGCGCAAGCGCGATGTTGGCGCTCTACAACAAGGGCAAAAGCGATGGTCCGAGCGCAGGTGTGGCTCGGTTGGCGTGGGCGCTTATGGGCGTTTCGTTCGCATTATGGGTTCGCGGTGGCATTGACGGGATGCTCTACTGCCTGGAACACGGGACTGTCACCGGGCAGAGCCGGGGTGGCGGAAGCGCTACATTCCAGCGCGCTGAACATCCCATCCTTTTTTGGATCACCTTTCTCGCCCTGACGGCGGGACTTGGGGTGTTCGCCTTTTTTGCGCTGATGTGTTTCTGGAAAGCCCTCGACCGGAAAACCCTCAACAAGGTCGCCAAGACTGGCGCGCGCTATACCCGTGGGGAGGTAGATGAATGATTGCGATAGGTTATGTCATCGCCGGGTCGGCGAGTGCCAGCATATTGATTGCCCTGTTCAACAAGGCGATCACGGACGGGGCAAGAAACGGGGCGGCCCGGCTTGCATGGGTTCTTGCCGCCATTGGGCTGGGTACCTATGTCGTTGGCGCCATCGGCGGACTGGGGGACGTGATCGAAAGAGGTATCGTCGTATACGGCAGTAGAAGCGGCAGCGTGACGTTCCACCGCAACGAACACCCTGTCTTCTTCTGGGGTGCACTGGGCATGCTTACGGTCGCGATAGGCATCTTCGCCGTTTTTACCGTTGTCGCTGCCTGCAAAGCCCTTAAGAAGGGCTGATTTGTCATCCGGATCAGAGAGCTCGATGGTGCGCCCCATAGTCTTCTCAAACGCGTGAATTTCCTCGGGAATCCGAACCATGTTAACGCTCGGCCTAGTCATCACGAGTGCTGTATGCGGAAGCGCGGCCATTGCGCTCTACAACAAGGGGAGAAGCGCTGGCCCCAAGAAAGGCATCGCCCAGCTCGCATGGATGCTTATGGGTATCGCTTTCTCGCTGTGGTTCTACGGTGGTATCGGCGGCTTAGTCTATTCATTGGAAAATGGAATCATCACGGGCCAGAGCAGGGGAGGCGGGAGCGCAACCTTCCATCACGCAGAACATCCAATCCTGTACTGGGCCACGGTCACTGCCTTGAGTGGCGGATTGGGTGGCATTGGGATCTTTGCGGTTATGGCGTTCTGGCAGGCCTTCAAGAAGGCCTAACTCGCACGATTGAATCCCAGGTCTCACTGCCACGACGAAATTCATAATCAATTCGTTTGAATCAACAGTGCGGCAACTCTAGGCGCCTGTGCTGCAGCGGAAACCGGAGTTGCGATAGCAAGTGGGCATACAGGATTCCGCTGACGACCAACGTGTCCCATTAATCAGCAGATCTTGCCCCGCCGTTGGAAGCGAGTTGTAAACCAATGACAAAAGACCTACCAAATCGGCGTTAGAGGTGGTAATGCTGAGAGTCCTTTATCGTGATCTGAAAACGATTGACGTCTGGGTGTTTGAAGAACGTATTTCTTGCTGCTTCAAGTGACATGCAGTCGACCGGCGCCAATGAACTAGGTTGGCAAACGATGGTGACCGGCTTAACCGGTAGTTGCTGCACGGCATCCGGAGTGATTCCTGCGCCACCCACAAGCCTACCTCCGTTAAAGAAACGCACATCGACGAGAGCTAGGGACCAGTGACAGCGGTCGCCCTCGACCTGATCTGTCAAGGTCGAAACGACGTACGAGGCGCCGCTTCGTTCGACACGGGCTGCCAGGTGCGCGGTGTTTTCGATGGGCACTCCTGAAATCGGATGTTTGGGAGCGCATGAGTGATCTGTAATGACCCAATCGGCGGACGCTTCAACATCATCAACAAACCCTGGCTGCGGATTTACCTCAAATGAGAGGAGCTGCCTCGCCTGTGCGTTGATGACTGGCGTAGGCGACACCAAGGCGGTGTTGTCTGATGAACTGCAAGCGGTTATTAGAAGCCCAATCAAGATTGAAAGGCCCATCCATGAATATGGTCTACGCGTCATACCCGTCATCCTGTTGGTCTGTGTCTTCGACCTCGCTGGGGGCTAGCGCGCCGGCTGGTCGGGCTTGGGCTAATTCGCAAACCGCGTTATGCGCTCAAGCGATGTCACCGTCAATGCATGTTTTCCCCGTGGAAGTGCTGAAAGCCGGGACTGCCAGAAGGGACCATCTCGTGCCGGGGCTTCCGGGCGGGGTTAACTATGATGCGAAGCAGGGCTCTCAATAACAATGGGTTACGATCGCGGGGACTGCGTAGGTGTCGCGTATCCCTGAAACCTGCAGCATCGCTTGGGCCAAGCGTCTCCAACGCGACGCCAAGTCTCGGACAGTGGCCCGAGGTCATTCCTCGTTCTGCTGGCCCTCAGTCAGATCTGAGTATGCAATGTTGACGGCGGGGAAGCCGCTTTCTTGAATCGTGACCCAGGTCACGCGGACGTAGGTGTGCGCCTACATCAATTCCTTCGGCTGGTTCGTAACATCGTGCGGTCAAAAACCGGTCGAAGGAGCAAGGACGATGGGCACGCACGACAGGGGTGGGAAGGAAGACGGGGAGACCGCAATGCCGGGATCTCATCAGGCCTCAGGCATGTGTCGAGCTAAGGATATCGTCAGGCGGTCGGCATCCAAGGTGTTCGGAGCGCTGGCGCGCGTTCTGTGCTTGCTGACGATAGCCGTGGGACTCATCAGCGGTCCGGCCGCGCACGCACAACAACGCGTGGCGCCCATTGTCGGACCCTATGAGTACGGCTACAACCGCTGCGAAGTGGCGCAGTTCGGGTATTTCGACGAGGAGACAGCAGCCAGCACCGGCGCCAACCAGTATTACAACACGGGCTGTGGTGCGCCAACTTACCAAGGCGTCTGGGGTACTGTTGAGCAGCCGAACTATGGTGCCTGCGGCAGCGACAGTCGTTATCCGACCTTCTATCTCGGCGTTGAGAACCAGAACGTCCGCGACCTGTCGGTCACCTACACCTTCTCACCACCCAGTTGCCTGAGTTCTTCGCAGGACGGCCTGACGGTCTATCGTCGCCGTGCCGTGGAATGCCCGGCCGGCTACGTCGGAGACGGGGCGACTAATACCTGTGTCCTGCCTGCGGGCACGCCAGACCCGACGAAGAACAATGACCCGTGCAAGGCCGGCTGCAATGGGTCCAATCCGGTGCATTCTGCGCTTGGCTACAAGCTCCAGCGCGAGGTCGACTTTTCGGGCAACGGCACACTGCTTGGATTTGCCCGCTACTACAACAGCTCGCAGCAATGGAGCCCGTGGGTTCTCGGTCGCCAGTGGCAGAGCAACTTTGACCTCCGCATTACGAAGGTCTCGACGGAAGGTGCAACGACGGCGACCGCCTACCGGGGCAATGGTGACAAGTTCTATTTCTCCCACGACGCAACAGGCCACTGGAAGGCGGACCCGGATGTAACGCTGTCGTTGCTGGAAATCTTTGACGCCCAGGGAAAAACGATTGGCTGGACGGTGGAATCCGATCAGGGCGTCACCGAGGAGTACGGCGCGGAAGGCCAGCTCACACGGATATCCGACCGGGATGGTCACACGCTCGACATGGCGTACACCAACGGGCTCCTCGCGCAGGTGACGGACGAAAATGGCCGCAATCTCGCGTTCACCTATGAGACTGTTCCCATCGGCTCGGGTGATTCTGCCATCCGCCTGACGAAGATGGTCTCGAGCGGCGGCCTTGTGGTCACCTATGTGTACGACTCGACCGATTCGCCGTACCAACAGTACCGGGGCATGCTCAAACAGGTCGTGTACACGTCGACCCTTGACGCGAGTTACTCGGCGACCCGGACGTATGTCTACGGGGAAGGGGAGAACGCAAACCCGCTCCTTTTGACGGGCATCACCGACGAAAGCGGCAAGCGTTCGGCCAGCTGGCGGTACGACGCCAATGGGAGGGCCATCCTGAGCGTGCATGGCACAGCAGATGCAGATGCCGACCGCGTCGAACTGACCTATGCGGCCGATGGCTCGACGGACGTCAAGAATTACCTGGGGTCGGCGACTGCGCCTGCCGTTCGCACGCTGAAATTCCAGACCATCTTCGGCGTCACGCACCTTGTCGGCAGCACCGGCAGCACCCCTGCTGGCGGGACTGCCTCCCCGAGCGGTCCGCCGACCTTACCGACGTCCTCCACCTTCGACGCAAACGGTTTTCCCGACCATGTGGTCGATGCCAACGGGGTCACCACGGACCACGACTACAATGCCCTTGGTCTTGAAACGAAGCTCACAGAAGCAGTCGGCACGCTGGTTCAGCGAACAACCGAAACCGTGTGGGACGACGGCTTTCGTCTGCCGCTAAGCAGGATCGTGCGGGACAACGCCGGCGTTGCGGTCAACCAGAAGCTCTGGACCTACAACGCCCGGGGGCAGGTGCTCGCCACCTGCGATTCCGACCCCCGCTCGGTCCAGCAGGCTTCCTGTCCGGCAACGGGGGCGGTCGCTTCCGGCGTCCGCCGCTGGACCTACAGCTATTGCGACGCGGTCGATGCCACCCAATGTCCGTTGATCGGCCTTCTGTTGTCCTCGAAAAACCCCCGCACGGACATCAATGCCACGAAGACTTACACATACTTCATGACGACGGACGAAAGCGGATGCGGCTCCATCGGACTCTCCTGCCATCGCCTTGGCGACCTGAAGACGACGACCAATGAGCTGGGTCAGGTGACGACGAACTTCGCTTACACGCGTCTTGGCAAGGTGGCAAGGACGAAGGATGCCAATGGCACGTTCACCGACTACACATATACGCCCCGGGGCGCGCTGGCCAGGAAAATCATCCGCGCCAATGCCAGTGGCGCCGCGTCGAGCAACGACATGTCCGTGACGCTGGCCTATGACAATGCCGGCAACGTCATCTCGACAACGGATGGCGATGGCGTGCAGCTGACCTACGCCTACGACGACGCCCACCGGCTGACCAGCGTCAAGGCGCAGGACGGCTCCCTCATGCGGGTAACCCTCAATGCGGCCGGCTCGCGCACGAAGCTTGAGTTTGTCGATGTCACCGGTGTGGTCCGCTCGTCGAAGGGATGGGTGTACTCCGCGCTAGGTCAGGTGGTATCCGTGCTCAACGGCGACGGCGTGTCGGTCAATGGTGCCGGTTTCGCGGATTCGTTTGATGCGTCGGGCAAGCCCGTCCACGGCCAGGATGGGTTCGGCACACAGACGACAAGGGCCTATGACGCGCTGGGCCGCCTCTCGTCGGTGGTCAACGATGCCGCCGGCACCGCATCGTCCACCGCGCATGCGACGACCGGCTTCAAGTACGACACGCTCGATCAAATCACCTCGGTGACCGACCCTCTCGGTCAGGTGGTCACGACCACCTTCGACGGTCTCGGCAATTTGCTCAAGCAAGTCAGCCCGGACGCGGGGACGTCGGTGTTCTCTTATGACGCGATGGGCAACGTGACGGCGCGGACCTTGGCGACTGGCGGGGCACAGACTGTGACTTATGATGCGCTCGACCGGCCATTGGCCCAAACGGGGACGCACGCGAAGAGCAATGTCACCTTCGAGTACGACCTGGCCAATGCAACGTCCGGTTGTGCGACGTCGTATCCAATCGGTCGCTTGGTCCGTGCGACACGGGACGGAACGACAACAACCTGGTGCTATGACCGGTTCGGCAATGTCTCGTCGCGGACCCAGAAAACCGATACTGGAACGACATACGCCGTGTCCTACGAATGGTCGCCCGGCGGCAGGGTCAAAACCATGACCTACCCGAGTGGGTCGAAGGTAGCCTATACCTACGATGCGCAGGGCGACACCAGCGCCATCTCGGTCCGCAAGCCCGGGTCGACCACACTCGATCCGGTGGTCGCCCAGGCGAAATATCTTCCTTTCGGTCCAGCATCGACCTTCCAGCTCAACGGCCGGGCCGTGACGATGACGTACGACAAGTCGTACCAGTCGACGGGTGTGCAGTCGTCGGCGTATACCCTGACGTCAACACTTGGCGTCGACGGACAGACTTCATCCATGACCGAAACGGTCGGTGGGGTGGCCTCGTCGGCCGCCCTTTCGTACGACGCCGCCCGGCGCATGACGAAAGACACCACCGGGACGGTCACCCATGCGTCCTTGACCTATTCTCTCGGGGGCGACAGGCAATCGAAGTCCGGCGACGGGGTGATGACCGGCACGTACGCCTATCTCGCCGGCACGCGCACCCTGTCGTCAGTGGGTGGGTTTGCCCGGTCCAAAGATGCGGGTGGTGCAACAACCGGCCTCACGTCGGGACAGGGCGCATATGTGTTCACGTATGACGACGACCACCGTCTCATCCAGGTGGCCAAGGATGGGCAGGTGGTCGGCAGCTACCGCTATGACGGCCTCGGCTTGCGGGTCCGTAAATCGGCCACGGTGCCCGTCGCGGGTGTCGACCGCACCTTCGTCCATGACGAATCTGGGCGGCTGCTTGGCGAGTATGGCGACGTGATCCGTGACTACATCTGGTGGGATGGTGTGCCAGTGGCAACCGTGGACACGATCAGCGGCGTGGGCACCGTGACCTACCTCATCGCCGATGGCGCGGGGACGCCGCGCGCGGCCGTGAACACGGCAGGTACCCTTGTCTGGTCGTGGGCGGCAGTGGGCAACGGATTTGGCGAATCGTCGCCGAAATCGGCAGGGTCCACCTATGAGCTTCCACTGCGCTTTGCGGGCCAGTACTTCGATGCCGAGACGGGTCTGCATCACAATAACCACCGGACCTACGAGCCGGCCACGGGCCGTTACCTCGAAACGGATCCCCTCGCGCAGGTTGGTGGCGAATCACCGTTCGACTACGCAGGCAACAGTCCCCTGATGCGCACCGATGCGCTGGGTCTGTGCTGGTCGAACACCCGCGCTGCAGCCCACTTCTTTGCCGGCGGCGGTGACGTCACCCTTGGCCAGATTGGTTGTGACGGTCAGGTTGAAGGCATGATTCATCCCTTGCGTGAACAGTGGAAGTCCATGACCGAAGCAGCGGTAAAGGGTTTTGCCAAGGGGATCCATTGCAACGATTCGAGCCCCTACGACGCGCTGCGCAGCGTGGGTGCAAGGTCCGGCGTGTTCTGGATTGGTGGTGTGTCCCTCCATCAGGATGCAAAGTGCCAGGTCCAGCACACGTGTCCCCAGGCAAACAACCGCTGTATGGCTGAGGGGTACAACTACAACTGTGTCCTTACCAGTTCGATCCACGATCTTTTCGTTAATCCGAGTGACTTCAAAAATCATGCCGGCACGCCAAATGCGGAGTTCTGGGACACATGGAACTACGGTGGCACGACTTTCTACGTCGACGGCTGGTGGCAAGACGAATTGTCGGGAGGTGGCCAGTTGTGAGGTATCGCATAGCCAGCGTGGTCTTGCTTTGTATTGGCGCATCTTCATGCGCCAAGGTCCGCGACTTTGGTTGTCTCTCGGATGGCTATTGGGTTGCTGCCCCCAGTCATGTCGAAATGGGCGTTTATGACAGGCACGACACTGCCGTTCTTGAGAGATATGTATTCCAGGTCGGGCTGACGAAGGGCTTCATCGTTGCATCCTGCGAAGTCCGGCCCGGCGCGGATGCGGCGTCACTGCCCGGTGAACAGCCGTGCAAGGGATATAACGTCATCAATACTGCAACGGAACAGGTGTGGCGAGGGCTAAGCGGTACCGAGGCTGCTGTCGTGCTCAAAAAGGAGGGCATCGCGATGCCCGAACTCCACTACGCGAATGAGTGGTTCAACCAGGACTGGCCCGACGGAAATCCGTCGGCGTTTTGCAAGGCGCATTTTCGTGACAATCCGGCGCCGCAGCCGTAGCGCGGGCCGCACTACCGTCAGATACCCCTGAAGAAGCTGTCATCAGGTCTTCGGGGGCAGGCGGCGGACTCAAAATCCGTTTGTGCCGCCCCCCCTTGACGGGGTCCGTTTCCTGGGTAGGTTGGCATGCTCTACGTCTCCGAGTTTTCGTTTGCCAAGTTCAAAGAGGATGTCGAGAAGGACAAGATCGAGTTCATTGCGAAATTGAACAAGGTGTTCGCCGATATCCAAAGCCAGTTGCTGGCCATCCCAGCGGCGCTCATTCTTATCGGCAGTCAGATGGAATACCTAGGGCGGTGGGGCACGAAGAACCTTCTGATCGTGCTGGGGGCCTTCGCGTTCGCCCTCCTGATGGATCTGCTCATTCGCAACCAGCACCACACGCTGACAGCCCTGGGTAGCGAGATCAGGCGGGAATGGGGCCTGATCGAAGGTCGTCACGCCGCCGTGGCGAGCGAGTTTCAGAGCTCGTACGAGACACTGGCGCGACGCGAACGGCACCAGAAGCTCCTCCTGGGCACGGTGAGCGCCTTGGTCGCAGGCTCCTTGAGTATTTCCGTGATCCAATTGCTTCGATACTCGGTCCCACAGCCGCTTGTCATTCCTTCGCTGCTGGCCGGCCTGCTTGCAGGCGTTGCGATGGTGGCAGGCCAAGGGGCGCATAAGCGCTTACAGCGCCGCGCAACGGCACGAGCGGCCCCACGGGCCGCCGATCGAGCAGGCTGACCGTGGGTGAGGGAAGGCGGTAAGCTGTCACCCATCATGCGCCTGGAAGGACCCTTATGCGTATCACTCGGCTGGTCGTCCAGAACTTCCGCAACCTGAAGCAGGTGGATGTGCCCCTCACCGGCTCCGTCACGGGCATTCTGGGCGAGAACAATGCGGGCAAGTCCAACCTGATCACCGCCTTGCGGCTCTGTTTGGACGTGGAGATGCCGGCGCGGCTGCGGGCATTGGCGCCCTCCGATATCCACGTCGACGTGCCGCAGGATCGCCCCTTCCACGTGCTGGTCGGTGTGGAGTTTTCCGGCTTTGCCGAGGACCTGAATGAGGCGGCCCTGCTGCATGGCTGCCAGATCGCCGTCGACCGTGCGCGCGTGATGTACCGGTACCGGCCTCGTCGCGCCGTGCGCGACGCCATTGCCCGGGGCGACCAAGTAGCCGACGCGCTGCACGTGGACGACTACGGCTGGGAAATCGTCGGTGGCGGCAACCCCCGTGTCGACCTAGCGGCACTCGCCTGGGACGATAACGTCGGAGAGCCGCTTCGTTTCGCCGACCTACAGTACTTCCAGGTCGTCAGTCTGCACGCGTTGCGTGACGTCGAACAGGACCTGCGTAACCCGCGCACCTCGCCACTGGTGAAGCTACTGGAGTCCAAGACGATCCCGGCCGACGAGCTCGCAGCGCTGCTGACGACCTTGGGACAAGCCAACCGTGACGTGGCCGGTGCGGCCTCGATCGCGTCGACCGCCCAAGCAATCGCGCGGTCCCTGCAAGGCGCGACCGGGCCGTCCTATGCGATCAACACGGCGATAGGCGTGGCGGATGCCACCTACGAATCACTCCTGCGGTCGCTGCGCATCCTGCTCAGCGACGGGCGGGGCTTGCAGGGGGTGGACCCGTCAAAGAACGGACTAGGCCTCAATAACGCGCTGTACATCGCCATCTGGCTGGAGTACCTGCGAGAACGAACGCGCCGACCGGGCTGCGCCGGTCAGCTCATCCTGATCGAAGAGCCCGAGGCGCACCTGCACCCCCAACTGCAACTGACGCTCATGGGAGCGTTGCGGGCACTGGGCATGCAGACCGTAGTCACCACGCACAGTACGCACGTGACTGCACGGCTACCGCTCAATGCGCACGTCGTGCTGACTCGGCAAGGCAATGCCGCGCATTGCCGTGCGGTGGCCCAGAACGGCTTGCTCGACGATCGCGAGCGCGCGGACCTTGAACGGTACCTGGACGCGACCAAGTCCACCTTGCTGTTCGCCCAGAAGATCATCTTGGTCGAGGGGGCGGCCGAGCTGATCCTCCTGCCGGCCTTGCTCAAGGAAATGATGGAAATCGACGTGGAAGATCACGGCATCTCCATCATCTCGATCAACGGCACGCATTTCACGCCGTTCCTGAAACTGCTGGAACGAGGGGCCCTGGGCAAGCGTTGCGTCGTGATTGCCGACGCCGACCTGCCGGTCGACGAGGACGGCGAGGATGCCGACGCGGGCGAGGTGCGTGCGGATCTGCGGCAGTGGGCCGGCGGAACAGTCAACGTCTTCCTGGGCCGGACGACGTTCGAACGGGAATTGGCCGATATCGAAAACGCCACAATGCTGCAGGCGGCTGCCGCCGACGGCGGCCTCACTGCCGCCGCGGCACGGCTTCGCCTCATGGCGACCGAGATCAACGCTCTGCGTGAACGTGATCCGGCCCGCGACCGGCTGCAGGATGACTATCGAACGGCAGTCCTGAACGTCGCCAAGCGCATCGGCAAGGCGCGTTTTGCCCAGCTATGCGCGGCGCGGATCGACCTTGGCCGCGTCATCCCCGAGTACATCGACGACGCGGTTTGCTGGCTGACCCGACCATGAGACTGACCGGGGAACAACGCGCCGCGGTTGCCCGAACCGGGAACGTCTACGTCGAGGCGTGCCCAGGTAGCGGAAAGACTCGCGTCCTGACCGCCCGGCTCATTGAGGCATGTCAGTCGGATCGGTGGTTGCCGCGGCGGGTGGCGTGCATCACGTTCACCAACACGGCTGTGGATGAGATTCAGCAAAGGCTGACGACCGCCTTGCCAGAGCAGCGCGAGGATCGCGTGGCGGTCTGCACAATTCACTCATTCTGCCTGGCATACATCTTCCGCCCGTTCCATCAGCGGCTGGAGGGCTACCAGCATGGGTACACCTTCGTCACCCCTGACGACGAGCGGGCCATCGCGCTGGTGCAACAGATCACCCAGGGACTCGGGGCCAACGCGCTGTCAGCGATCGAACTCGATACCTTCGCCACTGCATCCATGACCGCCGCCGGCGAGCCCGTACTGTCCGGCCGAGCAGGGCCTCTCGCGCAAGTCATGCCGCTGTACTGGAACGCGTGCAGGGCGCGCGGATGGCTGGACTACAACTTACTCCTTCAGGAGTCGGCGCAGATCCTCGCTCGGATTCCGGAAGCGGTCCAAAGCCTCTCGGCGAAATTTCACACGGTGCTCGTTGACGAATTCCAAGACACCACCCATACCCAGCTCACAATCCTGACCCGGCTTTTCCAACAAGCCAGCAGCCAGTTCTTTCTGGTTGGTGACCCCCATCAGTCGATCTATCAATTCACCGGCGCCGAGGCAGCGCGATCGGAGGGCTTCATCGCTCAGGTGTGTGGCGAAAACCGCTTGTCGCTGACGGGAAATTTCCGATCGTCGGACGAGATTGTGGGCATGGCGGAACGCATGTTGCCGAGGCAGCCAAGAATGCGTGCGCGGCCGCCCGCTGCGAGGCGGGGGGTGTCTGCCGAGGTATATACAACGCAGGATTGCGCCTCTGCGGTCGTCGACCACTTTGTACCCACGGCCGAGGCGGCGCATCTGGGCTTAGGTGACTGCGCTGTGTTGGCCGCATGGTGGACGGACCTACTACCGATCGCGAGGCTGTGCTGGCAGCGAGGTATCCCCGTGATCGGACCGGGTGCGCGCCCGTACAGGCGCGGTCGACTCATCGTGGGGCTGATGGAGAACCTCGCTGCGTCGGCGACCAATGTCATGGCCCTGGAGCTCACTGTGCGCGCAATGCGCCGCACCCTGGACGATCTAGGCGTTTCGCGGGCATCTGGTCTCGACGGCTGGGAGGGCAGGGTCCTTGGCTTGCAACTCCAAGCCGCAGCGAAAGCGCACGCTGCCGCCGACGACGACGGGATCGCCTGGATCCGGCGGGTCGCACAGATTGCAGACCAGCTGTTCCATGACGCGGGGTACCCGGTGGGCAACGTGTTCAGCAACTCCGCAGAAGAGGTAATCGCTGATATCCATGCGCGACAGTCGGGCCATCCTGCACCAAAGGTGACGGTGGATAGCCTGGGACTTTTCGCCAGACCAGATCAGGCACTGCGCTTAATGACGGTGCATGCCGCCAAAGGCCGCGAATTCGACGGGGTGGCCATCGTCAGGGCCAACGAGTCGCGTTTTCCGCATTTCACAGCTTCCTCTGCGGCTGAAATCGAAGAAGGGCGGCGTGTACTCTATGTCGCCATGACGAGGGCGAAACGGTTGCTCCACCTCTATGTGGATAGCTCGCTGAGAAATAACGGGCCATCACGATTTCTCGCGCGCTTGTAGTGATCGGGCGCCGGTCCTGCAGCAGCTCCCCCCGCAATGGCGTCGACCCACCCGCGAGAGCGGCGCCTGCCTCAGTGGCCCTCACCGGGCCGGATTTATCAGCGTCAAGGCGTTTCGTTGATATGACGGCCCGAAACAAACGATGACGTATCAAAAAATTAAATCTCGTGCCTCAGAATTTGCTCGGTTTCACCGCCCCCTTTTATTGGCGGTCGGCGCCTGTACTGTGGCAAACATCGTTGCAAGTTATGGTTGGCCCTTCTCATCCGCGGAGGCTCCGGCCGAGTGGGGCGTCTCCGTACTGATTATCGTAACGTCCGTCGCCTATCTTTGGATCGCTCGATTGATTCCCCAATCGCTGGTGATTCGTGAGCACGAACTCTATGGAAGCGTACTTTTGTACGTTGCCATAGCCATGCTGATAATCCTTCAATGCGCCGGTTTCGGCTGGGCTCCCTACGACCTTTTTGGTCCAACTGCAGCCAGTGGTGTTAGGCCTACGCGCGGTGACGCCATCTATTTCTCTGCGGTGACGTTTACAACACTCGGTTATGGCGATTTCGCACCTAGCGCTGGGCCCGGAAGGGCACTCGCGATATTTGAAGCCATGCTGGGGACCGCTCACTCGGTATTCTTCGTCCTCGTTTTCCTCCGAGGAGGGACGATTTCGGAACAGAGCGATGGACATGAAGGGTGAGTCAATGCAGGCATCGTCCAGGCCAGGAGTCGCCGGTCCGCAGTTAAAAACTCAGACGCTTCTAGCGGAGACCAGCGGACGCCGCACGCTTTGTGTCAAAACCTGGCGGACGCCGTGAGGCATGTCCCACAAACGGATAATGGCCGGATCTTTCGGATCACTTGTTCCAGCCGGTAACTCACGAATAGCGGCGATTGCGACTCACGAAGGGCGTTTCTGTCGTCGGCCAGGACCACTGACGTGATCCGTCGGCTTTGGTAGGTCACTGATTTTTCTAGCCGAACGAAAACAGCCTTGGTCATTTTTCTTGGCGTCGTTTGAAGTTGACGCCCGGGTTAATGACCAACTAGTTTTTAACGACAACGATAGTGACCACAACCGGCTCGTCCGGACAGGGTTATTGGCGATCCTCCAGTCTCCGCCGAGCTCAATCCAAGACGTCCGCTTCGGCGAGCCGCCGTTGCAAAACCGACGTCGTCACCAGCCGGACATGTCGAGTATCGACGCCTAGCACTTGCGTGTAATCGGTAGCGCTTTTCGTCATTCAGGGGCGTTTATGCGTCAGTTTGACGGCTGATGCCGGAATCAGCCGCTAGCACGTGACATCGGTAGCGCACGTACATCGGGGAATGTGACGATCGCCAAGTATTACGTCCAGATCGGTTGTGGTGCCTGTGAAGCCGGTGCAAGATTAGGCCTGCGATAGCGATCTCAGGGTCTCGGATGGCACTTCAAGACAACGACATAGACCGCGAAATAGCCCGACGCGTAATGGCTGAGTGTTCGGCTCGCCTGCAACACGAGCTTCGTCTGGAAAGGTCCAGGCAAATATCGAACGAACATCGCATTAACGGGCTTCAGCTTGCTAACGAGCAACTCCGAGCCGAGCGAAGGTCTGTTGTGAATGGCGATAAGGTGGCCGTGGCGAAGGCGCTCTACTTCTATGCGCTCCTCCTCAAGCAGATTCACCATACCCATTCCGCCCCAGAAATAATCATCGATGAGAGGCATGAGCAACGTCGTGATGAGTCACCGAGATGACATGCATCATCGCTGCATCATATTTGCATCATCTTTAGATCATTAGCCGTGAATGTGCACTTGGGTGACGCCTAACCCTTAATGTTTTTTAGTTCCATCGTGAAAAATACGCCCAAAAGACCGCGTTTTTATTGCGGTCTTTTTTTTCGTCTGGCAGGCTAACTAAGCATGGACGGATTTGCTTGCATGCCGTTATGGGTACACTTCGGCTCTCACCGCACCACCTGCTTCACATGCGGCCGTGCAATCGCGTGCCGCTGCGAAGATCGACGGTGTGCCCGTCCAGGCAAGTATTCCGCCCAGTTGCCCGCACCTCAAGCCACTGGGTGGCGAAGCGCGCTCTCCCACAGAGGTTGCAAGCACTACATCGCCTGAGGCGAACCTCTCCCAGTCGGCGGAGACACACATGATCATTATCTAGCCCCGGGGGGCTGTAGATAACAAAAAAGGATCGCACTGGCATGCGACCCCTTTTGGTTATTTCGTACGGATTGGCTCCCGTATCGATAGCCTCGCACAGCCTCCCTCCCGTTGCAACCCGTTTTGGCCCCTCAAATGGGGCCCATACGGGCAGCTTTTGTCCGGGCGTCGCTAGGCGCCCTTCAAGGGCCGCCGGCGGCCCGCTGTGGGAGAACGAAAATGACAAGCAACGTGATCAAGGTCCGTCCCGGCCGTGCGGCGGCAAGTCCTCTAGCGCCCGCCGCACGCGGCAATCAGACGGGTCCGGCTCACATCACTCTAGCGCCCGGGTCACGATTGGGATGGGGCGATGCCGTCGTCTGCGTAGTAGCCGTGCGTGACCGTGGCAGGGTACTCGTCACCGAGTTGGCGACTGCGGAGCAACTAGACGTCCCGATCGAAGCGCTGCACGCCCTGCCGGAACAACCCACGGCGCTTGCGTTTGACCGTGTGGATGCTCACCCCGACGAGTGGGCCCGGGTCCGGGCGGTGGCTCTGGATTTCGAAGTACATATCGAGCTGGGCAAACTCCCGAGTGCTGTCACGCATACACTCGCAAAAAAGTACGGGGTGTCCGACCGGTGTATTCAGCGGTGGAGAAAGACCTATCTCCTCTGCCGTCGCGCGTCGTCACTTTTGCGCAACCCAGGAGGTCGCAAGCGTGGCACGACTCTCCTCGACCCTCGGGCTGAGCGAGTGATCCAATTTGTTATCGAACGTCGCTACCGGCGCGGTGAATATATCTCGCAATTAGAGGTCGCCGAACGCGCGCGTTCGCTCTGCCGGCGACTCCGATGGCCCGTGCCAAGCTACCGCACCGTTGCCCGGAGAATTGTCGCTGAGTCAGGCGAGTTAATGGACAAGGATGTCATCGGTGCGAAGCGGGCGCGAGAAAAATGGCACCCCGTCCCAGGCCAGTTGTTTGTGGTCGAGCCGCTCGAGCTTTGCCAGATCGATCACACGTTGGTCGACGTTATGATCGTTAGCCCGGATCGAAAGCGAGTTATGGGGAGACCGTGGCTGACAGTTGCCATGGATATCGCGACGCGCTGTGTACTTGGAATTTATCTGACAATGGACGCACCGTCGGTGGTCTCAGTGGCCATGTGCTTGAGTCACGCCATGCTGCCGAAGACAGACGAAAACCGTGAGCGCAGTGGACGTTGGCCTATGTATGGCAAGGTCAGGCGGGTCCTCACAGACAACGGAAAGGACTTTCGCAGTCACGCGTTGGAACAAGGCTGCGCAGAACACGGGATTGCCCTTGAGTTTCGGCCGCCAGGCCAGCCTCGCTACGGCGGCCATATTGAACGAATCATGGGGACGCTCATGCGCTTGGTGCATGGACTGCCGGGCACAACATTCAGCGACGTGCACCAACGAGGCGACTACAAGGCCGAGAAGCGAGCAGCCATGACACTCGCCGAGCTACGCGAATGGCTCGTAGTCCGGATATGCCAGTACTACCACGTGCGTCGCCACCGCGCCCTGGGCATCGCTCCGCTAGTCGCCTGGGACCGTGCTTGGACCCTCCCATCGGGAGAACTAACCACGCCTCCTGTCTGGGCCGATCCAGAACGAGTCCGTCTCGACTTCTTACCAGTCACGCAGCGCTTGATCCGACGAGACGGAATTACCTATAACCATACCCGCTATTGGCACCCTGCAATGACAGGTAGCGTGGGTCGCGAACATGTCGCGCTCGTGCGCTTTCATCCGCATTTCTCGGGCTGCATCTGGTTTCGCGACGAGGACGGCGTGATGGTCAAAGCGCCGGCGGTCGCCGGTCGGGGGCTGGGCCAGATGCATGCACCACACACTGCCCAGGAAGCCCTGAAACTGGAGGCCGTGCTTGACGAAGGACTTGCGTTAAGCGACGGCATCGAACTAAACGCGCGGGCAGAAACCCGCAAGCAGCCGCGTTCGACTGCCCAGTGCCGCCCGGTCCCTGGACGCGGCGCCCGAAAACGCAAGCCGCTTCCCACACCATCGCCGAGCGTCTCGGATGACGAACCTTTCGTCGTGCCGAACCGCGCGAGCGTCCGTACGGAGGAGCTGTGATGACCACCCTATATCCTCACTTAAATGCGATGGCCTTGGCGGCCATGGCCATGCCCGTACCTCAGCGCAGCGACTGGACGTGTCGCGACCGATTCATCGAGCACGAACAGATCCAGGCGATCTACAAAGTCACTGACATGCTTGTACGCTCCAAGGGGCGCGTGCGCGCACGCGGCGCGGTGGTCTCGGGCGCTGGTGGTTCTGGCAAGACCATGCTAGCCAACGCGATCCTTCGCCGGTATCCGGAGGTGGGCAACAGCGAGGGCGTTGACGCCATGAGGCCAGTGATTCGAATCACCATGACGAATGCGCGCGAGGCTAATAAGGTTTTTTCACGCACCTTGCGCGCCCTCGGTTGTCCCCACGTTGCAGGTTACTCGCTCGATGAGCGTGAAGAGCTCGTGGTCGAGCTGCTACGCGCCGCCCAAGTGCGGATGCTGATCATTGACGAAATTCAGGACATTCTGAAACGATCAGCGCGTCAAATGGAGAATACGTTTGAAGGGATCAAGTATCTGATGAACGAAGCGGGCATTTCGATCCTGGCCTTGGGGACCGAACATGCGCAACAGGCGATGATGCGTGAAGAGCATCTAGTGACGCGATTTCGAAGCATCAAGCTGCCGCCGTGGCGTACTGGCCCCCTGCTTGCGAATTTTCTCGATGAACTAGAGACGTGCCTGCCGCTACCAGAGCGGTCGCGCCTGTCGATGCCAGCCATTCAACGCCTTCTGGTCACAGCCGGCGGCGGTCGGCTGGACATCATCGTCGAGCGGGTTGTCTTCGCCGCTGCGCTGGCGATCGAGGACGATGTGAGACGAATCGATGAACGCTACCTGGAACGCGCGGAGTTCGAAATCCCTGCCTATTTCAGTGGCCGAACGCCCGCATCGCAGCGGGGAGATCCTGCGCAACAGGAGGAAGCGGCATGACGGCCTGGCTGCAATACCGCTATGGCGGGCCGCGCGAGCGCTGGTGGATCAAGTCACTCATGCCGCAAGAGACGATTGACTCGATCATCGAGCGGGCCTCTCACGTTTATGGCGGCATTGTGCTCCAACGCACCGGATGGTTTACCGATGTGCTCGGCTCACGAGGAACGGAGGAAACGCCTCTTAGGCTCGGGGATATCATCAGGTTGGCGCGCCTAATGCAGGTCAAGGCTAGCCAAATGCGGGCTGCCCACGTTGCGGATGAGCCGGACACGCTCGCGCCAGGCGAGCGGCGTGCCTTCTGTCCGGCATGCTGGCTTGAGGACGACGCAGCTGGACGGCCGCGCTACTTCCGTCGGGCATGGGCTCGGGTGTTCTCGTTGTCATGTACACGGCACAACGATCCCCTCGCGTGGGCTGCAGCGCCACTCTTTCCAATGCAAAGGATGTGGTTTGAACGCCGTCATTTGCACTCGACGGATGATGCCCGATGGTTGATGGACCTGCTTAATGACTTTGCAGCAACGATGGAGTGGCATTTGTTTGGCGGGCTTCCCTGGCCAAGCAATTGGCGGCTCAACGGCTATCAGGCGCGCGCGCTGCTATGTCATTGCCTCGGCCACTTGGACGGCGTTCCTTCCCCAACAATGGGGCAACTGCTTCATTCAGCTCTTGGGCCGGCGTCGCTGTTTGAGACACGCCGCGGCGATGCCCCGCCATGGAGAGGCAGCCCCTGGGAGGTCGTCCGCCACGCGGGAAGGCCCTCGTGGCGGCGAGGAGCCATTTGGATTACCGCTTGGCTCACATTGCCCGATTTCCCAGCCGAACTTGCACCTCGAGGAGTCACGCAAATAACGCAGAGGATCGATCCGATGATCTCGTATCGTAAGGTTAAGCGTCGCCCTGGTCGACGACTTCGCCGACTCCGCGAAGCCTTTAAACGTGACCGGCTGGCTTGGGTCGAGCGTGCTCGTACACGTTCGCGCGGTTAGCGGAAGAGCGTTGGCTAAGCTGCCACCATGTCAAGCGGTCGCACGATTCATGGGGTGGGAACTTCTTAGCGGCGAGCGGGCGTCACAATTGGTCATTTCTGTGGCGCCCGCCTGTTGATCCGCTCAATTTCGAGCTGCGCGCGTAGTGGACGATACGATTAGGGCTCGTTATCGCGGGTATCCGCCCGAGTCCGATCGCGGCTAGGAAGTTTTTTTGGCGCGAGTCCGCGCAGCTTTCTTTGCCGCAGCCTTCCGTACCGCGGGCCCCTTCGTCTTTGCGGCTTTTTTTGCCGCGGCCGACTTACTTGCCGATGTGCGCTTGGCCGCACTCTTTTTTGCATGAGCCGACAATGCGCGCTTGGATGCGGCAGCCGTGCCTTCGCGTTTGAGCGCTTTCGTCGTGGCGCGTTTGCGTGCGGTCGACTTCTTGGCGGCGGTTCCCGATGAGCGTTTCTTGGCAGCAGCAGTGTCCTGGGCCGCCTTTTTCTTGGTCGACTTGCTCGCCGACTTGGATGGTCTGGCTATAACACCAGCCCGGCGCGCCTCGGATAGGCCTATGGCGATGGCTTGTTTCGTCGAGCGAGCGCCGTGCTTTCCTTTACGGATGTGTTCGATTTGTTCGTGCACGAACTCACCCGCTTGTGTCGAGGCCGACTTCCCTTCGCGCTTGTCTTTGGCCGCTTTCGCGATGGTCTTTTTCTCGGGCATGGCAGATTCTCCTGCAGCGAAGCGAGTGGATGGACCTATGCTTCAGCACGCAGCGTACTGCGCTACCGTGTGACGCGAACGTATGCCGTGGCCATCAGGGCTGGGGTCGTTCCACCGTGTGGAGTGCATCGGAAAGCGCGAAGATGGCGGCTCCGTATCCCCGCTGCGGTGAAGAACCTTCGGGACCCATCTGGTCGATGACCTGTGTCGCTGCCCGTTGAACGGATGTCAGACCAAGGACGAGGGCCAGGCGCGCCATTTCTCGAGCTCGAAACCGGACCTCTGTGAGGTCGTGGCTCAGCAGCGCCTCGCGCAGGGCATCCCCTTCCTCCTCGAGGGTGAACACGGTTATGTGGGCATCGTTTTCAGCCATGCGTGCAGTGTGGCGCATGTGTGTCCCCCATAAATATGACAAAACCGGTCATTTAGCGCAGTTTGTGCTGCCCCATCACCCCATGCTTACACGCCAAGCGGCTCAGTGGGACAGACTGGTAATCCGCTCATCTCAGGAGCGATATCCGATGCAGACCCCAGCTTTGGTCGGTCGCCGCTATTTGGTCCTCGAAGACGACTATTTGATTGCCAGCGCACTGGCAGACCTCTTGGTGTCCCAAGGAGCGGAAGTGTGCGGCCCGGTGTCCAATTTGGTGGACGCCGCAGCGGCGTTGAAGGGCGAGGGCGATTTAGACGGCGCGTTGCTGGATATCGATGTGCATGGGCAGACTTCTTACGGCATTTTTGACGCCCTCGAACAACGGGGCGTACCTTGCCTGTTCGTGACCGCCTTGAGTGTCGAGCGCATCCCTGCCGCATATGCGCATGTGCCTCGGCTCGAAAAGCCGATGGGCGGTGGCGCGGTCGTCGCGGCCCTGCAGGAGTTGAGCACGGGTCCAGCTCGGGCGTAACGCCACCGCCCGCCGATAGGGTCTTCACCAATGTGAGGACGGTCGATTCAATGTTGGACAGCCCGCGCCGAAACAGAGGGGGACGCCGGATTCCCCACCGGCACCGATGGGTTCGTGCGCATGCTTGGAAAAGTACTGTGGTTCCATGATGAGTTGCGCATGGCGCTCATTGAGCGGGCCGGCGGTTTTACAGTGGGCTCGGTCGAAAGCGGATTCTTGACCATGGGCGGACACGTGGAAGGCGACGGCTGGCACGAGGGGCCTACCGTCTTGAAGGACCTGACCACCCAAGGTCGCGTGGTGTTTTTGGTCGAGGCCGATGCGGTGACGGAGGAGGAAGCGAACGAGCTGCTGGGCTTCCTGCGCGGATAGCGTCAGCGCGCGCGCCGCACCAGAGTGATTTTGCCGTTGGGCTCAAGGCGCCCGATGACCACCTCCCGCTCGTCCTCAAGGCCGGCTGCGTGTAGCGCTCGGTCCAAGGCGGCATCGGTCAGGCTTTGGCTGCGCATCGCGGCGCGGTCGCGTTGTCCCTCCCGCACCAGCAGGGTCGGAAACCCTTCCATGACCCGGTTGAACCACGGCGCTCGGGCGGACGCCCAGGCGATGGCTTTGTCGGTCACAAGAATGCCTGCGACGCCGAGAAACGGGCCCAGCATCCCTTGGTCCTCGCCAATGATGGCGGTGCGTAGCGTGCCGCCGGCCAGTGCGATGACGACCACATCGAACGCGGACAGCTCGCCGAAGCTGCGTTTGCCAGCCAACCGCATGAGCAGCAGCAATCCGAGATAGGTGAGGGAGCCGCGGACCAGAAACGTCCACAAAGGGGCGGAGAGGGTCAATACATCGCTCATGGGGTGCTCCTTCGGCCAGCTCCTTCACACCCAACGCGCAAAGGGAAGCCTACCGTCGCGCCATCCTTTCCCATCTGGCGTGGCGCCGATGTGTCGCCGTCGCCCTGCGAGGCCCCCATGGCGCACGCACCGCAAAGCTGGTTCACCCGCATGGCGATGGCAGTGTCCAAGGCCGCTGGCGAGCCGGTCACGTTCGCACTCGCATTGGGCGTGGTCATTGTGTGGGCCGCCAGTGGCCCCATCTTCAAATTTGGCGATACGTGGCAGCTCGTCATCAACACGGGCACAACCATCATCACATTCTTGATGGTGTTCCTGATTCAGGCGAGCCAGAACCGGGACACGGAAGCGCTGCAAATCAAGCTCGACGAAATCATCAATGCCCTAAAGGGCACGAATGAGGCCTTGTTGGATTTGGAGCAACTGGACGAAAAAGAGCTGGACCGCATCCGCAACACCTACCTTGAAAAGGCCAAGGCTGCGAGGCAGGGGGCCGGTGGGGGCGAGGACAGCAGCGCCTAGTTGAGCAGGGCATCGGCGGCCTCAATCGGCAGGCAGTTACCCACATGGAACAGCAATGCAGCAGGCCCGAGGGTGCGAGGGGACGGCAGTTTGCATTGCGAGCTGTCCATCCAGCCCAGGGGGAGTCCCGCGGCATGCTCAACGGCCCGCGCCGCCAGGGAACCGATGGGGCTGGCAAACATCATCCGGTTGAGTTTGCGAGCGGTGACCGCATTGCCGAGGAGGCGGGCGTGCGCGCAGGCATCGGTGACACCGGCGACTTCCAGGACTGTGAGGATGCGCGAGAGGTTGCAGCGTCGAATCTGTTGCAGGTGCCTGATGCCCTTTGCCGATATTGCCCACACTTAAAATGTGGTCCAGCCGGGCGCGATCTGCATGCGCAAAACAGGCAAATCTTGGAGGAAATCCCACGAAGGCCAAGTCTGTCATGTTGCGTGAACGTTCTGGCGCCTACAGTGATGTTCGTCATGCCCCATTCCCGTTACCCCAGGGTGGTCGGATTCGAGGTCCCTGTGCTGAATGCTGGCCGGGTCCCTGCCGACACGCCCCTCGTGGCCCTGCTCGACACCGTCCCCACGCCGAACTGGGTGAGGGTCTTTGAGCGCGAAGCCCAGCACCTGAAGAAATCGCGAGGCCTCGTGGCGCTAGCGGTCGAAGAGGACAGGGTGGTGGTCACCGGTGAGCCGGGCGACCCACGCGAGCTGACCAAGGCCCTGCGGTCGCTCATCGAGCGCGTTACCCAGGTGCGTATGGACGAACGCTTGCGCGAATCGGCAAATCAGCCCCACGGGGTATGAGTCGCCCCCGAGGCACCGGTTCCATCCCACCTCGCCCCCCATCGTCAATGCATCTCGTCGAGCGGCATGCGCTCGAGATTGTCGAGGCCGTCGGTGTCCAGCCAGCCGACGGTGAGGGCCATGACCCCACGCCGCTCCAGTCGTCGCCGACGCCGAGGCCGTTTCGTCACCTAGCTGCGGCAGCCCGGCGCCTATGGCGGAGGGGCAAGGAAGGGGGCCTGGTCACGCACCAACGACGGGCGGACCGCTTCGCTGTCACGGGCATAGAAGGAAGGTGACCGAAACCCTTGGAGACCGCCATGCGCGCCATCGACCCTCTTCTTGCCTCCAGCACCCCTCCGAAGCCCGACCCAACCGAACCGGGCAAGCCTCCGTCGCCCGAGGTCGACCCCGGCAAGGCGCCGCCCGAGAATCCCGATCGGGATCTCCCCGGAACGCCGGGATTCCCGGCGGAAGACCCTAGCCGGCCCAGGCCGGTGGATGACCCGCCTCTGGTCAATCCCGATGGAGTACCGCCACCGCCCGGTGGCACGCCCGAAATCCGAGAACGAAGGCAGATGCAAGGGAGAAGCAGGCTGCTGGAGGGAGAGGCAGGAAATGGCCTGCGCCCCGGGAAGGAGCGCAGGCCGGTGTCCGTCCATGGTCAGTAGGGGAGCCTCCGCAAAGGAGGCTAGTGCGATTCTCACGAGTGGCCGTCCAAGGGTAGCCATCGGCTCAATCTCGGCCACGTGCCTGAGGTCACATCATCCCCTAGAAACAGGGCGCGGAAGTACGCCTTCCAGTTGCATCGCACTCATCCATGCAAGGCCTCCGGTACACGTCTGCATGCCGTGCGCAATCATCACGAAACCGTGACCTCCCGGCCCCGACCATGCGCACTGTGTCACGGCCTTCCACCCCCAGACCGTGCCACCCGAGCCCCTGTCCTGCGCAGGGGCTTTTTATTGATGGCGGTGTCCGCCACTGGCCTTCGTCTGGAGTCATCAATGGCGCATGTGCGCATCTACATCATGTACCCCGCTCACAACACGCGGACCTGGCACGTGTCGGTCGACGGCAAGGATGGCGAGTCGTACACAGACGGGCTTGTTGCCCTACATGCGGCATGTGACCGGGCGCGAGCCATCGAGGAGATGGGTGACGATGTGACGGTCCTCCAGGAAGACGCGGGCGGAGCCTGGCACGTGGTGCGGGAATAGGTACGGGAACCTCGGGAGGGGCTGTGTTCCTTGCCAAGCTCTGCCACCGGGCCACTTGTTTGCCTTTCTCCACTGAGGCATAGGCATGCGCGCGCCGGCTAGATCTCCGGCGCCCTCGGCCCCCGGTCGAGCCAGCCCTTGGGCAGGTTCATCGACCACTCGATTTCCCGGGCCATGGCGTCGGTAATGTAGGCCCCTTTCTGGATGACCTTAATGCTCCCGGCCTCAAGGCCCAACACCTGATCGATGAGCTGAAAGGACTCGATGCCTTCGCCTTCGAGGTCTTGGAGCAACAGCCGCAGGTTGCCCCGCCGGTTGAGCTGAACGGTATCGGGCAGCAATCCCTGGCGCGGGCGGGGGCGGGCGGTTGCCATCAGGACTTCACCGGTGGTCTAGCGCCGAAGCGGTGGGGGTGGAAAGAGCGCGCTGTTGTCATGAGCGAATTGATACGCCAGCTGGCCGAGCGCAACAAGGGCGTCGGTTGCCCGCTTTCGATGAAGGGGCCAAATGCTCGGCCACGGTCTGCATTTCCGTGGCCGCATGGTCAGACCTCACAGGCTGGACGGTGTCGTCCTTCAGTCGGCGCATGGGGGCGGTACCCCGTTATGGGGTGACCCACGAGGGGCGCTCGTCCAGCAGATGGTCGGTCGCCAGGGTGGCACCGGGATGAGGCTCGTCGAACCGAAACATGCGAGCACCCTTTGATGTGCTCGACGGAACGGGCCAGATAGTCGGGAAAGGCTGTCCCGGCGAAGATGCCGTGGAGCCGGTCGGGCGGCATGGACGAGCCAGAGATTGGCAACCGAGGACCGCCGTTGAGTCCGCGGGTCTGAAAGAGACCTTGGCTTGCCGGTCACCAAGGCGTGGTGGCCCAAGGTCGATACTGGCGTTGAACCCTTCAGGCATGCCCCACGGTGCGCCTGTTTTGACCAAGCCGACCGTACGCGCCTAGTGGGCGCGTTCAGCCGGATGGTGATTACCTCTCGCCGCTTAGGTGGGCTTTGCCTCTGCTGTCGTGAGAGAGGCGGTTTCTCACAACGGGTCACACATCGAGTTTGCCGTGGTCACCGACGTCGGGCTGGGAGCCCGTCACCCGTGCCTTGATGTAGTCGAACGCCACGGCCATCTTCGACGACGGGGCATCCCAGTATTCGGCAGTTTCGATATCGACACGGAGCAGGGCAACGTCCGGATCGTCCTTGCCGCCCGGGAACCACGTCGCCACGAACTGATTCCAGTGCTCATCGATGGCGTGAACGTCATCGACAAGGATGGCACGTCCGGCCAGGGAGACAAAGCTCATTTCCTCGGCACTGGCGTATGCCACGTTGACCTCATGGTGGCCGGCAACCTCGTCGACCTTGGGAGAACTCTTTCGGGTGAAAAACCACAGGATGCCGTCAAAATGCCTTTGTGAGGCAACCATGGGCCGACTGTAGAGCCGACCGTTTCGGGTGGTCGTGAGCATCGCGACCCGGGCGTCCTTGATGAGCGACCAGATTTTTTCGTGGTTCTCTTCCCGCTGATTCATGGCAGTGTCCTCCGGCAAAACCTGACGCTGGCACCCGAGCCCTCAAGTAGGTGTCAACGCAGCGCATACCCTTGGAAGACTAGGTGGCCGCGCAAACGGACAGCAGACCCTTGCCGTGGCGCTTCTCGGCAGCGATTACTTGGGCTGAACGGCTGGACAGGGGTCTCCCACGAACACCGAGCCCCTGTGTTCGCCTGACTCCTAGTCGTCGGTCTTGGGACGGGGCGGCTTGCCCTTCAGAAGCGCATGCACGTTTGCGGCGTCGGTGCCGACCTCGGCCACAGCCGCGTAAACCGTGGCTGGCGTCAAATCGAGGACTAGCGCCCAGAGAGCGACATCGTGGGGGTCATCCGGATCGATGTGGGTGACACGGTGAAAATGGTCGGACACGAGGAATCCCGGTCTTCTCGATAGCCGGAATCTGCCCAGCGCGATGTCAACAGACGATTGAAAAGGGCTCAATGGGCCCGTGATTGACGTGAAGCCGTTCGACCTAAACGCCCTTCGTTTCCATGGCACGGTCGACGGCGGCCATCAGCTCATCACGGCTGAAGGGCTTGATGATGCGCACGGCTCCCTTGGGGGCATCGTCCGCCGGTTCATCAGGGTCGGAGAGCATGACCACGACGTTCATGCCGGGATTCTTCTTTTGCGCCTCTTCGAGATAGGCGCCGGCATGGTCCTCGCCAGGGGCGGGCACCGCCGCAGCGAGGAAATCAACGCGGGCGACTTGCTCGACCTGGCGGGCACCCCCGGCATGGGTCGAGGCGGTCAATGTCTCAAAACCACGCTGCCCGAGCACCTCGGCCACGGTCTGGGCGAGGGCGGTACTCGGTTCAATGACCACGGCGAGGAGTTGGCGGGACATGACCGGACCTTACCAGATGCAAGGAGACGACGGCGGGCGAGCGTACCGGGCGATAGGATTCCGTGCACCCGCGCCTCACAAATCATCTTGCAAGATGGAAGTGTCCCATCGAGCGCGATTGACCCATGCCCCCCAGCCCCTACCAGATTGATGTCGACGTCCAACTTTTGCCTGGGCGAGGCTATGCCGCCTCCTATGTGATTTCCGGGGCCGACGGCACCGTGGTCCACCATCGCCTCATTGCCAGACGGTTTACTGCCTACTCGGAGGCCATGGGCTGTGCGATTGACTTGGCGAAGGCAACGGTTGCCACCCTGGGCGTGCCAGCGACCGGGCTTCCGGACACCGGCCTTGTATTGGGACCTTCCCAGACGTCAGCGTCCCCGCTGTCTGCCTGACCGGCGTTCCCGGTTCTCGCCAGGGGAAATGAGGCGGAGGCAGCGCAAACTGGTGTCCCGTTTACCCATCGATAGCCCGCCCAAGAAAAAGCCCGCAACGAGCAGTTGCGGGCTTTTCTAGTATGGCTGGCTCAGTGGTCCTTGCGGGCGTCATCGGCAGCCTTGCCGACTTCTTTCTGAACCTTGCCAGCATTCTTCTCGATATTGCCGCTCACTTCCTTGGCCTTATCGCCGGTGACCTTGCCGGCCACTTCCTTCACGGCGCCCTTCACTTCGTGCTTGGTGCCTTCAGTACGGTTCTTGTCCATGGTGCAGCCCTCGGTGATTGGTGTGGCGACTGTGGAGTGAGGGTGTGATGGCAGCCGTGCAGGGGCTGTGGAGGTGATATTCACCCGTGTCTGTCTGTCGTCACGTGCAAGCGAGCCACCAAGCCATGATCTGCGTGCGCATACATCAATGAAATGCAGGTGACTCCACGATGCCCGTTGACGTCACCAACATCACAGGGGTCTTCAACGGACCTGCCTCAGCGCTTCACGGACGGGCCACCATGCTCGGTCCATGAAGACCAACCACCACACACAAACACTCCGTGAGTTTGAACAGCTCGTCGAGGGCGACCGTTTTCCCTGTTTTGCAGGCCGCACGGCCCAGCGACGCCATCTCGTCGACCACCTTTTCGCCGGTCACATGGCGTGCCCAGCCGACGACCAAGTGTTGGCCGAAGGCATTGCACGGTTCGCAACCGACAACAAACCAGAAGACACTTTTAGAAGCCTCGTTGTGCATTTTGAAGGTTCCGACCCGGTGCCAGAGCACGCGTTCGAAGACCTGCTGTTTGCTAGATTGCAGGGCATCCACGAGGCTGATGCGCGCGCCCACGCCTGGGACCCCTCCGTGTCAGACGATGCGGATGACCCGGGCTTTAGCATGAGCATTGGCGGGAAGGCCTTTTACGTTGTGGGCCTGCATCCAGGGGCGTCGCGGCCCGCGCGTCGGCTTGCCCATCCTGCACTCGTCTTTAACCTTCACAGTCAGTTTGAATACTTGAGGCAGGAAGGCCGCTACGAGCGGCTGAAGGCCGCCATCATCGACGAGGACATCGCGCGCAACGGCTCGGCGAATCCCATGCTCGCTGTCCACGGCGAAAGCTCCGAGGCCATTCAATACAGCGGCCGGCACATCACTGGAGAATGGCATTGTCCGTTTGCAGCTGTCCACCCGCAGACCGACAGGGAGACCGCGTGACGACGACCATTATCCCGCCGCAAAGTGGCACCGCATTTCTGGTGAAAAAAGGCCAACGCCTGACGGTTATCGACCCTGAGGGACAACAAGTCAGTGACCTCGTCGCCTTCAATGCAGACGATACGAGCGAGTGGCTGTCGAGTGGGCGCACACTAGACTATGCAAGCAGGTTTCTCCTGACGACGGGTGACGCCCTTTATTCGAACCGAAGCACGCCGATGCTGGTCATTGAGAGCGATGATGTAGGCCGCCACGACTTTCTTCTGGCGCCGTGCTCAAGGGAGATGTTTGCGAAGCTCTATGGGCACACGGAACCGCATCGGGGATGCTTTGGCAATCTTGCTGAGGCACTTGAACCCTTCGGCATCGAGCCCGATCGCATCCCCACCGCGTTTAATGTGTTCATGAACGTCCAGGTCAATGGTGAGACCGGCGCGTTATCCGTCGAGCCGCCCTTGAGCAAGGCAGGCGATTCGACGACATTCATTGCCCAGATTGACCTCATTGTCGGGCTGACGGCTTGTTCTGCCGGGCTTTCAAACAACTTCCGGTTCAAGCCCATCTCATACCGCATCGAATGAAGTGTACTGCCGGTCCTGGCCCGACGCCCTTCAAGACGGGGTGACGGCTGGTGGGGAAAGACTGAACGTTTCGCATGCATGGACGGGTCCATCGTGGTCTCTCCAGCAACGGGAGAACGACATGAGCGATGAACAGAAAGGGCATGCAGACACCAGCCCACATCAATACGATGAATCGGTCGACAAGCGCGTTGAGAAAAAACCTGCCCAGAAGGAATCTCCGCAGCAGGAACACAACGACGAAGACCAAGGCTGAGGAGAGAGCGGTGATGGCTGACCAGGCCCACTGGCCCAGTTCGGGGACCGCAACCTCAACTACGTCGCAAAGAAAGACAAGCCACAGCAAGACAGCCGGGACGACGCCATCGGAAAAGGTGAGGAAAAGATGGATGAGGCCTCGAAGCGCGACGGGGGCGTCCGGTAGGCCCAATCGGATTGCCGCTAATGATTGTGCTTCCGACACGGTTTGCCTTCACCCGTGTGCACATCACTTCACCTGTCGGGGACATGTTGCTTCTACTCAGCCAGTCACGCTGAGCAATCACTCGCTGTGCGGAGAAGCCATGAAAGCCCTGGTCTACAACGGCCCCAGAGACGTCGCCATCCAGAATGTTCCTGACGCCCGGATTGAGAAACCGACCGACGTGCTCGTGCGCATCACCACCACCAACATCTGCGGGTCGGACTTGCACATGTATGAAGGACGGACCAGCGTGGAGCAGGGCAAGATTCTCGGGCACGAGAACCTGGGCGAGGTCATCGAGGTCGGTCCGGCCGTCGACCGCGTGAAAGTCGGCGACCGGGTCGTCTTACCGTTCAATATCGGGTGCGGCTTCTGCCGGAACTGTGAGGCGGGGCTAACTGGATTCTGCCTGACGGCGAACCCGGGCAGTGCCGGCGCGGCCTACGGCTTTGCTGACATGGGTCCCTACAGTGGCGGGCAGGCAGAGCTGCTCCGCGTGCCTTATGCGGACTTCAATTGCCTCGTTTTGCCGGAAGACGTCAAGGAAAAAGAACTCGATTACGTGCTGTTGTCCGACGTCTTTCCCACGGGCTGGCATGCCACCGAGCTTGCTGGCCTGCAACCCGGCGAAAGCGTCGTCATCTACGGGGCAGGTCCCGTCGGACTTATGGCAGCGTTGTCAGCTTGTTTGAAGAGCGCGGCCCAGGTCATTGTCGTCGATCGCCACCCCGACCGTTTGAAGTTGGCCCGGAATTTCGGGGTCACCACCATCGATGACTCCAAGGGCGACCACATCGACCAGATTCTTGAACTCACGAAGGGCGGGGCTGATCGGGGCTGCGAATGCGTCGGCTACCAGTGCCACGACCACCACGGCCACGAACGGCCCAATGCCACTATGAATGACCTGGTCGCTTCGGTACGGCCGACGGGCGGTCTGGGCGTGGTCGGTGTGTTCGTTCCAAAAGACCCTGGTGGGGAAGACGCTCTCGCGAAAGAAGGACAGATTGCGTTCGACATGGGCAACTTCTGGTTCAAAGGCCAGTTCATGCGCACAGGGCAGGCGAATGTGAAGCGCTACAACCGTCGCCTGCGGGAACTGATCCATCGGGGGAAGGCCACCCCGTCAGAAATCATTTCTCACCAGCTGTCGCTGGACGAGGCCCCCGAGGCCTACCGCCATTTTGATGACCGTAAAGACGGGTGGACGAAAGTCGTTCTCCACCCCGGCAAGTGACCGAAGGGGTATCCATGAGCACCCCGCATCGCCTTCGATGCGATCACAGAGAGGCGAGAGATCGGAATTTCGCTGCGGAGCCTGCCTGTGTCCGAAACGGACGGGTAGGATTGTCCCAGGTCTCGTATCCACGACCTATGTAGGGATGCTCGTCAACGTTCGCCGACGGCTTATTCTTAAGATCTTGATCCAATGATTCGCCTCACCAGGCTACGGCGTAGCCCAGTTCGCTGGCGAAACCGCGGCAATGATCGGATCGCGCGACGAACTAGGGAAATGAGCGTCAGCCTGGCAGCCGAGGCTCCACGGCTACCTACCAACCACCATCCCGACGCTCAAGGATGTGATGGCGATGGCGCCTTCGCCGCCGACGTAAGGCTGGGTCGTGCACGCCCAAGGTGAGATCATCGAGGCGCAGGCGCCGTCCGAGCAGACGGCCTAGCAAAAAGAGTTAGGGCGGGGGCGTGCTGACTGCATGAAGGTCGGTCCATATAGCTAGACACCGCGCGTTGCGTAATCCTACTGATCAAGCTCAACCAGATCTGCCACATTCGCCGACTTTTTCGGTTATCTGGCAGAGTAATTGCCTTTGAGTGACGATACGTGCCGAAACTTGGTACGTCGGTCTCACACGCAATGTGTGACGATGCAATTGCCTTTCCGGGCGGCTTCTACCCCCAGCCGTCTCCCCAAAAGGCCCCCGTGATCGACTGGGTGGTTCGGTCTCGGGGCCGCTGGGCTACTCTGCCTTCGCGCATCCGCGCTCGCTCCTGACTGCGTTCCCCTTGCGTGCCCATCCGTAATAACCCGATACCAGGTGGCCTTGCCGGCTGCCTCGGTTCTTTATCCCGATGGAGAACGACATGCCACATATTCGACTGATCGATCTGTATGCACGGGAATTGTCTCAGGTGCTGAGTGCTGAGCAGCAGATGTCCCGCGCGTTGCCGAGGATGGCTGACGCTGCGTCCGTTGGAGAGCTTCGTGCCGCGTTCGAGGACCATCAGAAGGAAACACTGAATCAGGTACAGCGCTTGGAGCGCATCCTTGAATTGAGCACCGTAAAGCCGGAGCGCGTGAAGTGCACCGCCATGGAGGGGCTGATCGCAGACTGCCAGGATCTCGTTGAACAGATCCCGGAGGGGCCCGTGCGGGACGCTGCGCTCATCTCCGTCGCTCAGAAGATCGAACACTTCGAAATAGCGGCGTACGGTACATTGATCGCCGTTGCGGACATCGTTGGGGCGGACCACGAAACGGCCGTTCTTCTCGCTGAAACGCTGGACGAGGAGAAAGCGGCCAATGAGAAGCTTACGACGATCGCACTGACCCGGGTAAATGAAGATGCGAGGGCGGCATGAACTGGCTGACCGTCATTCCGGGAAAGCTGCCGCCGATGGCGATACACGAGCGTATGTGGCTTTTGGCTCGCGATCCTGACCCGCGTCGGATGCGTCGCTGTCTTTGCCGTGCCCTCAATGGAAGGCACCCTCGGCTCGGCGTGAGAGTAGGGGGCGATTCAGACAAACCCTCAACGTCGCCGGCAGGTTTGGCGTCTCGCAAGATGCCCGACAAGACACGTCACACTGGGCTTACCGTAGACCCCACGGGGTCTGGCGATGATCCCCCATCGCCCGACGGGGTGGGGGAAAAGCCCCTACCTGACAAGCAGGTGCAAAAAGAGCGCGGCCCAGCCAACGCGCAGACCCCATCTGATCGGGACCTCCACCGACGGCGTTAAATGCGCCCGGGATGGCGGCGACAATAATTATTCACATACAAATAGGCCCGCCTGATCGCAAACGTGCTGCACAGCCCCGTCACGTGAACGACACCCCTCCTTCAGCGGCCGAGGAGAAGGCTATCGTCTCGCAATGGGAGACGGATATGGCAAACGAAAAAGGCGCACCGGAAAAGCACCCCGGACAGAACGACGTGCCGGAGCATCCGCGCAACCCCACCCGGCCAAGGGACACCGACGCATCGGGCGATGCAAAGGATGGCACGGGTGAAGACAACCACACGCAGAAGGGCGGATAAGCCACTGCATCGCGAACGCTAGCCTCCGGCGCATAAAGTGTGCCAAGCCCCATGGTGACTCACTGACCTGGCGTAGACATCGGAATGCGCAAGGTCGGTGGTCAACACCAGCCGAGGTCAGCCATGGTCAGCAAAGCAAAAGCGCCGTCGAAGCCCGCGAAGGAAACTCGCGGAAACGCCGATGAGCTCCATCAGCTAGCAAGCGGTATCCATCCACAGCTGACGACGGACCAAGGCACCCCCATCAGTGACGACCAGAACTCGCTCCGCGTCGGTGAGCGGGGTCCGACGTTGCTGGAGGACTTCATCCTCCGGGAAAAGATTACCCACTTCGATCACGAGCGCATCCCGGAGCGCATCGTCCATGCGCGGGGATCCGCCGCGCATGGGTACTTCGAGCTCACGGCATCGCTGAAGAACTACACCACCGCTCGGATCCTCACCGAGGTCGGTGAGAAAACGCAGGTATTCACACGGTTCTCGACTGTGGCAGGCGGTTCCGGCTCGGTCGATACGCCACGCGATGTGCGCGGCTTTGCGGTGAAGCTCTACACGAAGGAGGGCAACTGGGACCTGGTTGGCAACAACATCCCGGTCTTCTTCATCCAGGATGCAATCAAATTCCCCGACCTCATCCATGCCGTGAAGATGGAGCCCGACCGAGGCTTCCCGCAGGCGGCCAGCGCGCACGACACGTTCTGGGATTTCATCTCGCTGACCCCAGAAGCTTTTCACATGGTCATGTGGGCGATGTCCGACCGCGCCATTCCGCGTTCACTGCGCATGATCGAAGGCTTCGGCATCCACTCGTTCCGCCTCATCAATGCAAGTGGCAAGAGCACCTTCGTCAAGTTCCACTGGCGGCCGAAACTGGGCTTGCAGTCCACCGTGTGGGACGAAGCGGTCAAGCTGGCCGGCGCCGATCCCGATTTCCACCGCCGTGACTTGTTTGAGTCCATCCAGGCGGGCAATTTCCCTGAATGGGAGCTTGGCGTGCAGCTGTTTAGCGAAGAGGACGCGGCCAAGTTTCCGTTTGACCACCTGGACCCAACGAAGCTCATTCCGGAAGAGCTCGTTCCCCTGAAAATCATCGGTCGCATGGTGCTCGATCGCTGGCCCGACAACTTTTTTGCCGAGACCGAGCAGGTCGCGTTCTGTCCCTCGCATCTGGTGCCTGGTATCGATTTCAGCAACGACCCCCTCTTGCAGGGGCGGCTGTTCTCGGACCTCGATACGCAGCTCTCCAGGCTCGGCGGGCCCAACTTCCACCAGTTGCCCATCAACGCCCCCAAGTGCCCGTTTGCGAACCACCAGCGCGATGCCCACATGCAGCACCAGGTACCCAAGGGGCGCGTGGCTTACAACCCGAGCTCGCTGCAAGGCGATGCGCCGAGTGAAGATCCATCCCGCGGCTTCCGGAGCTATCCGGGGGAAGAGTCCGGCGCGCGAGGACGCATCCGTGCGGAGACCTTCGCCGACCACTACAGCCAGGCGCGGCTGTTCTATCGTAGCCAGAGCTCGTATGAGCAAGCCCATATCGCCCTTGCATTGACCTTCGAACTCTCCAAGGTCGAGACGCAGCATGTGCGCGAAGCGGTCGTTGGTCATCTGCGCCATATCGATGAGGACCTCGCCCGCCGCGTTTCCGGAGGTCTTGCGTTGGCGAAGCTGCCGGCGGCACCTGCGGCAAAGGCGCCCGTCATTGACATGGCGCCCTCGCCAGCCCTGCAAATCATCGGCAAGATGAAGCGGACACTCGAGGGAAGAGTCGTTGGGATCCTTGTCAACGATGGCTCGGATGCGAAGGCTGTGGCAGCCCTGCGTAAGGCACTGGAGGGTGCAAAGGCCACGGTGAAAATCGTTGCGCCCAAAGTCGGCGGGGCCAAGCTATCCGATGGAAAGCTACTTGCCGCCGACGGGCAACTCGCCGGTACGCCGTCCATCAACTTTGATGCCGTGGCCGTGGTTCTCAGTGCCGAGGGTGCCAAGGCCCTGCAGGCCGAAGCCGCCGCCGTGGATTTCCTTCGCGATGCCTATGGGCACCTCAAGGCCATCGCCCTGGACGCGGGCGGTAAGGCGCTGTTTGGCGTCACTGGCCTGGACGCGGACGAGGGCGTTATCCAGGCGAAGGATGTAAACGCCTTCATCGACGGTGCGAAGGGCCGGTACTTCGAGCGGGAGGCCAAGGTCCGAACCCTGCCGTGAACGATAGGGTGAAGAGTTTGGGCCTTCGCGTGGACATGCCTCGCACACGTTGGCCGCTAGGGTCGATGTTTTCTCCATCGGAGCACGGCAATGACCGACGCGAAGACTGCACCTGTTCTCATCGACCCAACGACGAAGTATCCGGGGCCGCCCTTCGATACACCCAAGCAGTCGGCACCGGGTACGGTTCACAAGCTCCAGCCACCTGCGGACCATGGTGAGACGAGCTATGAGGGGCATGGGCGGTTGAAAGGCCGCCGTGCCCTGGTCACCGGTGGTGACAGTGGCATCGGCCGTGCGGCTGCCATCGCCTTTGCCCGGGAGGGCGCCCATGTGGTGATCACGTATCTTCCTTCCGAAGAGGAAGATGCGAGGGAAGTCATCCAGTTGATCGAAAAAGAGGGCGTTACCGCGAAGGGTATTCCTGGCGACCTCAAGGACGAAGGGTTCTGCCGCTCGTTGGTCAAGCAAGCGAGTGAGGTCATGGGTGGCCTCGATATCCTCGCCAATGTCGCGGGCAAGCAGACCCACCAGAAATCGATTGAAGACATCACCACCGAGCAGTTTGACGCCACGTTCAAGACGAACGTCTATGCCATGTTCTGGCTATGCAAGGCGGCGCTCGAAGTGATGCCTGCGGGTGGCACGATCATCAATACGGCGAGTATCCAGTCCTACGACCCGTCCGCCATCCTGCTCGACTACGCCTCAACCAAGGCCGCCATCGTGGCCTTTACCAAGGCCCTTGCCGGACAAGTCGCCGAACGCGGCATTCGCGTCAATGCCGTAGCCCCCGGCCCGGTGTGGACTGCCTTGCAGCCATCAGGCGGCCAACCCATGGACAAGCTGAAGGACTTCGGTTCGCACGTACCTCTTAAACGGCCCGGGCAGCCAGTCGAATGCGCACCCGTGTATGTCTTCTTCGCTTCCGATGCGTCGAGCTATGTGACGGGGGAAACCTATGGGGTGACCGGCGGCAATCCACTGCCATAACGATCACCGCTTGCTAATCTCATTTCTCCGCAGGAGTGAAAGTCATGGCCCTAACTGCCCTCGGAATGAACTGCACGCTGTCGGCATCTCCCAAGCCCTCGTCCAGCCAGAAGCTGCTCGACCAGTTACTGGCCGGTCTGGGTCAGCACGGTGTGACATCCGATAGCGTTCGCGTTGTTGATCTCAACATCAAGCCGGGCGTCCAGCACGATGAAGGTGCCGGCGACGACTGGCCGGCGCTCCGTGCTCGCATGATGGCCGCCGATATCCTGGTCATGGCGACGCCCATCTGGATGGGCCAGCCGTCGAGCGTGGCCAAACGCGTCCTCGAACGCATGGATGCCATTCTGGGCGACATCGGTGATGACGGCCGGTACCCGACATTCGGCAAAGTCGCGATCGTGGGTGTGGTGGGCAACGAGGACGGTGCCCACCATGTCACCGCCGAGCTCTATCAGGCCCTCGCGGATGTGGGGTTCACGATACCCGCAGGCAGCTCCGCCTACTGGGTGGGCGAGGCCATGAGTGATGTCAACTACGTCGACCTGCCGGGCACTCCGGAGAAGGTCGCTAGAACCATCGCGACTTTGACGACGAACGCGGCGCACTTGGCGGGAGTGCTCAAGGCTAATAATTACCCCGCGCTACAAGGGTAGATGTTCTGAAGCATCGGCGAGTGAAGGTGGAAGCGGTTCACGCTCCTGTTCATCCCCGGCACCGGCGCCTCACACTTCATGTTTTCAGGATGGAGTGGTCCCGCCCTGCTCGATTGACCCATGATCACTGCCCCCATACCAGAGTGAGGGCGACGTTCAGCTCGTGGCTAACCAGCCAGTGAAAGAGTAGATACAGACGTGTATGACATTGGCTTCAATCAATCCAAAGGGTTGGACGTACCGAGGTGTAAAAGCCGGCGCTGCAGGATGCTTAGAGAGCGGCACTACTTTTGGAAGAGTAGTGCCGGTTTAGATTGATTAGGGATGGTTATCGAGGGTACGAGCGCGCTCCACTCGCGAGTCCGCTCCAACGACTGCGTACCCATGTCAGGCCATCCGGTACTCGCGTGCATTGACCGCGAAGTGATGCGAGCATCACGGTATTACGCGTAGTCTTGCCGAGCGACTCTTTCCTGCGGCACACACGGAATCGCAGCGAGGCCGTCGTCGCAGGGATGGTGGCAATCGGTCTGGCACGCTCACCCCTCGAACGGATCGCGCAGAGCGGATCAAAGGGACTGAAGAATGAACCTGGTGAAAATTGCCTCGGCTGCCATCCTGGTCGCGGGCACGCTTGCAGCCGCAGCGGCGGTTGCCGCCGAAGCCGCGATGACTGCGCCAACGATCACCGATCCGGCATATGCCGCACCGGTCCGGCTTGTGGACGTTGGAGGTGGGCGGCGCCTCAATGTGTATTGTCGGGGCACGGGCTCACCGGCGGTCATTTTCGATGCGGGCCTCAACGACTCGTCTGTGTCCTGGGCCTTAGTGCAACCAGAGATCAGCAAGAGCAACACAACATGCTCCTATGACCGCGCAGGCCTCGGGTTCAGCGATGCGCCGACGCGCCCAGGCGACGCGTCCAACGATGTTGACGATATCCACAAGGCCTTGATGTCGCTTCATGTCGCGCCGCCCTACCTCCTCGTCGGCCATTCGGCAGCCGGTTTGGCGGTGAGGGTCTTCGCGGATCGTTACCGTGATGAGGTTGTCGGCATGGTCATTGTCGATGGCTCGCATGAAGACATGTCGGAACGGTACAAGGCGCTCGCCACGCCGGAAGCCCAGGCTCATTGGGACGACGACCTGAAGGATACGACGTGCGTGGACGCAGCCAGCGGCGGCGAAATCCCTAAGGATTCGCCTGTCTACAAGCGCTGCGTCGGCGAGCCCGACCCCCGATTGAGCCGGGCTATCAACGATGCGGAGCTGGCGTATGGTGCCAAGCTCAAGTATCAGGCCGCTGTCACTGCGGAGTATCGCGCCTTCTACGGAGCCAGCATTGCGCAGGTGCGTGCCACCCGACACGATTTCGGCAACATGCCCATCATCATGCTTACGCAGTCGCCGCAACCGCCTCGTAACGGCCGCACGCAGGCCGATCAGGATAAACGCACCCTCCTTCTGGAAGAGCTCCACAACAAGGTGGCGGCGATGTCCACGCATGGCGTCAACATGATCGTGCCTCGCAGCGGCCACCTGATTCCGTTCGACCGCCCAGAGATCGTGATTGATGCCATTCGTATGGCGCTCGCAATCGCCCGCGAAGAAGACGTAGTTAGCCATGTCGGCCAGTAGCAAGAGGTGCCCGTATTTGCCCGGATCTCTGGCTGTATTTCGGCGAATTTGGGCACCTCGCGCCCCTAGTTTCCAAATCTTACGCCAACTTTCTTCTGGGTCACCCGACCCAAGGCTTGGTGAGTCCCCGACGGTCGCTCGCCTCGAGTTGACGCTCGTCGAGCCCATCCTTTAACTTCATCGTTCGCACCACCCAGCCTGCCGTGGCCGGCAGCCTGGAACCGCGCAACTCAGGGGATCCACCCATGTTGAAGGAAGTGCTCACCACCCTCGTGGCGGTTGGCTGTCTTGCGAGCACGCCGGTGGCATGGGGAGGCGAGCCCGCCACCCAACCCGTGGTGACCGATCCGGTCTACCTCGGAGCGGCCCGGTTGGTCGATATTGGCGGCAGACGTCTCAACTTGTACTGCCGTGGAGCGGGCTCACCCGCCGTCATCTTCGATTCCGGCGCTTACGATACAACCATCGCGTGGGCACTGATCCAGCCGGAAATCAGCAACGCCCACATGACCTGTTCATACGACCGCGCTGGGCTCGGATTCAGCGATGCCGCTGTGCGGCCAGGTACCGCTGGAAACGACGTCGATGATATTCACAAGGCACTCCAGGCGGCTCACATCGAGCCGCCTTATGTGCTCGTGGGACATTCGGCCGGGGGGCTCGCGGTTCGGATCTTCGCAGACCGCTACCGTTCGGAGGTTGTCGGCATGGTGATCGTCGATGGTTCTTACGAGGAGCAGGTCAGCGGGGGGAAGGCCCGAATGGCGCTTGAGGTCAAGGAGATGCCGTCCCTGGCAGGGCCGTCCGCAGCGCCGGCACCCAACTGCGTGGAAGCTGCGAAGTCGGGCAGTATTCCGAAGGATTCACCCCTGTTCGAGCCTTGCGTCGGGATCATGTATCCCGGTGTCAGCCAGGCCATTACCGATGCGACTTCCGCCGCCATGGCCTCACTGAAGTCGCAAAAGGCCATCACGTCGGAGATGGAGAACTTCGGTACCGTCAGTGCAGACGAAGCACGGGCGACGCGCCGGGATTTCGGCGACATGCCCATCATCATGCTGACGCGCTCGCAGTCGCCCGCCCGCAACGGCTTTCCACAGGCCATGCAGGACCGGCGCAACATGGATTGGGAGCAATACCACAACGAGGTCGCGGCCATGTCGACCCGGGGCGTGAACTGGATCGTTCCGCGAAGCAAGCACGCGATGAACTACGACCGGCCGGATATCGTCATCGAGGCCATCCATCAGGCGATAGCGATGGCGGCCGAGCCGGCGCCCGCGGTGAAGGCGCTGCAAGGTCACCCAATCGTGACTGATGCTGCCTATACCCGCCCGGCACGCCTCGTGGATGTCGGTGGTGGCCGGCGTATCAATCTGTACTGTCGGGGGGCGGGCGCGCCTACGGTCGTGTTTGCCGCAGGTGCGGCTGATAGCACCGTTGCCTGGGGGCTCGTCCAGCCGGCCATCAGCGAGACGCATGCCACTTGTGCGTTCGATCGTGCCGGGCTCGGATTCAGCGACGCTGCCGTACGGCCCGGCACAGCCGCTAACGAAGCTGACGACCTGCACATGGCCTTGCAAGCGGCCCATGTGGCGCCGCCTTATGTGCTGGTGGCGCACTCCGATGCGGCGCTATCGACGCGTGTATTTACCGGCCGCTTTCGCGACGACGTCGTCGGACTGGTCATCGTCGATGGAACACACGAAGACCAGTCCTCCCGCCTTAAAGCGATCGCGCTACCCGAGGCGAAGGCTCATTGGGACGACGACATCCATGACACGACATGCGTGGACGCGCTGCGTGACGGAGAGATTCCGAAGACGTCCCCGGTCTATGCGCGTTGTGTTGGCGAACCCGATCCACGCTTCAGCCAGGCCATCAACGATGCGCGACTGGCGTATGGAGCAAAGGCGAAGTACCAGCTGGCCGTCAGGTCGGAGACTCAGGCCTTCCGGGGTGAAAGCGCCGATGAAGCACGCGCAACGCGAAGCGATGTCGGCGACCTGCCGCTCATCTACCTGACCCACGCTCCCTTCAAACCCGCGGCGGGGGTCACCCAGCTGCAGCAGGACCAGCGCACCGCCACCGTCGAGCAGCTGCACAACGACGTCGCGGCCATGTCGACTCGTGGGTTCAATGAAATTGTCCCGCGCGCCGGACATCTCATTAACTACGACCGGCCTGAGATCGTGATTGATGCAATTGATCAGGTGTTGCGCATGGCTTCGGAGGCGGGTGGGGAGCGTGATGCCGGGCGACGAGCGCCTGCGTCTCCGTGAATCGGGGCGGTTTGTGTTCAGGCCGTGGGTAGTGGCGCATAGCCCGCCTCTCCGTGGCCATCTGAACCTGACGGCGGCCAGCCGCTCGCTGCCTGCCGTACGCCACCGGAGTGCTACCGTCATCTCCCGGCGCCCCCGACATCTCGGCGAGCAGAAAGCAGGGTGATAAGCCCGTGTTATCGCGGGTAGATCAGCGCAAGCTTTGAACTGAGATTTGACTGGTTATGAAGCTAACTAACGTGGATGAAAGCCGAAACAATGCCTTGGATTTTCTGGCATCGCCAGGTAGACCAAAGCGAGGAAGAGCCGTGACTTCCATTTGATTATCGATCAACTCGGTAATACCTTTTCTCAGCGCATATGGCATCCTTGGCTAAGGAAGGGGCGACTGAGGGTTGCCCCGCGTCAAGGGATAGTAGGGGAGGGGCTGTGACACAGCTTGTGGACGTATCCATTCGGTTGGCGCAAGAGGGGTTGCGGCCGCCCGAAATGCCGTTTCTTTCTCGCGATCCAGGCTTCATTAGGGCACTTCTCTTTCAGCCGCAAGGCGCCATCGTCGCCACCGACAGGAGCGTCAGCGTCCTCGATCGTGACTTGCTAAGGATGCAAATGAGTGGCTTTCTGGGACGAGCCGTTGCTCTCGGTTCGGACTTGGTGGCTTGTCCCGAATACTCCTGTCCTTGGACCGCACTTTTCGATGCTATTGGATCCGGGACTGTTCCAGCAGAGGGCAAGTTGTGGGCTATTGCGTGCGAAAGCATTTCCGCCCCTGACCTGCGCGCGAGGCTAGAGGCTCTCGAAGGTCGCGTCCGAGTGGTGATTAACTGGCCAGCACCAGGCGCCAATGGAGAATTTTTAGACTGCTTGTGCTACCTGTTCGTGACGCGCACCCAAGCAGATGGCCCACCGATCATGCTAATCGATGATCCAGTTGCGCACATTGACGATCTAAATTCCTTAGCGCTACTCGACTACTTGGCGGACATCGCGGAGACCGGAGCCCGGCAAATCTTCTTTGCCACCGCGGACGATCGACTGGCAAATCTCTTTGCGAAGAAGATGGGCTTTTTAGGCGCAACGAATTTCCGAGAGATTGACTTAACGCCAGGCATCGACGAGGAGGAAGGGCACCCGCTTCATTGAATTGCGCAATCTCTGCGTTTCGGTTTATGTGAGGTGTCACTTAAGAAGCCGCGCCGCGGGATTCTCTTCCACCTGACCGGCCTGAAAGTATCCAATCACGCTAGCGACGGAGCGGTGCTCCGTCATCGCCATCACCGCTGGCAACGGTACGCCTTGCTTGCCCGCCTCGGTGACAAAGCCTGAGCGGAGACTATGGGCACCGAAATCCCCATTTAGCCCCGCCATAATGGCTCGGCGTTTGACGACTGAGGCCACCGAGCCGGGTAGCAGGGCAGGGCCGATCCGATTCTTCCATATGCGCCGAAAAATTGCCCCCTCTCGTATGCCTGCCGCTTCGAGCCACGCCGCGAGCGCCTGAGCGCTGCGTCCTAGGATCGGCTTGTCAGGCGTCGAATCTACCTTCACGCCGGCCTGCTGCGTCTTCGAAAACTCCAACCGATAGATGTAGCTGTCGTCACCGGTCTTGCGCAGGTCGCACAGGTCGGCTGCTGCGATCTCGCTGCGTCGACGGCCACCGCTGGCAAAGCCGAAGCAGAGTAAGGCGCGGTCGCGCAGCCCTTCCAGCGAGTCGTCACATGTGGCCAGCATGGCCTCGAGCTCCGGGCGCGTGATCGCAGTCTTCTTGGTCGGCCGCTCACCGCGTTTCACCGCGGCACGCCGGGCGCGACTGAGCAGCGTGCGGACGGTGGCTAGCTCGCACGGGTTGGTCAGTCGTTTGAGCTTGTGTGCCGTCGACAGCACGGCCACGCGTTGGGTCACGGTGGCGAGCTTGGGCGGCCCGAGCTTCGCCTTGAGGCCGGACGCGACCAGTACTTGGTCGACCGCCGGCGGCAGCTCGCTGACCAGGCCAGCTTTGCTTTTCCGCTGGATATGGTCGACCAGGAACTGGATCACCACGGTCTCGGTCACCGGCAACGTCAGCTCCATACCAAACCGCGCCTGGTGCCAGCCGGCCCAGTAGCGCAGGGCGGCGGCATAGCTGCGGGTGGTGTTGGCCGCGGCGGCTTCGGCCAACAGTTCACGCACGGCGTCCGCCGCTTGCTGGGCCAGCTGTTCCGGCAAGACCAAGCTGGAGGCAGGTGCGGAGAGATCAGTCGAGGTGCGTTTATGCTTCATAATATGTAATGTGAATTACGATATAGAGCTGATACTAGCGATAATCATCACTTATCGCGAGTAGAGAATCAAAGGGCAGGGTGCTCAACCACGGAGACATAGCGATGGCACGCGGGATCACAGAAAACGACGTGCACGGCGCCGCCGATGCGCTGGTGGAAGCAGGCGAACGACCGACAGTCGAGCGCATTCGCGCGCATCTGGGATCCGGCTCGCCGAACACAGTCACTCGGCACCTGGACAGTTGGTGGGGCAGGCTGGGCTCGCGGCTGCGCCAGCAGCGTCAGGCTGCGGCGTTGCCGGCAGCACCCTTCGCGATCGGCGACCTGGCGGCGCAGCTCTGGGATGCCGCCCTACGCAGCGCGCGCGAAGAGGCCCACGCTGCGCTCGCCACCGACCGTGAAACCTTGGCCGCCGAGCGCGAGGCCCTCGTCGAGGCTGACGCGGCCCGCCAGGCCACCGTCCGTGAGGTGCTCACCGCCGCAGAACATGCCGCGCATGCCCAACGGTCCGCCGAGCAGCGCCTGCGCGACCTGCAGCAATGGTGCGATCAGCAACAGACGCAGCTCAACGACCTTCGCGCCCAGCGCGATGCCGCCGAGGAGCGGGTCCACCGCGCCGACCAGGAAGCGATGGCGCAGGCAGCACGAAGCCGGACGCGCGACGCGGAGGACGCGGCCGAACGGCAGCGCCTTGCCGAGCACGTACGCGCCGTCGAAGACCGAGCGCATGCGGAGGTCGACCGGATCCGCGCCGAGCTGCGCGCAGTGCAAAAACAGCGGGATGCAACGCAAGGCGAGCAACGGACCCGTGACGAGGCAGCGCGCCGGCGCGAGGCCGCGCTGCGCCAGGCGGTCATCGATGCCCAGCGTGAAGCCGCGGTAGCCGCGGCCCGCGCCGATGCCGTCCTGACCACCCAGCAAGCACTCGTGCGCCAGGTCCGCACGCGCGCGAAAGCCGCAGCGACCGTCCCGGCGCAGAGGCCGGCCACACCGCGCCGCCGCGCCACCCCCGGCCAGGCAAAGCCGGCCGCGAAAAAGAAGGTGCGCGCTAAGCGTGGGGCCTGATCCCCGGCGATTGCCAGTGGAGGCGGAAAAGCAGGGAGGCGGGAGTTGCCTGCCTCCTTGCGACTGCGGCCTATCGCTGGACGTCCGGGATCGCCAGCGAGCGCGAAAGATCAAAACTCACCACGCGACGCTGACCGGCCATCATCGATGGTGAATCACAACTGGTCGGTGACCGGCCGGTGCGGATTGCGGTTTGCGGAGTACCAATAGCTCGCGATGGAGGGCTGCAGCATCGATCGACAGCGTGACAACATTTCCTGATCTGGTAGCCGTGAAGGTGGCGACGCGATTAGCCGACGTGACTCAATTTCCTACTGCGCGGATCACAAGAATAGGAAATGATGTCACAACCCAAATGGATTAGCCCGCCGAGCAACGAGCAGTTATAACAACCAGTTACGGCCGGCAGTGCCCAGAACGTGACATGATTTCACGAGGTGACAGGATTTGCTGGCCATGGGACAGGGAATGCTGGTCGCCGACACGCACCAATAATGTGCCTAGCCTGAGGGCGTCCCACCGGTTGTCGGCAGGGCAAATCGGCGGCGGCACGCTCTCAGACGCAGTTGGTGGGTCGCCGACAACAAGAAACGCTGGTCGCCGATGCTAGCCGTCGATGGATACCTCAGGTGCAGGCCGGTAGCAGTGTCGTTAGCCGTGCCGTCGCGACATCGTTAATGTCGGTGAAGGCCTAGCCAGAAACGGTGTCGTCGAAAAGTGTGCCCCGATCAATCCAGCCCTCGGAGCAAAATCAACCACCTAGCGCGGAGTCGACGCGCCTGGCGATAGAATTACTGACCGACGACGAGGTAAATGGCTAGGCGACACAGTTATTGGCCGACGACAGTTTCGCGCAGGCGCGTAAACATGTCGCGAAGCTTCGAAATGCAACGTTTCGAAGTTGACATAATATACATTATGCGCACATGTGCGTGTATGCGCGCGGAGCCTTTCCCTCTCACCCATGGCGCCTCAAACGTCTGTCGCCCAGGGTTTTGCCAGGTTCTCTTGAATCACCGCCACAAGCGAATCCTTCATCGACATGGCCTCGATTGACCGTCTGAGGTACGCATCGTCGGAAACCAGGGCGGCACTTTTGTCCCAGGCCCTCCTAACCGACGAACCATAGGCGGACTCGGCCTTGATGACCGAATCACGAGGAACCGGCCCCCAGGCCTCAATCATCATGGCAAGGTCAATGATGTCCCGACTCATCGTTGACCGATCCATCCCGCGGTCAGCGTTGGCGAGCAGTTTCTCGGCGTACGCATCTACGTGGGCAAGAACAGGCACGCCTTCGATGTCTAGCGGGCTCGCATCAAATTCGATGCGAGCTTCCCGCACGAGTTCAAAACGAATATTCACTCCATCGACGTCAATGTACGTGGATATCTTGTCGCGATCCGTTCTGACGTCGCGAGCATGCTTTATTGCCTTGCGGAGTAATCCTCCGAGCGTCGGTGGCGCAATGGCTTCGCGCAGGCTTCGATACCCAGCCGCATCTGCGCAAAGAAAATCTATATCGACCGACTCTCTATATTCGCCACACTGCAGGACGATCGCTGTGCCGCCGCCGAAGTAGCACTTAGCGTCCTTTAGCAGCTTTCCATCCAAAGCGCGCAGGATGTGCGCTATACGCTGGTGATGTGGCCTCTCAAACATGCAGTACCCCATTTCCGTATCGATTTACGAGGTCGTCGAGTAAACGACGCTCCTTATCGTTCATCTCGTTCCGATCCACGAGATCCCAATTTCGCTCGTAAAGGGCAAGTGCGTCCGGCTCGGGAATAGTTCGCTTACCCGGTCGATTCCAGGCGAGCCGTTTCAGCTGCGGAAACTCGTCAATGGCGACCAGTGGCTCGCCGGCAGTCGGTATTAGGTTCAGGGCGCGCATCACCGCCGCATACGTGCCCATCGCGACCGATGGCTTACCCTGCTCCACTTCTATCAACTTCTGGCGCCCTACCCCTGCCGCGTGCGCGACCGCAGCCTGAGTCATGCCCATGCGGGTGCGCGCATCCTTAAGCATCTGGCCAAGGTCGCGAAGGGGTTGGAGGATGGGATCTGGCGTAATCATGTCTCGAATATACGACATTTAGCCAAAATGTCACGTTAACGCGACACCACTCCTCACCCATCCAAACGCGCCGCATGATCATCTGCGTGGTTTGCTTGCTGAGGTCCGCGCGCTAACGGAGCCGGGTGCGTCCGGGCTACCCCACCAAAACCCAGCCCTTTTCGAGCTGCACCACCGGACCCCGGTAAGCCTCAAGACGCTCCCGACGCAATGGTCACTTCTGGCAAAACCGCTCGGCTTTCGCCGTGCGTATCATTGGGCTCTTTCGGTGTGCAGTGGAGCAACGGATCAATGAACCCAGTCCTGGCCAGCGCCGTGTTCGCCGTCGCTGCGGTGCTACCCACGGGACATCCCGGGCCTGGCCAACTGCCAAAGAAGCCGGTCGTTCTTCAGTTCGGGCCTGGAATAAATCACGTCAAGCTGGATGGTCAGCCTTATACGTTGGTGTCGGCATGGCGTGATAACGGGAACGCCCATGGTTACAACGTCGTGAATGTGTACGCGGATGGCCCGGTTAGCAATGGCGCCGTCACCCTCGCTGCGATACCGGTGTTTGTCCGTGATCCCACGAACCCCAAGAAGGAACAGCCCGAAGAGCTTGGCCTGACGACGTCGGGGGGTGCAGATTGCACGCTGCATACCTTCCGCATCTTCCATAGCAATGACGCTACGGGCACCCAACTGGTCATCGCCGACCGTGACTTCGGTAAATCGTTTGGTGACACGGAAAAGGTGCACTTCACGTTCTATCGGCTGGTCGACCACTCCGACGATGGTGCTGGTGATGCGCCGCATTCGTTCGACTTCGACCATGTAGTCGACGCCGCGACGCGCTATTGCGACGTTGATGAGGCACTACAGAAAGAACTCGGCATGCCGCCCGTCGCCGGCGCGAGTCTTCCCTGGGCCGGCGAGTGACGTCAACCAGAGATGTAGCTGGATGCCCGGCAACGGTTCGTTCGCTACCGGGATCGCACAGATTTGACTTGAATAACTACGCGGGTGGGTCCGTCCATCGAGTCGACCCACACAACCACTGTGGCGTGCGAGCCGCCGATCATAAGATTGAAGAATCGATCGACGCCCGAATCCGTCAATGCCACGTGACCATTCGGAAACGAGATGTCGCATACAGCGACCTGCAGAAGCTCATCGATCTCTGGCACGTCTAGCCCCAGGAAAACCTCCGTCTCTCCGTCAACAGCGGCTTGAGTCGCGACAGATACGCAAGTGCTTGTGGAACTCACGACCTTCTCAGGGTCATATTCAGGGATTACGGCGTCCGTGTTCGTAGGATCCAGAACGAAAATGATACCGTGTGTGGGTCGTACCATCATGCTCTTCATTTTTGGTCCTTCACTTGTTGCTGCTTCACGTCATCGCTCTGGCGCACCATGCAAGCTGCCCTGCTGTGAATGCCCTTCCCTCCCATGCCGTTGGTACCAAGAACGGCATAGGCCGACCGATGGATCCCGCCACCATGCGAGCAGTCGTACGCTGCAAGCATGGATGTCATAGACGAAGAACGCCAACTTGCCCGCGCCCAGATGGCAATGGATGCGATGGCGATCGGTCATGCCCTCCTCGATAGCGATGTCGACGAGGCGCGATTCCGCACGCACCTGGTGCACGGGGTGGCGTCGCGCCACGGCTTCGTCCAGATAGCAGCTGCGGCCCATGGGGTTAGCAGATTGCTCTCCCGGTCAGAGGTAACCGTCATACCGGGCATCGGGCGAGCCCTGTTGGCATTACTCGGCGCCATCGACCGCGTTTGACACTGGCGAACAACGCCCGGGTAATATCCTGCCAGCGACGCGCTTCAGGGTGTCGATTTCCAGCCTGCTCATTCGACGCCTACATGTGGCGACCTCCGCCATCCAGGAGAACCCCGAATGAACATCCATTTCGCCCCGTTACGTCCCGGCATGGCCCGGATCGGCCAACTCGGCCGCGCCGCCGCCTGTTCCGCGGCGCTCCTTTTTGCCCTAACCGGCGCGCCACTGCACGCCAAAGACAACCCCGGCATGGCACCCGTCGACGCCTACCTGATGGACAAGGCGGCGGAAATCACCCTGGCCAGGAGTGCCGCCCCCGAATCGATTTCCAAGGACGCCACCGTTCTGGTGCTAACCCGCAAGGGCTACGAAACGGCAGTAACGGGAACCAACGGCTTCGTCTGCTACGTGGGCCGCGGGTTTGGCGGCGCCCCTGACTGGCCGGAGCGCTGGGACCCGAAGATCCTGGCCGCCGCGTGCGATAACCCGCCCGCGGTGCCCACCATGACGGCGCTGCTCAAGCTCCGCACTGCCCTGACGCTTGCCGGCAAGACCGACGCGGAAGTCATGGATCGCATCAAGACGGCCCTGCGCACAAAGGAAATCCCGCCGCTCCAGGCCGGCGCTATGTGCTACATGATGTCGAAGAACGCGTATCTATCCGCGCAAGGCGACCACAACATGGCGCACGTGATGTTTTACGTGCCTGCCAAAGATGGCGCGACATGGGGTGCGAACTTGCCAGGCTCACCCCTGATCGGTGGGAACTACTGGTACCTGCTTCCGGGGCATGAGGCCGAGGCCGCCGCCCTCCCCCCTATCTCGGTGTTTCTGCTGGCAACAAGCACGTATTCGGACGGTGCACCAGTAGCGCCACACGCTATGTAGGAAGCTAAGACGCATGGTCAAAGGAGGACAGTTACGCCGGACGTGGTCCTTGACTTCACGTCATAGGTACAGCGAAACGTAAACGTCTGTGCCTGGCTACCCGCACCGGCGAAGCTTCCCTCCCCAGACACATCCACCCTGTTCTCGCCGGAAACGGAAGCATCAGTGCGGCTGACCTTGACGCCGCCGGCCGACGGCACTCGTGAGCGCACCTCCTGGCTCGCCGCATCACTGCAAGCGCCAACCGCAAAGGGATCGACGACCTGGTGATCACGGGCATCAAACGATGACCATTGCGCCCACGCAGCCAAGGGCACCCACAGTGCCAAAAACACCCATAACGCTCTCATGCCGGTCTCCCGTCAGCGTACGGACGGCTCCACGCTCGCCCACCCGGCGTCATGAAGAGCCGAACGTCCCGTGAAGACGTCAATGCACGGCGCGAGCATCGAGCGACCGGACTAAGGAAACACCCGCCCGTTCTCACAACGCAGGTTGGTGCCGGTATACGCGCTCCCCTTCACAAGCACCACCAGGCCACCGATACAGCGCTCATCCGTTCCGAGCAAGCGGCCACGGCGCGTCCTGCCTGCCTCAGCGGCGACGCGGGGATCGGGTGGCCGCACCCAAACCGACTGTGGAGATGGCGCGTCCTGCCTGAGCTGCTCGAGCACCGCTTTCGCTTCGGCCAGTTCGCGATGGCGCACGTACTCGTGGTAGCCGATGTATCCAACGACTAGAATCAGCGCCCCTGCAATGATTGCCCACGGTCCCGTCATGCTGGCATCCCCTCCTTAGAACGGCGGAGGATACCAGCCTTGGAAATTGAACGTCATGATCCACATTCGACCCGCCGCACCGACCGACAGTGCCGCCCTGCTCGCCCTTTGGCTGCGCTCCGTCCGTGCCACACACACGTTCCTGAGCGAAGCCGATATCGAAGCACTCATCCCTGCCGTGCGCGATGCCGCCCTGGTGATGCTGGAGGTATGGGTACTGGCCGATGAAAACGACCAGCCACTCGGCTTCATGGGCCTGGACGGCACAAAGCTCGAAGCCCTCTTCATCGACCCCGCCCATGCCGGCCACGGTGGTGGCAGCGCGTTGATCGCGCATGCCGTCACACGCAAGGGCCCCTTGAGCGTCGATGTGAACGAACAGAACCCGGACGCGCTCGGCTTCTACAAGGCGAAGGGTTTCGAAGTGACCGGACGCTCGGAAACGGACAGCGATGGCCGTCCGTTTCCGTTGATTCACCTGGCGATGTTGCCGACCACGAGCAACTGATCGGCCTCACGCCACGGGATCGAGCTGGGCGTCGCCATCGGTGTTTGCATCCTCGATGCGCCCAAATTGCATGATCAGGAAGCCGGTAGCGATCGAGGCTACCGCGGCGCCGATCAGCGTCGTTGGCAGGCCCACGGTATCGACCGCGCGGCCGCCCACGAACGCGCCAACCGCGAAGCCCATCTGCAGGATGGAGACAAACACCGCACTGGCGCTTTCCAGCTCCTTGGCCGCCGCACGGGCCATGAACCCCTGGGTAGCAATGGGCAGGGCGCCGAACGCGAAGCCCCAGGCCAGCACGGCGATGGATGCGATCATCTGCGACTGGCCGCCCAGCGTCAGCAAAAGAATGGAAAGACCCAGGGCCGCGGCGGCCCCTGCGTAGGTCACCCGCGGACCGCGATGCGACAAGGCCCCGCCGACGAAGTTGCCCACGAAGCCTGCGACGCCGTATCCCAGCAACAACGAGGAAAGCAACGCCGGCTGCATCTTCGTGACGTGCTCAAGGAACGCACCCATGTACGTGTAGGCGGCGAACTGGCCGGCGAAGGCGAGGAAGCACGCAAGCAGCCCAAGCCGCGCGCTGGGAATACGGAAGATGCTTGCCAGGTGCCTGACCGTGACGACTTCGGACGGGGGAAGCCGCGGCAGCAATACAAGCTGCGCCACGAGTACGAGCGCCCCAAACGCGGCAACGCTTTCAAACGCGGCACGCCAGCCAAACGCACTTCCGATCAGCGCGCCGGCAGGCACGCCCACAACGGAGCCGAGCGAGATGCCGGCGAAGATAATCGCGCTGGCCCTGGCCACGGAAGCGGCCGGAACGATCTTGGCCGCGACAATGCTGCTGATCGCCCAGAACGCACCGACATCGATGCCAAGGAGCACGCGCCCGAACAAGGCGACGCCCAGGCTGGGGGCAAGCGCGACCACCAGGTTCGACAGCATCAACAAGGCGCTGAGCAGGCAAAGCATGATGCGCCGGTCCATGCGCTTTGCACCAAGCATGACCGCTGGCGCGGCGATCGCGGCGGCGAACGCAGGCACGGTCATCATCAGGCCCGTGGCGCCCTCCGGCGAGCCGAAATCCGCCGACATGCGGGTAATCAAGCCCACGGGGATGAATTCGCTGGTCACGAGGGCAAACGTGCCAAGGGCGACGGCGCCCACAGCCAGCCACTCGCGCAGGGCGGCCTGCGGCCCGATAACGGGCCGGTCAGAAAGAGAAGACATCGGATTTCCAGTAAAAAGCGCACCCGCAGGGCGGTGGCGTATAGTTATGTAGCAATGACTACACAAGGTAGGGGCGCTCGACCCCGGCGTCAAGAAAAATCTGTATTATTTGCTACATAACCAGCGGAGATAAGAGATGGCGGGTGGCAGGCCGCGAGGCTTCGACATCACAACAGCACTGAACCAGGCGATCGATGTCTTCATGGCCAAGGGCTACGACGGCGCGACGCTGTCGGACCTTACCGGTGCGATGGGTATCAACCCGCCGAGTTTCTATGCCGCGTTTGGCAGCAAGGAAGGGCTGTTCCGGCAAGCCATCACCTGCTACGAAGAAGAGCGCGGCGCCCTGTTGAAGGGCGCACTCCTTGCTCCCACCGCTGCCGAAACCGTCGAGCGCTTCCTGCGCGACAGCGTCGAGGACCAGATCCGCCCGGATCGCGTCCATGGGTGCCTGTTCATCCAGGGCGCGCTCGTGTGCGGAACGCAGGGCGAAGGTTTGCGCGAACCGCTTGCCCAGGCGCGCCTTGCTGGCTACGAGCCGCTCGCTGAACGATTCAGGGCGGCACAGGGCACCGGGGAGATCGCAGCAAACATCGACCCCGATGCCCTGGCCCGCTACGTATGCGCCGTCGTCCATGGCCTTGCGGTGCAGGCGGCCAGCGGCGCATCACGCGAACAGATGACCTGCGTGGTCAAGATGACGTTGCGGGCATGGCCAGCCATGACCGGCAACGTCACCGTTCCGTCGACTTAAACGTTAGCCAGCCCCTTCCCTTCCGGTATACCGGCATCCGCCCGCTCGGCCAGCAACGAACTGGCCAGCTGAATCAGCGAACCCAACCCGTTCGCGCCGCCTTCGCCGCCGCCCAGCGAGATCTTCGGCACGATCGCGATCTGCCCATCGCGGATAGCCTCAGCGAACTGGGCACCCAGGGTGTTGATCAGCTGCAGGCGAGCGCCCTCCCCGGTCAGCGCCTGCGACTTGGCCTGGATGGCTTCGGCTTCCGCCTTACCCACCGCCGCAATGGCCGAGGCACGGCCGTCGCCTTCGGCGGTGAGGCGGCGGCGCTCGGCATCGGCGTCGATACCGATGACGTTCGCGCGCTTCGTGGCCTCCACGACATTGGCATCACCGACGTTCTTCTTGATCTCGATATGGATCATCGAATTGGTGAGCTCTGCCTGGATATCGGTCTTGGCGCGTGCCTCGCGCAGTGAACGCTCCTTGGCCGCCGATTGCTCCTGCAGTTCGAACGTGGCCACCTGCTCGATCGCCACCTGGCGATCACGCAACTGGTTGAGGATGGCATCGATGCGGGCACCCGAGGCATTCCCCGTGCTGCCATGCGGCGTGCCGATCAGCACCTCCTGCAGTTCCAGGTTGTAGGCGGCGAAACGCCCCATCATCTCCACGCCCGCTACGTGCTGGATTTCGGCACGGTTCTGGATCAGTTCGATCAGCGTTTTGGTCTGGCCGATATTCTTGAAGTAAGCGCTTACCATCGGGTCGAGGGTCTGGTCCACGAGGCGTTTGATGTCGCCGAAGCGCTGCACGACCAGCGGCGCCTTGCGGTAATCGATATGCACGACCACAGAGAGCGGTAGCAACGGCTCGAACGCATCCTTGGTAATCAGCGAGACCTCGGAAAGGTTCTCATCGAACTTGTGCAGGTTGGTTACTTCCGGCGTCCACTTCAAAATGAAGTTGGTCGTCGGCACAAGCTGGATCTTGCCCGCGTACGTGTTGAATGCGTATTTGCCAGGCAGCAGCGGCTCCTTCCACACGCCACGGCACGAGCTATCCACCAGCTCGCCATGCGAATAACCCTCACCGGAGCGATCGGTGCCGATCGTGCCGATATACGAGACCACCACGCCCACGAAGCCTACCGGCACCACGGTCTTGGCGATGTAATCCACCGTCGCAAACAGGCGATTGATGTAATAGGTACCCTCGACCAGTACCTGGTGCTGGCGGCCGCGGTTACCACCGGCGCGCAGGAAGGCATCGATATTCTGGAAGTTGTTGTGGAAGGTGGCCTTCTCCGCCGGGTCCTGGCCCACGCGCGACGCGACGATTTCATCCGGCGGGAGCACCGGGCCGTCGTGCACGGTTACCACGCCGAGCATGTCATTGCTCGTGTCGTCGGCCTGGGCCGAGGCGTTCTCGCGGCGGCCGCCGATAATGACTGGCTGGAAGCCGCCGCGCTCCTGCAGCACGCTGCCCATGTGATCGATGGTGCCGCGCTCCTCTTCGGAAAGCAGCAAGCCATGGACCCGCGATGCCGTGATAATGGCGAATTGCGCGACGTTAATAGCATACGTACCTTCGCGAAGTACCGTGCGCTGCGGGCCCTTCTGGCCACCATTGCGCAGGAACGCATCGACATCCTCGATGCCGGTCGGCACCGTACGGCCGAGCGCCTGGCCTTCCTCGAGATCACGGCCATCGCGCGCGAAGACGTAGCCAAGTTCGCCCTGGGGGATGGTGACCAGGTCCACCTTGTGGACGCGCCACTGGAACGGAAAGAAGTAATGCAGGCCGCCGCGCAGCACGGTCGGTTGGTAACCCACCTCTCCGTTTAGCGCGATCAGTCCGCGAACGACAGAAGGTGCACCCCACAGCCGCTCGACGACACCGACGCGGTCATTGGGGATGTAGACAATCATGCGTGACGCAATAACGAGCACGATCAGTACGACGACGGCCACTGCGATAGCAATTAGCCAGGTCATGGCTGGATGTCCTTATGTGAGTGAAGAACGCAAGGGCTCATACCGCGCCATCAGGAGCGGATGAGGTAAAAAAGAGGCAGGGTCAGACGCGCCGCGGCTTGCGCTGCGGTATCGTCAAGGAAAGGTTGGACGCGAGCTCTGTGCCAATCCGGTCGCGGTACGCCCTGGGACGTTGCGATCCGGCACTGATTTACTTCGTGGGCGGCATGGCTATGGGGTCTCAGGAACGCGGATTCGCGTAACGTGGTGCGCAACATACGCCGACGTCCGGTGATACACAATCACACCGGATCGCCCTGGCGCAGGAAATCAAACCAAACGCCACCCGCTTTCGCCAAGCGCCGCGCGGCACGCCGGTGAATGGTTACGCGGTTATCCAGCCCACAGGTTATCGCCATGCACAACGCCATAACGATCAAGACGGACGCCGGCAGTTTCAACGCTTACGTCGCCTACCCTGCCGCAGATAAAGCACCGGCTGTCGTGGTGCTACACGAAGTGTTCGGCGTCAATGATGACGTCCGCCAGACCTGCGACGCCCTCGCCGAACAGGGGTTTATTGCGATCGCACCCGATCTGTTTTGGCGGCAGCAGCCGGGCGTGGACCTGAGCGTCACCTCCGAAGCCGACTGGAAGGCGGGCCTCGCACTCTACATGGCTTACGATCGCAATGCCGGCGTTACGGATGTCGTCGCAACGATCGATGCAGCCAGGCACCTGCCCCGCTCCACCGGCAAGGTGGCCGTGATGGGTTATTGCCTCGGCGGATTGATGGCCTTCCTCACGGCTGCGCGGAGTAACGTCGATGCCGTCGTCGCATTCCATGGCGGCGACACGGAGAAATACCTCGATGAGGCACCCGCCGTCACGGCGCCCCTCATCATGCACCTGGCCGACGAAGATGAATTCATTACGAAGGCAGCGCAGGCCGACATCAAAGCCGCACTTGCTGGCAAGCCCAATGTCACGATTTACAGCTACCCGGGATGCAATCACGCGTTCTCGCGGCACGGCGGCACGCACTACAACGCGGAGGCTGCCCGTACCGCTAACGATCGGACCTGGGCATTCCTGAAGCAGGCACTGAGCGCCTGACGTATAGCAACCAGGGCAGTTCGCAAACTGCCCTGGTCGACTCCCGCGGCGCGAATGAATGCCGCGCTCAAACGGCGCTTATCAACTACCCGGCGTAAGCCCCGCCGAGATTGCCCCGGCATAACCGGCAGACAACGTACCGCCGTTATAGGTCTTGCCGGCGACATCGTCGTAAAGCCACAGGAACGCGCCGGTGATGCCGCACTGCCCTTCCCAGCTGGCGATCTTGCTCTGCGCTGACGGCACGGAGAGGCCACCGGACACCGTCGTATCGGCAATACCCGGGTAAACCGGTACGCCACCGAAGTTCCAGCCCGAGCAGGGGTTGTTACCGGAACCGCCGGAATACGCCTGAAGATGCACACCATCGATGGTGCCAGCGCGCTGCTGGTTCACCTGCGAGACGACCCCCGTCCAGTACGAGGCATTGGTATAGGCATCGGGCATCACGTGGTAGCCGAGCTTGCCTAGCATCACTGAGAAACTCACGGTGGACGCCGTGTCGTAGCTGTTTTCGTCATCCAGATCGATGGCGTCGATCGACGGAATGGCCGCCTTTAGTGCCTGGAAATTTCGGTAAAGAATGCCTGACGAGCCGACACCACCGTTGGCACCCGTACTGTTGACCAGCGCCTTGATGTGCTGGAAATCGCCGACATTGGACGAGCCGATGCTGAAGGTGATGCGCTTGACGCCGGCCGCCTTGAGGCTGGCCAATGTATTGGGGAAGCCCGCGTGCGTCTGGTCGCCGATATAGCTGCCATTCGAAACAATGGGGAATTCGCCATTGAGGTTAAGGTCGCCATTGGCGGCGACTTCCACGCTCCACACGATCACTTCATCGAAACCCGACTGGCTGAGCTCGGTCAGGCTGGCACTCTGATTCTTGTAGATGGGCCCGCCCGTGAATATGCCCACGTAGCCGGTCGACGCGGCAAGCGAGGGTTGGGCGCTGAACAAACCCGCCGAGGCAAGGGCTAACGCAAGCAGGGTCTTCATGTCGCAGGTCTCCGTTGGCGTGGGGAAGCACAGGGATGCGATATCCCATTCATGCTGGCGACCCACGCGCATTAACGGTGTGACCTGTTCGGCAAATCGTGCTGCCGAGTATCGCTAATCAGTCTGTGACACCGACAATGACAGAGGCCGCATCGAAGATCGCAAGAACCGCCATACCCTCGACAAGCCCCAGGCTCTCGGCACTGTCCTTCGTAATAATCGACGTCACGGTGCCACCGCCTTCAATGTCGATGCTCACTTCGGTGTTGACCGCACCAGGATGAATGCGCGCCACGGTGCCGGGCAATTGATTGGACGCGGATAGACGCCCCTCGCCCGGCAACCCAAGGATGATCCAACTGGCCTTGATCAATGCGATCACGGGGCGACCAGGGGCAAGGGCGAGGTGATCGGTGCTCTCGCGCGTAACGGTCGCCACCAATGCGGCGCCGCCCGTGGTCCTGATGGTGATGCTGTCGTTCACCGCGCCCTGCTGGACACGATCGACAACGCCGGCAAGCTGGTTGCGCGCACTGGTTCGCATGGTGAGGTGCCTTAGAAGGTGGATATCCTGGGTGGCCTCATCGCCAAGCGAGGCCAGGTGTTCGACAAACTGTCGATGCGCCGATTCGATGCTGCGGAAGGAAACGATAAGACGCTCGGCGCGCGGGGTGAGCGTGGCGCCGCCCCCGCCCTTACCGCCCGTGGCCCGCAGGACCAGCGGCTCGCCCGCCAGTTGGTTCATGGCCTCGACCGCATCCCACGCGCCCTTGTAGCTCATGCCCACGGCCTTGGCGGCCGCGGTGATAGAGCCCGTCCGGGCGATCTGGAACAGCAGTTCGACGCGGTCCGGCCCACCCCAGCGGCGCGCGCCATCGGTAAGCCAGAGGGAGCCTTCGTAGCGAAGCATGCGGCGGCCGTCGGAGAGGATCGACCGAGTCTAGCCCTGGGGCCGCCGGCCCGACCAGCCCGGGAGCAGGAATTTACATGCCCTTGCCCGCAAGTTCTTGTAGCCTCAGGCTCGCTGTATAGGCCGCTTTATATCGCTGTCAGGCGTCCCGGCCCTGCCGGGTTCGGGGATTGGGGAGACACCATGAAACGTTTTGTCTTCGGCGCCATGGCGCTGCTGTGCCCTGTAGTCGCAGTAACGGCCCAGGAGGTGACGGGTCCGGCAACGCCCACCGAGGACAAGAAGGACGTGACGACGCTCGAAAGCGTCACCGTCTCCGCTCGCCAACGTGACGAAAACCTGCAGAAGGTGCCATTGGCGGTCTCCGTCGTGAGCGGCGAATGGCTCGATCGCTCGTATACGGTGAACACGCAGCAGCTCAGCCTGCTGGTCCCGTCGCTGTACTACAACTCGGCCAATCCACGGAACACGGCGTATACGATCCGCGGCCTTGGCTCGAATACCCTTTCAGTCAGCGCAGCGAACGACGGTATCGAACCCGGCGTGGGTTTTTATGTGGATGGCGTTTACCACGGGCGCCCGGCGACGGCCGCTTTCGACTTCACCGATATCGACCGGATTGAGGTGCTTCGCGGACCCCAGGGCACGTTGTTTGGCAAGAACACCACCGCCGGCGCAATCAACATCACCAGCCGCCTGCCCACGTTCCAGCCTGAAGGCAGTGGCGAGATATCCCTGGGCGAACAAGGCTTCGTGCAGGCCAAAGGTACGGTATCGGGCCCACTGACCCAGACCGTCGCGGGCCGGCTCTCCGTGCAATACACCGAGCGCGATGGCACGTTACACAACGTGACCACCGGCAAGGACGAGAACGAACTGAACAATTACGCCGTGCGCGGCCAGTTGCTATTCAAACCGGACGACAGCCTGAATATCCGCCTGATCGGCGATGTATCCAACCTGGATTCCGATTGCTGCACGCAGAATTACCTGCGCGTCGGCAGCAGCCTGCGCAGCGCGGCGCGGCAATTCGAGGGCCTGGCAGCAAACCTGCCGGCGCACGGCTTGCCCGCGTATTCACCACCCAGCCGCAACATCTACGATCGCCTCACCGATATCGATGCGCCGCTGCATATCGATACCCAGGACGGTGGTGTCTCACTCAATGCCGACTGGAATGTCGGCCCCGTGACACTGACCTCGATCTCGGCATGGCGCTACTGGAAATGGGATGTCGCCAACGACCGCGACTACACCGGTGTGCCCATCCAATTGGTACAGCGCATTCCGTCGCGCCAGGATCAGTACAGCCAGGAGTTCCGGGTGGCATCGAACGGCGATGGCCCCTTCACCTACGTCGGCGGCCTTTACTTCTACACCCAGGAAATCAACGGCAAGCCGATCAGCATTTACGGGCCAGCCGCAACCTACTGGCTGGTGAGCACGACGAGCTTCCCGCGCATGCCGGATAACCTGGCCGATGGGTATGGCCAGTACGGCGATTCGCATTACCGAATGAAAAGCTACGCGGCCTTTGGTGAAGTGAACTACCACTTCACGGATAAGCTCATTGGCACGGTCGGCGTGCGTTACACGTACGAAGACAAGAACGGCACGTACTCGACGACGGTGTCCGGCGGCTTGCCGACAACACCCGGCAGCATCCAGGACAATGCCAAACTCTCGCTGTTCCGGCCGCAGAGCTATCGCGCCTCGGATAATGGCGGCAATCCGTCGGGGCGCCTGAACCTGTCGTACCAGTTCACCGACAACCTGATGGGTTACGTAGGCTACGCCTACGGCTACAAGTCCGGCGGCCTCAATATGTCCGGCCTGCCGCTGGATGCCGCGAACAACCCGGTGCTGGCCACCGCGGTGATCAAGGACGAGACAAACCGAACCGCGGAAGCCGGTCTGAAATCGGCATGGTGGAATGGCCGCGCCACGGCGAACTTTGCCGCCTATCGAACCGTGGTGCGTAACTACCAGGCCAATATCACCTCCAGCACCGAAACGGCCGCCATCCGCACATACCCAGCGAATATCCCGGAGGTGCGGGTGCAGGGCGTTGAGGGCGATTTTGCCGCGCTGCTCTTCAGGGGCTTCACCGTGCGCGCGTCGTTCGCGTACGCGGATGGCAAGTACACGGATTATCCCAAGGGCCCCTGCCCGCTGGAATGGCAGAACCCCAATGCAACGGGCGGTTGCCAGCCGCTGGTCGTGCCGGCGAGCCTGGCGATCAAAACCTCAAACCCGCGCGGCAACCCGGATACGCCGGGCGCTTATGTACTCACGGGCCTGCCACTCGCGGGGCTCTCCAAGTGGGCTGGCTCACTCGGATTCGATTACGAACTGCCCATCGGTAGCGACGCATTCCTCGTCCATGCCGACACCAGCGCGCGCAGCGACTACAACTCCGATACGGCCAACTCGATTTATACCCGCATCGCAGGCTACGCGGTGGTCAACGCCAGCATCGGTTACCGGTTTGACGATAACTGGGAAGTGGATGTGTTCGCCCGCAACCTGTTCGACCGGAATTACGTCACGGCACTCACCGTGCAGACGGGCAATTCGGGCCTGATCCTGGGCCAGCCGAGTGATCCGCGCCTGGTGGGCGTCACCTTGCGCGCGCACTTCTGATCCCAGATCAATTCGGACGCATCCTATTTGGGCGTGACCTGGATGGCCACGCCTTCCACATACGTCATCCTGACCAGGTCGCCCACCTTCAGGCTGCTCATCCGGGCCTGGCGTGCCGGGTCATGCACCTCGATCCTGCGTTGCTTACCATCCGGACCGGTCAGGGTCACGGTGTGGGCGGCCAGGTCAATGGCGCTGATCCGGCTGGTCACGGAGATGGATTTACCCACCACGCCGCCTGGCTTGGCGCCGGGTTCGGACCGGGCACTATCCATCGCGCTCTCCACGCCGAGCGTGCCGCCATTGGCCGGCAGGATCTCCAGTGCGGTTGCCGCCTCGTAGGTGATCGTGACCACATCGCCCACCTTGAGCTGGGCAAAGTTGCGCACCTCGGGGCTGGCCTCGATCGTGAATTCGTCGCCCTTCTCGCTCTTCAGGGTCACGAAGCGCGTCTTCCGGTCGATCTGCGTGACGGTGACCGATTCAGTTTCTTTCTGGCGAGATAGCTCGTACGCCGTGCCATGCACCGTCGAGGCCGCGGCGGGTGCTGCCGCCTGGGCAAGCGTTGCTTCGGGCATGGACCATGCCGCGATTGCGGCGACCAGGCACATCGGTACAAGGGGCAGGATGTGCATGTGATCTCTCCTGTGGGCGGGCCATGCGGGATGCGTCATCCATGGTGTTGGTGGGCGGCCCGCTGTGCGAGCGTAGGAATGCTTTGGCAGGGTCAGTAGAAGTACGGAGTTACCGAGGCGCAGCGTGTGCTGGGGATCGCGCTCAAGCGCGCTCCTAGAGAGGCCCGTGGCTTGTAGCTGTCGGCTATTTTTGGTGCGTGGCGGGCAACACTTTGGCGTGTCCGGCGGATCTACTGGTGTTTTTCATCGCAGCCTACGATGCAGGCGTCCCCCACTGGAGATTCACCATGTCTGCCGTAGCCAACGCCACACGCCCAGCCACGCGCGCCACCGAAGAACTCGTTCCGTCCCGTTATGCCGTCAAGGTGGGCGATATCGATGTCCTGGTCGTCAGCGATGGCGTCCTTCCGCTACCTACCGTGACCATGGCGACGAATGCCGCGCCGGCCGACCTGTCGAACTGGCTCGGCTCGATGTGCATGCCGCCGGACAAGTTCGATTGGCCGTTGAATGTGCTCGTGGTACGCACAGGCGAGCAGACCATCCTGGTCGATGCCGGCCTGGGCGTGCAGTTCCCGGATTTCCCGCGTGCCGGCCAGTTCCCGCAGCGCCTGGCGCACGCCGGCATCGATCTTGAATCGGTCACCGATATCGTGATCACGCACATGCATATGGATCATGTCGGTGGCTTACTGGTCGATGGCGTGAAGGAACGCCTGCGCCCTGACGTTCGCATCCATGTCACTGCTACTGAGCTGGCTTTTTGGGAAGCCCCGGATTTCACGCATACGTCGATGCCGGCTGCCGTGCCGCCGGTACTGCGTTCGACGGCACAACGCTTCGCCAGCGAATATCGCGACCGCATCCATACTTTCGATGCCTCGTATGAGGTCGCGCCGGGCGTGGTCGCACGCAAGACCGGCGGCCACACACCCGGCCATTGCGTGGTCGATATCGCCTCGCGCAACGAGCGCCTGACCTTCGCCGGCGATGCCATGTTCCCGGTCGCGTTCGACCACCCCGACTGGTTCAACGGCTTCGAGCACGATCCCGAAGAAGCCGAGCGCGTTCGTGTGCGCCTGTTCAACGAAATGGCGGAAACCGGCTCGTTGCTGGTGGCGACACACCTACCCTTCCCGTCCGTAGGACGCGTCGTGTTGAATGGCGATACGTTCCGCTGGGTGCCGGTGATCTGGGATTTCTGAACCGTTAGCGGAAGTGATGGATAAATCCGACTCGGAAACCGCCCGGCAACCAGCTCAGGACGATAGGCGATTCGGTTCGCCGGGAACTCCAGATTCCGATCGTGGTGCCCAGCGCAGCGCCGACAAGCACATCGCTTTGCCAGTGCCCGCGTACCTTTACGCGGGCCACTGCGTCGTACGCAGGCAGCAAGGCCAGCGCGTAAACCCAGGGGTGGTCTTCCCGGTAATTCACGATAAACGGCGTGACGGCGGCCGAGATCAGCGCGACCTCGCCACTGGGGAAGCTGTGGTTCTGGCTGCCTCCCTTGAACCATTGGTCCGGGTCATCCGTTCGCGAGGGGCGCTCACGGCGAAAGGTGTACTTCATGACCGTGGTCGCGCCGACCGTCATGATCGTGGAATCCACCGCTCGCCAGAACGTATCGCCCTCCTTGTCGTTGTCGCCCAGTGCCAGCGCGCCAAGCCCCACGGTGAGGATCGTGCCGTAGCGGAGGATGTTCTGGTTGGATCGTTTCCAGATCCCGCTGTTGTCGTAGCTCACCCGATGATCGATACCGAAGGGTCCGCCGCCCGCCATGGCCGGAAGCGGAATCGCCAGTATCAGCAGCAGTGCCGAACGAACGCCCAGGGCCCGCATAATGCCTCCCCCTGCACCAGGCAGGTCCACGACCATTTGACAGCACCTTGATTAAAGCGCGGCCGGCTTAGGCTTTGCTGAGAAAGTGGGGGCGTCGTGGGCGGAAAAGCCCACCTTGGCAATACTAGCCTCGTCAGCTAATTTCCTCCCATCGACACCAGCAAGGAACGGGGATGGGGATCTTCGACGTATTCCGCCGGCGGGCATGGTCGCGCGATGAATTTGCCGCCAGGGTGATCCAGCGTGCCCGGTCATTGGTGCAGGCCACATCGGCCAACTACGACGCTGATAGCTTCCAGATCCAGTTCGAGCTACCCGGCGGCCGCCCCTTCACGATGATGCTGCATAACGCGTTCACCGACACGGGCAAGGTCGCGCGCGGTGAACGCGACCGGGTCATCGACAAATACGTGCTCGCCCTGACGGAGACGCAAAGCGACACCCCGGGGGATTTGGCCACGCACCTCATGCCGGTCATTCGCGATGCCGGGATGTTCAGTTGGGCGTCACTCTCCGCGCGGCTAACGAGTGACGCCGGCCCCGCCAAGCTTCCCTGGTCCACGCCCTTCTCAGGCGACCTTTCCATCACGCTGGTCCAGGATCTGGAGCACGCGACCCGGACGGTGAACCCAACCGCCCTGAGCGATGCCGGCCTCGATGAGGAATCGGCCTTCACTCGTGCATTGGCTAACCTGCGTGACCGAACGCAGGACGGGGGCATGGAGCGCCACGGCGGGGTTTGGGTATCGACCTGGCACGACGTGTACGATGCGTCACGTATCCTGCTGACGGATATGATCCATCGGCTGCCCGTCCACGGCGTACCGGTCGCCATGATTCCCTCACGCGACCATCTTCTCGTTACCGGCAGCCTTGATGACGATGGCATCGCCTTGATCGCTTCGCTCGCCGCGGACATTCTCGAAAACGATACCCGCCCCATGAGCCCGCAGCTCTTTATCCTGCGCGAAGGCACATGGACGCCATTCGAGGCACCACTACCGCCTGACATTAAGCGCAGGCTGACGCTTGCACGCTACAAACGTCTCGATGGGATGTACGGCGATCAGAAGACGTTGCTTGAGAAAATCCATGACAAGGAACAGGTCGACGTCTTCGTTGCGACCTACCGGGCGGCCCAGAATACCGAAACAGGGCGGATTACCGGGTCCGCCCAATGGACACGGGATGTGCGAACCCTCCTGCCTGAATGCGACCTTCTCTGGCTCCTCTGCCGCCAGAGGAACGAGCTTCTCGAAATCGAGTGGGCCGATGCGCTGCCCCACGTGCCCGAACTGCGCCAGCCGCATGGCGATCTGGTGCCGCCACGCTACCTCCTGACCCAATTCCCCGACGATGCGACCTATGCGCTATTGCGGGAAAAGGCCACCTACGTGAAGGCGGTTTCTCCGGGGTAACGGCCTTACCCATTGGCTATAACCACCCGATTTGCAGGAAGCTACCGCCATCCGCGAATCCACACCTACGTACAATGGAACCCGCGCCGCAAAAGGTTTCCCATCGAGCACGGCAGGCCACCACCTCTGAACCAGAGGAGTACTCCACGTGCCCAGAACGATCCTTATTACCGGCGCAGGCTCCGGCCTCGGCGAAGGAACCGCGATAGGCCTGGCCAAAAAGGGCCACACTGTCATCGCTACCGCCGAATCCTGGCCACAGGTCACTGCCTTGCGCGACAGGGCCGCCGCTGAAGGCATTCCCAACCTCAGCGTCACCAAGCTAAACCTGCTTGACCCATATGACATCGCGGCCGCCGCGAAGCTCGATTTCGACGTATTGGTCAGTAATGCCGGCATCGGCGAGGCCGGACCCATCGCGGAGATCCCCATCCCGATCCTCAAGCACAATTTCGAGGTCAACGTATTCGCCTTGCTCGACCTGACACAGCGCGTCGTACGCCGCTGGGTCAAGAACAAGGTAAAAGGAAAGGTGGTGTTCACCTCCTCGATCCTTGGCGTGGTCAGCCCTGGCATGCTGGCCAGCTATTCGGCCACCAAACATGCGCTCCAGGCGATCGCGGAGGCGATGCAGGATGAGCTGAAGGAATTCGGTATCCAGGTGCAGACGATCAACCCCGGGCCGTTCTTCACGGGATTCAACGAGCGCATGGTCGAGGCCGCCTACCGCTGGCTGGACGATGACGTGAACTTCACCACCCGCGCATCGTACAAAGCGCAGACGAATGCCCTGCTCGATAAGCCAGAGATGCGCCTGAATCCCGAGGACATGATCGGGAAGATGGTCGAACTCATTCCGAAAACCACCGGCCCCTTCCGGAATATCTTTCCGAAGGACACCGCCGACTGGGCCATGGCGGCAGGGAAAGCCATATGGGATCGCACGATCTGAAAAGGCTATAGCTGCCGGCACTGATCTGGCCGGCAGCTATGCTGCATTTGTCGGAATACGGCTGGCGAAACGTCGCTTTACCTCGCCGCTCCCGCCGTCTTCGCGGCCTGTTCAATCAACGCCGCCACCTCTTCCGGGTGCGACTGGTACACCGAGTGGCTGGCCCCGGCGATCTCGATCGTGTGGCTGTTGGCACGCTTGGCGTACATGCGCTCCAGATCGGGGTTGATGATCCGGTCTGCCGTGGCCACCGCGTACCAGCTGGGCTTGTCCTTCCACGCCGGGTGTCCTGCCGGCGCGGCAAATACCGTCGCGGCGGTCAGTTCCTGCGCATTCGCTTCGAACTGGGCCTGCTGCGGCGCCAGGTCGGCGGCGAAGTCGGCCGCGTATTTGGTGGGATCCAGGTAGAGGAAGCCGTCGGCGGTCTTCTTGATATCCGGGGTCTTGCTGGTTGCGCTGGGGTACTTCTTGCCGTTGGAGACTTCCGTCTCGCCCTGGTCCAACGCATGCGCGGCGATATAGACCAGCCCGACCACCTTAGGATCGTTACCGACGTCGGTAATGATGGCGCCGCCATAACTGTGGCCCACCAGAATGGTCGGGCCACTCTGCATATCGACGATGCGCTTCACCGCCGTGGTGTCCTCCTGGAACGAGGTCAGCGGATGCTCGGCCACGGAGACGTGGTAACCGTCTTTTGTGAGAATATCGTAAACGGGCTTCCAGCCACTTCCGTTCACCCACGCACCGTGGACAAGGACGATATTCTGGACGCCTTCCGCGGCCTGCGCGGCGACGGTGGTAGCGAGCGACATGGCAACCAGGGAAGCGAGGATGGCGCGCTTGATCGAGGGAGTTTTCATGGCGGGGACCTTTTGTGAAAACGAATCGTGGGATGAGCCTTGGGCGAATGCCTGCTGAAAGGTTCGGAACGGTCGCGCTGCCTCACCAACCGTTGAGGAAAGCATAGGCGCTGCCCGCTCCTTGATTGATGACATTTGCCGCGTGGATTAATCGGGAATCCCAATGCGCCCGCTACCGACCGAATTGCTCCGCACCTTCGTCGTTGTCGCGCAAAGCGGCGGGTTTACCGCGGCGGCCGAGGAGCTGTGCCTGTCGCAATCGACCATCAGCCAGCATGTGCGGCGGCTGGAAGACCTGACCGGTTCACCGCTGTTCGAGCGGGATACCCGCAATGTGCGTCTCTCCCCATCGGGCGAAGCCCTGCAACATTACGCATTGCGCATCCTCCAGCTAATGGACGAAGCGATGACCGCCGTGTGTGGGCCACCGCTGGATGGAACGGTGCGCCTGGGGCTGCCGGAGGATTTCGCCTCGTCACGGCTCGCAGCAGCACTGGCGAGCTTCATAAGACGCAACCCTGCTGTCGACCTGGCCATCAAGACGGGGTTGAGCGGCGATCTGTTTCGCGAGCTCGATGAAGGCAAGCACGATCTGGTCTTCGCCAAACGCCTGCAAGGCAGCGGCCGCGGAACGCTGGTGCGCTCCGAACCGCTGTATTGGTGCGGCAGTGCGAATACACCCCTGCGCGATACCCAATCACCGCTTCCGCTGGCCTTGCATCCGCCGCCGAGCATCACCCGGGAGCGCATCTTTGCAGCACTCGACAGCGCGAAAATTTCCTATCGCCTCGCCGTGGTCAGCAGCAGCGTCATGGTGATCCAGGCGGCCGTGGAAGCCGGACTGGGCATCGGCGCGTTCACCGGCTACGCCATCCCCGCGGGGATCGTAAAGCTCGAACGCGACCTGCCCGATCTCGGCGTCATGGAATACGTCATCGACCGGCAACGTGCACCGACGCCTGCCATGACAGCGCTGGAGCATGTGCTGATCGATGCCGCCGGCAATCTGTAAGATGTCCGTTTGACGTGGTGTAGCGGACGGGCATGAACGAAGGCAAGGCATCGGCGGGCGCGGTGGTCGCGTTGGGCGCCACGGTCGTCATATGGGCATTCAGCTGGATCGTGATGAAGCTGGTGCTTCGCTACGCCGGGCCGTTCGATTTTTCCGCCTTGCGCTACAGCATCGGCGCCGTGCTGTTGTTCGTCGTGCTGGTGGTGATGCGGCGTCCACTCGCCCCGCCGCCGCTCGGTGGCACCATCGTCACCGGCCTGGCGCAAACGGCGGCGTTCCAGGGACTGGGGCAGATGGCACTCACCTCCGGCGGCACGGGCCACGTCGTGCTGCTGGCCTACGCCATGCCGTTCTGGGCCGTACTGCTTGCCTGGGCGCTGCTCGGCGAACGGCCGCTACCAAGGCACTGGCTGGGACTCGGCCTCGCTGCGATCGGCCTCACCTGCGTCATCGCCCCGTGGCACGGCCTCGGCAACCCCGCCAGCACGCTCATGGCCCTGGTGGGCGGCATGTGTTGGGCACTCGGCACCGTCACCAGCAAGCGCATGTTCCAGCGCCACCAGCCCGATCCGCTCACCTTTACCGCGTGGCAGATGGCGTTCGGTGCGGCTGGGCTGGCGATCGTCGCCTTTGTCATTCCGCAGCGCGCCATCGACTGGACCCCGGCGTTCATTGCAGGCCTCGCCTACTCCGTCATCCTGGCTACCAGCCTGGCGTGGACGTTGTGGCTGCTAGTGGTGCGCAGGCTCCCGACCGCGGTCGCGTCGGTGTCATCGTTGGGCGTGCCCGTACTGAGCGTGCTGATGGCGTGGGCCGTACTCGGTGAAACGCCCAAGCCCAGCGAATGGCTGGGCATGGCCTTCATCGTGGCCGGGCTCCTCGCGGTCAGCGGTGTGACGCTGCGTCGCCGGGCCTAGCTCCAGCGAACCCCATCGAAGGCTTCTGCCAGGAAATCGACCATGCGCCGTACCTTCACCGGCAGGTGTTTGCGCGAGGCGTACACCGCGTGGATGCCAATCGTCCCCGCATCGTGCGTGGGCAGCAGGTGGACAAGGCGCCCTTCACGAACATCATCGCCCACGATGAAATCCGGCTGTAGCGTGATGCCTTGCCCTGCCAGCGCCGCCACGCGTGAGGTATCGCCATTATTGCTGCGCATGAAGGGTTTCACCGTGACGCGCTCAATGCGCCCGTCGGCGGTGGTGAACTGCCAGTCGTCGGGCCAGTAGCTGTACGCCAGCACTGCGTGTGTGGCGAGTTCGGCGGGCGTGCGCGGCGTGCCATGCGTCGCGAGATACGCCGGCGATGCGCACAGCAACATCCGGGTCACACCTAACTGCCGACTCACCAGCGTGGAGTTCGGCAAACGCGAGATGCGCACGGCCAGGTCAAAGCCCTCCTCCACCAGGTCCACGACGCGATCGGACAAGGTGATGTCGAGCGATACCTGCGCGTGCTCCGCCGTGAAGCGAGCCCATAGCGGCGCCAGGTGCAGCACGCCAAACGTAAGGGGTGCCGTGATGCGCAGGAGACCGGTGGGTTCGGTGCTGCTCGCACTGAGCTCGGCCTCGGCCTCGGCGATGCCGGCCAGCAGCTCACGCGAGCGGCTGTAGAAGGTGCGCCCTTCCTCGGTGAGCGACAGGCGGCGGGTGGTCCGGTGCAGCAAGCGGACGCCCAGGCGGCGCTCCAGGTCGGCCACATGGCGTGAGATCGCCGCCTTGGTTGCACCGATGGCCTCGGCAGCACCGACGAAGCTGCCCGCATCGACGACGGCGACGAAGCTGGTCATTTCCTGGACTTTGTCCATGGGCGGGTGTCCTTTGGGGTCGAATCCAGTGTCTCACACGGCGAGACAGTTGGTTTCTTATCTTGCCATTTATCACTCTCCTTGGAACCAATACATTGAGGTCATGGGTGGAGCATCGCGCGCAAGCGCGCTCCTACACGTCTTTGATGGAGGGTTGGTCATGTCATTGGCACCTGTTCTGTTTATTTCGCATGGGGCGCCTACGTTTGCGCTGGACCCGGGCGTGCTTGGCCCGAACCTGCAGCGGATTGGCGCGCATCTGGAAGGCATTCGTGCAGTGCTGGTGGTTTCGCCGCATTGGCAGGCGCCGGGGCTGCGCGTGATGACCGGCGAGCGGCCCGCGACGCTGCACGACTTTGGCGGCTTCCCTGAGCCGCTCTACCGGCTGCAATACCCGGCGCCGGGTGCACCGGACGTGGCGCGCGAAACGGCCGAGGTCCTGCGCGCCGCGGGCCTCACGGTCACCGAAGATGCCGCTCGACCGTACGACCACGGCGCGTGGGTGCCGCTGCGGTTCCTCCTGCCCAACGCCGACATCCCGGTGTTTCAGTTGGCCATGCCAGCCGACCTCGACACCCGTGGTGCATTGGCGCTGGGCAAGGCGCTGCGCCCGTTGCGCGAGCGCGGCGTGCTCGTGGTTGGCTCTGGCAGCCTCACGCACAACCTCTACGAGATTCAGCGCACGAGCGATTCGGTGCCGTACGCCGCGGCGTTTGCCGAGTGGGCAACGCGCGCCGTGCTGGCCCGTGACGAGCAGGCCCTCGTTGACTATCGCCAGATCGCCCCGGCTGCCGAGCGTGCCCACCCCACGGAAGAACACTACCTGCCGCTGCTCGTTGCCATGGGCGCAAGCAGCGATGACGACAAGCCTTCGCTGGTGCCCGGCGGCATGACGTATGGCGTGCTGTCCATGGACTCATACGCGTGGGGTGTCGCATGAGCCAATTCGATACGTTGATCGAGGGCCGTTACCCTCTCGCGCTACGCCTGCACGTACCGGAAGGCGCGAAGCGGCTGCTGGTAATGCTCCATGGCGTGGGCGGCAACGAAGGCAACCTTGCCACCCTGGCCGAGCAGGCGCCCGGCGATATGGCGGTCGCCTTGGTGCGGGGACCGTTGGTGATCGGGCCCGGCCAGTTCGCGTGGTTTCGTGTGTCGTTTACGCCACAAGGCCCACGCATCATGCCTGAAGAGGCGGAGCGGTCCAGGCAGTTGCTGATCGCGACCATGGATCAACTGCGTGCCGAACTGCAGCCCGCGGCCGGCGCGACGACCGTTGCCGGTTTCAGCCAGGGCGGGATCATGAGCGCGAGCGTGGCGCTGACCTCACCCACAACGACCGCTTCGTTCGCCATTCTTGCCGGCCGCATTCTTCCGGAGATTGCGCCATTGATCGCACCGCATGCTTCGTTGCGGTCAACGCGAGGCTTCGTCGGACATGGGCGGTTTGATCAGAAGCTGCCCGTAGCCTGGGCGGAGCGATCGCGCAAGCTCCTCGAGCAGCTGGAGGTGGCGCACGATGTGCGGCTTTACCCGACGGAGCATGTGTTGGGGGCGGAGATGGCGGGGGATTTTTGGCGGTGGGTGGGGGGATGACGCGAGCACCTTTCGCGCGCAAGCGCGCTCCTACCGAGTGCGGGGGCGTCGTTGCGTGGCCAGTATGGCGAACAGCGTCGCAATGAAGGCGGCGTAGGCGTATTGGCCGCGTGCGACGCCCACACCGAAGGGGAACCAGATGCCTGGGATGCCGAGGGCGTTAAGTTCCGTGGCGAACAGGCCGATGCCGACGAGTACGGCGGCTAAGGCGGCGAGCCACGACGACACGCCGCGGTCACGAAGAAGGCCGGCGATGATGGCCCACACGTAGAGTGCGGCGAACGCGAGGCGCACGGCGGTGATGATGGACCCTGTGGTCGCCGACGTGTCGGGCATGATCCACGGCCGCCCCGCGAATGCGGTGAGGATGTAGAGCAAGGTAAGCAAGCCGACGACCGGACGCAGCCACCCCAGGCGAAGCCAAGCGACCCCATCCACGCGAAACCACGCCACCCAGGCCAGTACCCACGCACCCAACACCAGCGGACGGAGCACCACCGTCACCGCCATATCGTAGTTGCGCAAACTCCAGAATGGCGTCCAGTAGAACAGCACCTGGTTCACACGCAGCAGCGCGAGCAGCACCAGTGCGATGGCCAACCACACGTAGCGGCCAACCCCGTCGACGCTGCCACCGCCCCGGTCAACGATTCGGCCGCCTCCATCGGCGGTACCGGCCCCACCGCCGATGTGCCGCGACGCATCGGTAACGAGCGCAGCCCCATCGCCCGCGCCGCCGTTCCCAAGCCCCCTGCAGGAGCGCGCTCGCGCGCGATAGCCCGACACCGCCACGACAGCCAGCACAACGAAGGCCAGCGGCTCCAGCGCATCCACCACATACCCATAAAACGTCCGCCGCCACTGCGCGCGATACAGCGCATCGATAGCCGCAGCCGACCCGATCGCGGGCGCCACATGGATCCCACCACTCTCATCACCCGCATCCAGCGGATCCATCCAGACACGCAGCGCCAACTGATACGTCCGCGTGCCAGGTCCCGACGTTTGCGGCAACGGATAAACGGACGGCCGCACGCTATAGACCGTAGCCTTCCCGCCAGAGAAATCCCCCGGACCACCCGCCAGCCGCCCATCAACGTAGAGTTCGTAGGTTGAATCAAGGAGTGTCGGGCCAGCGAGTGCGAGCGGCCTCCCACCCTGCCCGTCAACCATCACGCGCAAGCGGTACCACGCATACCCGGTGTACCCTGCGTGCCCGCGCTGGCTCCAGCCCGTGACGTAACCCGGCAAGCCCACATCGCCGTCGTGCGCGCCTGGCGCGGGCGTGAGATCCACGGTTTCCCAATCGCTATCGTCGTAATCCTGCGATGCCCAGCGTGCATCGTCGCCCACATGGAAGCGCCAGGGGCCATTGAGCGTAACAGTCGACGAGCCGATAGTTATCGCAGGGGCTTCGGCGGAACGCGTCGAGGCGGCGGTAGCCATGGAGACAAGCGCAAGCGCCATCCAGGCCAATAATACGAACGCTCTACGCATACCCCGGTCTCCGCGTGGCGAGCGCACGCCCGCCACCGGAGACTAACCAACCCGCCACGGCAAGGCCAGCCAACGCCAGCCCTACCGTGCCGTTCCGGCAGGTTACTGCGCGGCGGTCACGCGCCACACCGTATTGCCCACGTCATCGGCAATCAGCAGCGCGCCATCCTTGTCGAACACCACGCCGACCGGCGCGCCGTAAAGCAGCTTCTCGTCCTTCGAGTAGAAACCGCTCACCAGCGTTTCGGGCTTACCGACCGGCTTGCCATCCTGGAAGGCGACGAACACCACGGCATAGCCACTTAGCGGCGAACGATCCCAGCTACCGTGCTCGCTAACGAAGGCGCCGTTCTGATACTGGGCCGGTAGCGCATTCTTCTGCGACAGAAGCAGGCCCAGCGCCGCGACATGCGAGCCCAGCGCGTAATCGGGCTTGATCGCCTTGGCCACCATATCCGGGCGCTGCGGCATCACGCGGGTATCCACGTTCTGGCCGTAGTAGCCGTAGGGCCAGCCGTAGAAGGCACCCTCGGTCACCGTGGTCATGTAATCGGGCACCAGGTCCGCACCGATCTCGTCGCGCTCGTTGGCGATGGCCCAGAGCTTGTTCGTGGTCGCATCCCACTGCAGCCCCGTGGGGTTGCGGATGCCCGACGCGTAGATGCGGCTGCCGCCGGACGCGACATCCACCTCAAGCACGTCGGCACGGCGGTACTCCACTTCCATGCCGTTCTCGGTGATGTTGCTGTTCGAACCGACACCGACGTACAGCTTGGTCCCGTCCGCGTTCGCCTGCAGCGCCTTGGTCCAGTGGTGGTTCACGGTGGAAGGCAGGTCGGTGAATTCCACGCCCGGCGTTTTGATCTCCGTCTGGCCTTCCTCGTAGGGAAACTTCACGATGGCATCGGTGTTGGCGACATACAGCGTATTGCCGATCAGCTGCACGCCAAACGGCGAATGCAGGTTCTCGATGAAGGTGTGTTTCTCCCACTCACCACTACCGCTGCCCTTGCGCAGCAGGGTGATGCGGTTGCCACCCTTGGCGCCCTTGCCCGACTGGTTCTTCACGATGCCCGCGATGAGCTGCTTCGGCGTGGTCAGGGCTTCTTCGCCCGGGCCATTCGATTCGACGACAAGCACATCGCCATTGGGCAGCGTGAGCAACTGACGCGGGTGCTTCAGGTCGCCGGCGATCTTCTCGATCTTCAGGCCCGGCGCCACCGTAGGCATGGCGCCGTTCTGCCAGCCGGCGAAATCAGGTACCTGCATGGGCGGAACAAGAAAGCGCTGCGCCTTGGGCAGCGTCGGGTCGCCGCCGGATTGCTGGGAGGCATCCAGCGAGGCCTTTTCACTGCAGGCGCCGAGCAGCGCCACGCAGGCCATGGCCAGCGCGCTGCGGTAGAGATGCTTAGCCATGGATCCACTCCCGGTCCGCGGAGTAGCGCACGGCGATGATGATGTGGCCGATGGCAATGAGCGCCACGGTAAGGGCCGACAGCCATACGCCGCCGGGGATGATCGCGTAGGCATCGCGGCTATGGACGAAGGCGTTGAAGATCGCGGCAATGATGGCCACGAAGTTCAGCCAGAAATCGACGTGATCCGCACCGGTGCTGATCCGGCGCGACGTGATCCAGACCTGGGTCAGGTTCACCAGCCGGGGAATGATCGCGAATACCAGGCCGATCGAGACCAGCCAGGCCGCGCCTTTCGCCCACAGGATGGTGCCGCTCTTCGCATACATGATGTCGAAGACGAGCGCGGCGACGAAGAAGCCAAACGGGATGGGATTCAGCAGGCCATAAATGGCATTGGCCACGGCGGAACGACGTGGTGCGGGTGGATAGCTCATGGTGGGGCCCCTTGGGTAGACCCGGCCATGGTAAGGCGCCGCCCCGTCTAGACATTGTATGGACCTGACCCTGTAGGAGCGCGCTTGCGCGCGATGGGTGCTTGCCGGCGACCCCATCGCGCGCAAGCGCGCACCTACAGGGGGCACGTTTGTCGTGTAGGCTTGGCGGCTAATCTTTCGGTAGAACCACCCATGGCTCTCAAATCCACGGTCTTCAAGGCCGACCTGCAGGTCAGCGACATGGACCGGCACTACTACCAGGGCCATGCCTTGACTATCGCCCAGCACCCGTCGGAAACCGACGAGCGGATGATGGTGCGGGTGCTCGCCTTCGCCCTGAATGCCGATGAGGCGCTGGTGTTCGGCAAGGGCCTGAGTTCGGAAGACGAGCCGGACCTGTGGCGGAAGGAGCTTACCGGCGAGGTGGATCTGTGGATCGAGCTCGGCCAGCCGGATGAGCAGCGGATCCGCCGGGCTGCCGGCCGTGCGAAGCGTGTGATTATTTACACCTACAACGGCCGCGCCGTTGAGCCATGGTGGAAGAAGATGTCGTCCGCCGTGGCGCGTACGAAGAACGTATCCGTGGTGGATGTATCGCCCGCCACCGTCGAAGCGCTGGCTGCCCTCACCGAACGCACCATGCAATTGCAGTTCATGGTGCAGGACGGTCACGCGCAGGTCATCAGCGGTGATGCGGTGATCCCCATCGAGCTAACGCCCCTGACATAACCGTAGGAGCCCACCCTGTGGGCGACATCTTTTCGCGACGACGCAACGGGTCCTGTTGCTCCTACGCGAACAGCGTCGCCCACAGGGTGGGCTCCTACGGGTGGCGGATCTTGGGTCAGGCTTTCGGTGGCGTGCGGTTGAGTGCGTGCGAGCCGGTGATGATCATGCGCAGCATCTGCGAGATCTGCTCGATGAGTTCGGGGTCGCGCTCGGGCGGCTGATCCATGGCCGTAGCGCCCATGGCGAACACCAGGCGGGTGATGGCTTTGGCCACCAGCGCCGGCTCGTACAACGTTGAATTATCGGCCGCCGCCAGGCGAATCAGATCGACGCGCAGCTCATCTTCGAAGTAGGTGAGCTCGCGCTCCACCGCGTGCTTGAAGTCATCGGAACCGACTGCGCCCTCGCGCAGCAGCACGTGCAGCAGCTTGTCGTCGGCGCGCAGCTGCTCCATGAAGGTCTCAACCGACACCCGGATCACGCTGCGTTCCGTGGAGGTTGCCCGCTCGCGGGCCTGGCCGATGATCGTGCGCAGGGAGCTGCCCGCCAGGTCGATCAGGGCGACCGACAGCTCGTTCATATCCCGGAACTGGCGATAGAAGCTGTTGGGGGCGATCCCGGCCTCGCGAGCCACCTCACGCAGGCTCACCGTGGAAAGGCTGCGGTTGGGGCCGATCAGCTTCAGGGTCGCGGCCAGCAGGTCGCCCCGCGAAATCGCGGCCTTCCGGACGTGTGGCACGTCGGCGGAGACACCAGTGAGGGAGGTGAGGCTGATGGACGTCATGGGGGCTGGGCCGCTGGCTAAGGCTGGATCATACATCGCTGACTGATATACAAGTGTATACACGGCCGTATATGCGTGCGTATAGTACGCTCCCATGAATGCCGCCGCCCCCGCCCTGAAGCCCCGCTGGCCCCTGCGCCTGGCCCGCCGCGCCGTTTCGCCCGCCCTGTTCGATTTCTGGGCCACCCGGGTCAACCCGCTGTGGACCCTGGAACAGCCCCTGGCCCGCCTGGTGTCTCGTACGGCCGCCAGCCGCGACGCCGTGACCCTGGTCCTGCGCCCCAATAGTCACTGGAAGGGCATGCGGGCCGGCCAGCACGTCAGCATCGGCGTGACGATCGGCGGCCGCCGCCTGATCCGCAGCTATAGCCCTACGCCCCTGGACGACGGCACCCTGGCGATCACCGTCAAGGCCATCACCGGCGGCGTGGTGAGCCAGCACCTGGCTCACGAAGCGCGAATCGGCGACGTCGTGACCCTCGACCCGGCCTTCGGTGACATGACGATCACCGCAGATCACGAGAGCCTGTTGTTGCTGGCCGCCGGCAGTGGCATCACGCCCATGCGCGCGCTGCTGCGTGATCTGGCCGCGAGGAATATGCCCGTGGTGGTGGACCTGTATTACTGGGCACGCCAGCGCGACGAGTTCTGCTTCGTCGATGAACTGATGGAACTGGCCGCGGCGCATCCGCGCCTGCACGTGCATTTCCTGGCCACGCGCGACGGCACGGCCGCCGATCCGCGGATCGATGCGGTGTCGTTCGAGGGCATCGGCCCGCTGGACCAGCGCCGCGTGCTCGCCTGCGGACCCGGCGGCTTTGTCGAAGCCGCACGCGCCCGCCTGGATGGTCAGGTCGCGAGCTTTGCCGCCGAGGCCTTCAGCCTGCCGGCCACCGATGCAAGCGGGGACGCTGGCGAAGTGGAAGTACACCTGGCCCGCAGCGGCCGCACGCTGATGCTCCCGCGCAACCTTTCCGTACTGGCCGGCCTCGAGGCACAGGGCGTACGCCCGCCCAGTGGCTGCCGCATGGGCATCTGCAACACCTGCTCGTGCGAACGCCAGTCCGGCACCACGCGCCACCTTCTTACCGGTGATCTCACCAGCGAACCGTCGTCGCCGGTACGCCTGTGCGTCAACGCGCCGGGCACCGACCTGATTCTGGATCTTTGAGGCTACGCATGAGCCGTACTCGCAACCGCACCCTTTCCGCTGCCGAGCTGCAGGCCTTCGGCGATGAGCTCGACGCGATTCGCGCGAAGGTCCAGGCCGATATCGGGCCGCGTGACGCGCGCTATATCCGCAGCGTCGTTGCCCGCGTGCGCTGGACCGGCGTTGCCGGCCGCGCGCTGCTGTTCCTTGGCGCCTTCGTGCCTGTGGCACTCATTCCCGCATGGATCGCCGGCACGCTGCTGCTGGGCCTGTCGAAGATCCTCGAGAACATGGAGCTGGGCCATAACGTGATCCATGGCCAGTTCGACTGGATGAACGATCCCAAGCTCAACGGCAAGACCTACGAGTGGGATATCGTCGCCACCTCGGCCAACTGGCGTAAGACGCATAACTATCAGCACCACACGTTCACCAACGTGCGCGGCCTGGACGATGACATCGGTTACGGCCTGCTGCGCATCTTCGCTGAGCAGCGCTGGCGTCCGTTCTACCTGATGCAGCCGGTGATCGCAGTGATATTCGCCCTGCTGTTCCAGTGGGGCGTGGCGATCCAGGACCTGCGCGTGGGCCGCCTGTTCGCCGGCAAGATGAAGTTCGCCGAGCTGCGCCGCAACTTCCGCCCGGTGGGCCGCAAGATGGGCAAGCAGCTGCTGAAGGATTACCTCGTGTTCCCGTTGCTGGCCGGCCCGTTCTTCCTGCCGGTGCTGCTGGGTAACCTGGTCGCCAACGGCATGCGCAACGTCTGGACCTACACGATCATCTTCTGCGGCCACTTCACCGCGAATGCGGAAGTGTTCCCGAAGGAAGTGATCCGCAATGAATCGCGCGGCCACTGGTACCTTCGCCAGCTGCGCGGCTCGTCGAACATTCGCGGCGGCAAGCTGATCGACATGCTCTCGGGTGACCTCAGCCACCAGATCGAGCACCACTTCTATCCGGACCTGCCGGCGAACCGTTACGCCGAGATCGCCGTGGAAGTGAAGGAGATCTGCGTACGCTACGGCCAGCACTACAACACCGGCACCCTGCCCCGCCAGTTCGGCCAGGTGGTGTGGCGCATCCTGCGCCACGCGTGGCCCAGCCGCCCGCGCAAAGTGCGCGTGCGCGAAGAAGCCGTCGCCTGATATCAGGCGTCGCCGCGGGTCAGGCGGCGTTGGCGTAGCCGCGGGCGTGCATGACCTGTGTCACGGCTTCTTCGGCCTGGCGGATGACGGTGGCCAGCGGTTGGCTCGCATCGATATCCACGATGGGGGCACCGCTGTATTTCAGCAGCGGCGTTACCGCGATCTTCCGGGCCAGCGCTTCGCGGCGGTGGTCGGGCTTGCGTGCGCAGGCCGTATCCAGGTCAACGTTGAGACGCAGCACCAGGTCTGGCTTGTAGCTGGCCATCCACTGGAAGCTGTCGTGTTCGAACTTCGCCAGGCGCAACACCAGCCAGGAGCCCTGCGAGGTTTCAGGGAACCCCGGGCCATCGTATGCGCCGGTGATCTCCACCTGCGGGAATCGATCCGTCACCACGATCAGGCCCTTCCGGCGCATGGCCAGCATGCGCTTGAAGCGGCGGATTCGGCGCAAGGTGAAGCCGGCGATGACCAGCGACGGGAACAGCGTGGGCTGTTTGTGCTCGTCGATGCGCTTGTTCACGCCATCGGATTTCTTCCGGATCAAACGACCGAGATAACCACCAATAAGCGGAAGCTCGGCCAGTGCGCGGCCAATATTGCCGGCCTGCTTGCCCAGGTGAGCCTGGCCTGCGGGGCCAAAACGGCCGATCCAGCCGACCATGTGCTCGGCCACGGTGGACTTGCCAGAACCATCCGTGCCGATGATCGCGATGAGGGGAGCGAGATTATTGCCGTTTTGTGACACGGTATTTATCGACAATTTCATGTGAAAGGGGGGTTATATTCTAGTGGACGCGACAATATATAGCGTCATAACATCGTCATTATATTGCGCTACCGGGCCGCTGGTGTGCTCCCCCTTTCTGATAAGCCTATGTCAATGAAGCCGTTACCCGTTATCGCCCTGACCGGCTCCGACGGTTCCGGCAAATCGACGCTGGCCACGTCTCTCGTGGCTCGGCTGCGTACGGTCGCGCCCGTCGAGCAGCTTTATCTTGGCCAGTCCTCCGGCAAGATCGGCGACTGGATCGGCACGCTGCCGGTCATTGGCCCGCGCTTCAAGGCGTACCTGGTGCGCAAGTCGGACAAGGTGCACGACCAGCCGGGCAAGCCGCCGGGCAATGTGACGGCGCTGGCCATTTACCTGCTGTCGCGCTGGCGCGCGTTCAAGTTCCGCCGCCTGCTGGCCATGGCCCGGCGCGGCACCCTGGTGGTGACCGATCGCTTTCCGCAGGCGGAAAAGCCGGGCTTCAGCATCGATGGCCCGCAGCTGGCGAAAACCGAAGGCGGCAACTGGTGGGTGCGCATGCTCCGCCAGCGTGAGCATCGGCTGTACGAGTGGATGGCTACGCACGTCCCCTTGCTGGTAATCCGCCTCAACGTCGATGTGGAAACGGCACACGCGCGCAAGCCCGATCACAAGATCGCATCGCTGCGCGAGAAGATCGCCGCCATCCCGCACCTGCATTTCAACGGTGCCGCCATCCTCGACCTGGATGGCCGCGATGCCGCGGACCATGTGCTCGAGTCGTCGATGCGCGCCGTCACGGCCGCACTGCAGGTGGCCGGCGCATGACCGCGCAGGCCGCCCGCATGGCTGATGTCCAGTCCACCACCAAGGCACCGGCAGCGAAGATCAAGACGCCACTGGTGAGCGGCCTGGTCGCTGTCGTCGGCTGCGATGGCACCGGCAAGTCCACCATCACGCACGACCTGGTGAAGCACCTGCGCGCCTTCGGCCCGGTCGAGCGCCGCTACCTCGGTCTCATCTCCGGTGAGCAGGGCGCGAAGATCAAGGAACTGCCGATCATCGGGCCGCGCCTGGAGCGCCGCCTCGCCGCGAAGGCAGACAAGGCCCAGGATACGAAGAACAAATTGCCGGGCGTGATCGGCTCGCTGATCATGTACGGCTTCTCGCTGTGGCGCGCGCGTCACCTGAAGCGCGTGTGGCGCCTGGCAAACAGCGGTGTGCTCGTCATCAGCGACCGCTACCCGCAGGCCGAAGTCACCGGGTTTCGTTACGACGGCCCGGGCCTCGGCGTGAATCGCAGCAAGAACTGGCTCGTACGCAAGCTGGCCGTTCGTGAGCAGCGCCTGTATGAGCGCATGGCCGAGTACAAGCCCACGCTCATCATCCGGCTCGATATCGACCTGGCCACGGCCTACGCGCGCAAGCCGGATCACAACGTGGCGGAGCTGAACGACAAGATCGCGATCATGTCGAAACTCCAATACAACGATTCGACCATCGTAGACCTTGATTCCCGGGCGCCTTACACCGATGTGTTGGCTCGCGCCATGAGCGCGATCCGAGGCAACGCCACCGCAGGTGAATCGCAGTCGTGAATACCATTGCATCCAAAGCCGCCACGGCGCCCCTGTGGCGACGAGTCCTGATCAAGGGCGGCAAGCGCTTCCTGCGCTGGAGCGGCCGCTTCCAGGCGAAGCACTCGCTCGTGCCCTCGACACCTGTTATCGCGAACAGTGAGTTCGCGTGGGTGCCCCAATTGGAAGCCGCGTGGCCGGAGATTCGCGCCGAGCTCGATCACCTGCTCGAGCATCCGGAAGATATTCCCTCGTTCCACCAGCTCTCGCCGGACCAGAAGCGCATCTCCAAGGGCGATAACTGGAAGACGTTTGGCTTTTACGTCTACGGCAACCGCTCGGACGAGAACTGCGCCCTGTGCCCGCGTACCGCCGCCGTGCTGGATACCCTGCCCGGCATGCGCAGCGCCATGTTCTCGATCCTGCAGCCGCGCTACCGCATCGCCGCCCACCATGGCCCGACCCGCGCGGTGATCCGCGCCCACCTGGGTCTCAAGGTACCGGCAGATTCGAAAAACGTCTGGATCCGGGTCGATGACCAGATCCTGCACTGGGAAGAAGGCAAGGTCGTCCTGTTCGACGACACCTACGAGCACGAGGTGCACAACGACACCGACGAGCTCCGCGCCGTGCTGTTCATCGATATCGACCGCCCCATGGACCGCCTGGGCACCTTCTTCAACGGAATCATCTTCCGCCTGATCCAGGCTAGCCCGTACGTTCGTGCGCCCATCAAGAATCTGGCGAACTGGAACCGCCAGAGAGTCCGACGAAGTTAAGGTTTCGAGGGCGGGCTAAGCCCGCTCTAAGGCCGTTCGTAAGCGATTCCGGCAGGGAAATGTGAAGTCCCTGCAAAAAGACACGTGGCATGTAAACGAAAACCGGAGCATTCTGTCACCCGCTCTGAGGATTTTCTTAACAACCTTGAAATATGGTACCATTCGGTACAGTTACCTGTTCGCACGGGCTATGGGGATGTTCCCCTGGGGTGCGCAACTCGCTGGTGAGTTAAATAAAACCATGAGTGCAGACGGAAATCTTTCAATCGAACCCGGGGCCGCGACCCCTACCGTAAACACGGTACCGCTGCGTCACGGCGACTTTGCCACCCTGGCAGAGGCGCTGGACTATGCGGCCGCGGGCGTTACCGGGGCAAATTTCTACGCAGGCGGCAAACTGGCCACCGCGCTCCCCTACCGAACCTTGCGCAAGCAGGCGGTGGAACTTGCGCAGCGCCTTGCGACGCTGGCCCTGCCGCGTGGATCGCGCCTTGCGATCGTCGCCGAGACCAACGCCGATTTCCTGCGTTTCTTCTTTGCCTGCCAATACGCTGGCCTCGTGCCGGTGGCCCTGCCCTCGTCGGTGAACCTGGGCGGCCACGACGCGTTCGTGCATAAGCTCAACGGCATGCTGCAGGCCTCGGGTGCCTCGATCGCCGTCGCCTCCGAAGCGTTCCGCGGCATGCTCGGCGAAGCCGTGCAGGGCCTTCCGATCGCCATGTGGGGCACGCCGGCCGAGTTCGATGCGCTGGCCCGCCAGGATGGCGAGCTGAAGCCGCTGATGGCCGATGAAATCGCCTACCTGCAGTTCACCTCGGGCAGCACGGGCACCCCTAAGGCCGCCATGATCCCGGGCCACGCCCTGATGGCGAACCTGCAGGGTTCGAGCGGCCCCGGCCTGAACCTGCGTGAAGACGACCGCTTTGTCTCGTGGCTGCCGTTCTATCACGACATGGGCCTGGTCGGTTGCCTGCTTACCGTGATGGCCGCGCAGCGCTCCATCGATTACCTCGATACGCGCGAATTCGCGATGCGTCCGCGCCGCTGGCTGGAGCTGATGAGCCAGTCGAAGGCCACGATCGCCTATAGCCCGCCGTTCGGTTACGACATGTGCGCGCGTCGCGTGCGCCCGTCGGATATCGCCGCGTACGACCTCTCGCACTGGCGCGTCGCCGGCATCGGCGCCGAGCCGATCCATCCGGCCGTGCCGGCCCGCTTTGCCGAAATGCTCGCACCGGCAGGCTTCGATGCGCGTGCGCTCGTGCCGTCGTACGGCATGGCCGAAGCCTCGCTCGCCGTCAGCTTCTCGCCGGTCGGCAAGGGCATCGTGGTTGAGTGGATCGATTCGGATGAGCTGTCGGAAAACCTGATCGCCGTACCGGTCGCCGAGGGCACGGGCAGCGGCTTTGTCCGTTGCGGCGGCGCCCTCCCCGGCCACGAGATGGAAGTCTGGGATGATGCCGGCAACCACCTTGCCGACAAGCATGTCGGCCGGATCATGGTCCGCGGCCCGAGCGTCATGTCGGGCTATTTCCAGCAGCCGGGCGTCACCGCCGAAGTACTGGGCAGCGATGGCTGGCTCGATACGGGTGATATCGGCTACATCGTCGAAGGCGAAGTGGTCGTGACCGGTCGCCACAAGGACATGATCATCGTCAACGGCCGCAACATCTGGCCGCAGGATATCGAGCACATCGTCGAACGCCAGGCGGAACTCCGCTCGCAGGATGCCTCCGCATTCAGCGTGCCGGGCCCGGGCGGCGCCGAAGTGCCGGTGGTGGTCGTCCAGTGCACCACGCTGGACCTCGCCGCGCGCGAAGCGCTCATGCACCGCATCCGCCGTGACCTGTTGGAAGAGCTCGGCATTACCTGCCTTATCGAGCTGGTGCCCCGGCACACGCTCCCGCGCACGTCCTCCGGCAAGCTGTCGCGTTCCGCGACGCGCCGCGGTTACCTGGAACGCCGCGAACAGGAGCAGGTTCTCGAAGCTGTCGCCTCGTGAACGACGATCCCGTCCATGAGGGGCGGCCAGTCGTCGCCCTGACGGGCGCGACGGGATTTATTGGCCACGCCTTACGCACCCACCTGATGGCCGCCGGCTATCGGGTGCGTGCGCTTTACCGTCCGCGCCGCGGGCGCGTGATGCAGTGCGCCGATGGCCTGAAGTGGGTGGCCGGTGACCTCGCCGATCGCGATGCATTGGCGGAGCTGGTGAAGGGTGCAGACGCGGTGATCCACTGCGCCGGTAGTGTGCGTGGCGCGAGCCGGGCCGATTTCGATCGCGTGAACGAGGCCGGTGTCGTCGATATCGTGCGCGCCGCCGAGAACGAACCCTCGGTGCGCCGCTTCCTGCTGATCTCGTCACTGGCCGCGCGTGAAGCGCAGCTTTCCGATTACGCCGGCAGCAAGCGCCGCGGCGAGCTGGCCCTGCAGGCCGGGGCGCAGCGCATGACCTGGACCATCATTCGCCCGCCTGCCGTCTACGGCCCCGGCGACAAGGAGATGCTGCCCATGTTCCGCGGCATGGCCCGCGGCGTGGCGGCCATCCCCGGCGATGGCAACGGCCGCTTCTCGATGATCCACGTTGCCGACCTGGCTAGCGCCGTCGTGGCCTGGCTGGATAGCGGCCGTGGCGTGGGCGCTACGTACGAACTGGATGACGGCCACGGCGGTTACGACTGGCCGACCGTACTCGGCACCGCCGCCCGCGTGCTGCGCGGTGGCGCGCCCATCCGCCGGCTGGCCATCCCGGTGCCGGTGCTTCGCTTTGTTGGCCGCACCAATCTCATGGCTGCGCGCGTCTTCGGTTACGCCCCGATGCTCTCGCCCGGCAAGGTACGTGAAGTCACTCATGCGGACTGGTCGGCAGACAGCCACGCGTTTTCCCAAGACACTGGCTGGCGCCCTGCGATAAGCTTCGATCGCGGCCTGGCCGAGACGCTGGGACTCTCCCCTCAAGCAGTTACAGGAGTTCCCTCGTGAACCCATCCGACATCGTTTCCCGGCTTATCGAGTTGATCAATCCGTTGATCGAAGTACCCCTCGCCAAGCCCATCAGCGCATCGACCGGCATCACCGCCGATCTTGGCTTTGATTCGCTCAAGGTCATGGACCTGATCATGGCCGTGGAAGACGAATACGACGTCTCCGTGCCGATCAACGCCCTGGCGGACATCCGTACCGTCGGTGAGCTGGCCGAGCTGGTCAGCAAGACACTGGGCCAGAACGCATGAGCGAGAACGCGCGCCTGCAGGCGATCCGCGCCGTCCGCGAGGAGCTGGCGGCGCTGGGCATCGATCCGTTCGGTGTGCAGATCGATCGCATCATCACGCCGACGGAAGGCATGATCCAGGGCCGCCCGACGATCCTGGCCGGCACGAACAATTACCTCGGCATGACCTTCGATCCGAGCTGCATCGCGGCCGCTCGCGAAGCGCTGGAACATGCCGGCACCGGCACCACCGGCTCGCGCATGGCCAACGGCAGCTACGCCGACCACCGCGAGCTGGAGCTCGACCTGGCGCGCTTCTACAACAAGCGCGACGGCATCGTGTTCTCCACCGGCTACCAGGCCAACCTGGGCATGATCTCGGCCCTCGCCGGCCCGGGCGACAACGTGCTGATCGATGCGGATAGCCACGCCAGCATCTACGACGGCTGCAAGCTCAGCGGCGCGAACATCATCCGTTTCCGCCACAACGATCCGGCCGATCTCGAGAAGCGCCTGCGTCGTCTCGGTGACGATGCCGCCAAGGCGGTGATCGTGATCGAAGGCGTGTACAGCATGCTGGGCGACCGCGCGCCGCTGGCCGACTTCGTGCGCGTGAAGAAGGCTTTCGGCGCCACGCTGCTGGTCGATGAAGCCCATTCGATGGGCGTGCTCGGCGCTACCGGCCAGGGCCTGGTGGAAGAGCTGGGCGTGCTCGACGATGTCGATTACGTCGTGGGCACCTTCAGCAAGAGCCTGGGCAACACCGGCGGCTTCTGCGTGAGCAACGCGGAGGAGATGGACGTGCTGCGCTATGCCAGCCGTCCTTACGTCTTTACGGCCTCGCTCGCGCCCGCCACCATCGCGGCGACCCGCCAGGCACTGCGTGTACTCGCTGCCGCCAGCGACAAGCGTGAGCGACTGCGTGCGAACGCCGAGCGCCTGCACGCCGGCCTGGCCGCCCTCGGCTTCGAACTGGGCGCACCGCCGAATGCCGTGGTCGCCGTGCTGGTAGGCGAGAAGCTGGAGGCCCTGCGCTTCTGGGATCACCTGCTGAAGAACGGCGTGTACGTGAACCTGATGGTGCCGCCGGCCACACCGGGCACGTCGTCGCTGCTTCGCTGCAGCGTCAGCGCGGCGCACACGCCGGAACAGATCGATGCCATCTGCGCGGCCTTCGCCAGCTGGCCGGGCGCGAGGCAACATGCACACGTGGCGTAAGCGGATAGTCGCGGCATGAAGCACTGGTTTGCTGACGGGTCGTTCCGCACCATCCTGCGGAACGCGTCCTACCTTGGCTCAAGCAATGTCGTGAGCGCCCTACTGGGCCTGCTCGCGCTTGCCTGTGCCGGCCGCGCCATGTCGCCTGCGCTGTTCGGCACGCTCGTGGTCGTGCAGGCGTATGCGAAGAGCGTCAGCGATTTCGCCAAGTTCCAGACCTGGCAGTTCGTGGTGCAGTTCGGCACGCCTGCCCTCGCCCGCCAGGACCTGGCGCGCTTCCGCGATGTGACCGGCCTGTCGTTCGGCCTGGACCTGGCCAGCGGCGCCGTCGCCGTTGTCGGCGGCATGGCGCTGCTGCCGCTGCTGGGCCATGCCGTGGGCCTGAAGCCGGAAGATTTCTGGTGGGCCATGGCGTACTGCACGCTGATCCCGACCATGACCGCGGCGACGCCGACCGGCATCCTGCGCTCGATCGACCGCTTCGACCTGATCGCCGTCCAGCAGGCCATCACGCCGTTCCTGCGCGCTGTCGGCAGCGTGCTCGCCTACCTGTTCCACCTCGGCTTCCCAGGCTTTATCGCCACCTGGTACATCTCCAGTCTGGCCGGCGACATGTGCCTGTGGGTGTTTGCCGTGCGCGAGCTGCGCCGGCAGAACATCCACGACGCGCTGCGCCCAGGCCTCCTGGCACCGGCGCGCCGTATCAAGGGTGCGTGGGATTTCGTCTGGACCACCAACTTCGCTCATTCGATCTGGTCGGCACGTAACGCCGGCAGCAATGTGCTGGTCGGTATCGTGCTGGGCCCGGCCGCCGCCGGCGTGTTCAAGGTGGCACTGACCTTCTTCGATGCGGCCGGTACGCCCGCCTCGCTGATGCAGAAGAGCTTCTACCCGGAGATCATGCGGCTGGATCCCTCCAGCACGCGGCCGTGGAAGCTCGGCGTGCGCTCCGCCGCCCTGGCCGGTGGCCTGGGCGTGCTGGTGGCCCTGCTGGTCATTCTGGTCGGCAAGCCGCTGATCGGCTCCGTGTTCGGCGCCAAGTACCTGGAGGCGTACGACCTGCTCCAGATCATGTCCGCGGCGCTGGTGGTTTCCATGGCCGGTTTCCCACTGGAATCCCTGCTGTACATCGCCAGCCGCCAGCGCGCCGCGCTGGTGGCCCAGGCCCTGGCCGCGCTCACCTACGCGGGCCTGCTGGTCGGCCTGAGCCACCTCATGGGGCTCATGGGCGCGGCCATCGCCTATTTCATCGGGACGTGCCTGGAGGCGCTGTTCTCGCTAATTCCCACCGTAGCGGCGTATCGTCAGCGACACACGCTCTCCTTCCACGCACCGGAAGAAGCCCGTTAATGAACACCATGATGACCGAGTGGCCTAAATTTTCGCCGGAGACGCTGGGCCGTCTCTTCGATGCGGTGGATGTCGATGACATCGTCGATGCGCACACCTGCCTGCCCGATCCGATCGTGCTGGCGGTGCCCGAGGATGCGATCCGCCGTTGCTATGCGCTGTGCCTGCAGTTCTGGGACGATGGCGTATCGCGCGAGGAGCTGCTGCACCTGGTCGAGAAGCTGATGCGCAACGAGGGCCTGAGTGCTGACGAGCGCCTGCAGTACAAGCACAGCCGCGCGCGCTACAAGCACCTGCGCTTTGCGCAGCGCCTGTACAGCCGCAACCACCGCTCGAGCTATCTGTTCGACCTGACGACGCGTGTGCTGGGCCACATGCAGGATGGCTTCCGCGGCGGTAAGCGCGGCACGATCGTGCGCCAGGGCTGGAAGCTGCGCGTGCTGCTGTCGAAGCCGGTGTGGAATTTCGTTCGCCGCGGGATGGTGGAGACACGCCTGGATAGCGAGGCGGGCCTGATCGCGTTCCAGAAGGCGGAGATGAGCCGGCTGAAGAAGGCGGTGAACCGCACGATTTTCGCGGGTGACCAGTTCCACGCGGTGCGGAAGATCGTGAGCATGCAGGTGTCGTATTACGACACGCTGCGTTCGCTGGCACCGAATGAGCATGCGTATTGCATGTCGCGGTTTCTGGCGGCGATTAACGGGCTGATGGGGTCGCGCCACGATGAGATGGTGGCGGAGTCGCTTTCCGGACGCCGCAGCTACAACACGCCTGCGCCGCTGGCGAAGGAAACGCGTTCGCGGCTTGAGACGCTTGTCGCGCGCTATCCGCTTTAAGCCGCTGTTGCGTTAGGCCAACGGATCGGTTCATTCGCTGAAGCGAATGAACCGCTAACGAGGCGCGGCGAGCCCGCGCCACCGAAAGCTTATTTGGCCGGTGACGGCGCCTGAGCCTGCGCTTCAGTCTGAGCGGGCTCAGCCTGCCATCCGCCACCCAGCGCCACGATCAGGTTCACACTCGTATCCAGCCGGCGCAGGCGCAACTGCAACTCACCACGGCCCGCCTCAAGCGCACCATTCGTCGCCTGCACCACCGCCGGGTAATCCGCCACGCCTTCCTTGTACTGGTTCTGCGTGACGCGATCCGATTCGGTCGCCGCCGCAGCCGCCTTCGCATGCAGCTCGGCGACGTTCGCCAGCTCGTTCGTCGCGACGAGGTTATCCTCCACTTCGCGGTAGGCATCCAGCACCGTCTGGCGATAGTTCGCCACCGCCTCGGTATAGCCCTCGCCCGCCGACTTCACCTGCGCATCCAGGCGGCCACCGGTGAACAGCGGACCCTTCACGTCGGCCGTACCGGTCGGGCCACGGCGTACGCCGATGCCCGCGGCAAGGCTGATCGAGGGCAGCTCTTCCGCTTTCGCCACGCCAATGCGCGCATTCGCCGCCGCCATGCGGCGTTCGCTGGCTGCCACATCGGGACGACGCTCGAGCAGGACCGCCGGTACGCCCGGCGGGATTTCCGGCACCTTCGTGTCGAAAGGTGCCGCCGCGAGCGAGAACTCCGCGGGCGGCTTGCCCAGCATCACGGCTATCGCGTGTTCGTACTGCGCACGCGCACTGCGGGTATCCGCCAGCTGTAGCTGTGCACCACTGAGCTTCACCAACGCATCGGAGACATCGGCGCTGGAGGCCTGGCCTTGCGTGTACTGGTTGCCGACCATCCGGTGCCACTGGGTGGCCACGTCCGTCGAGCGCTGCAACAGGTCGATTGCGGCATCGCTCTGGCGCAACGCGAAATACGCCTGCACCAGCTGCGCCTGCATCGAAAGCGTCGCGGCGGCGAGGTCATCCGCGCTAGCTTCCGCCGAGGCGCGATGCGCTTCGACATCGCGGCGGATGCGGCCCCACAGGTCCAGCTCCCAGCTCACGCCCAGGCCAAAGTCATTTTCGTTGCGGCGGCCAGACTTGATCGTGCCGACACTCACCTGCGGGTACGCCGCGCCGTGCGCTTCCTGCACCAGCAGCTGCGCCTCGCGCATGCGCGCGGCGGAAGCGGCCAGCGACTGGTTATCCACGGCCACGCGCGAGACCAGGTCGTTGAGTACCGGGTCGCCGTAGATCTCCCACCACTTGCCGGCGATCGGTACTGCCGGCGTGCTCTGGGCCGCCTGCGGCTTCGCCTCCTTGAACGCCGCCGAGGTCGGCGCCGCCGGGCGCACGTAATCCGGGCCAACAGTGCAGCCAGCCACCAGGGTGACGGTCGTGACCGCCATCAGTACGCGCAAGCCACGGGCGCTCACGGGAGCGGCTCCTCGTACTGCGCCGGCCATGCCGCGTCGCGGTCCTGGCCGCCGAATCTTTGCATCCATCTGCCAGCCCACCTGCTGAAACGGTCGAGATAAAGGTAAACCACGGGGGTGGTATAGAGGGTCAGCAACTGGCTGACCACCAGGCCGCCGCCGATCGCAATGCCTAGCGGGCGGTGCATTTCGGCGCCGTTGCCGCGCGATATGGCCAGCGGCACCGCCGCCACCATCACCGCGAGCGAGGTCATGAGAATGGGGCGGAAACGCAGGCGGCACGCATGCTGGATAGCCTCGGACGGGGTCATCCCCATCGTACGCCCCGCGACGATCGCCACATCGACCATCATGATCGCGTTCTTCATGACGATGCCGACCAGCGAGAAGATGCCGACCAGGGCGATCACGTCGAGGTCGGTACGCAGCGCCATCAGGGCGAACACGGCGCCCACTGCCGCCGAAGGCAGCGTCGAGAGAATGGTCAGCGGATGCACCACGCTTTCGTACAGGATGCCCAGCACGATAAACAACGTAAGCACCGCGCCAAGGATGAGCGCCGGCTCGCTGTCGGAGACCTGGCGCGCCGCACCGGCCGCGCCCTGGAAGGTGCTGCGCACCGAGGTCGGCACGGCGAGGCTATCCATCACTTTCTGGATCGCCTGGGTTGCCTTGGAAAGCGAAACACCCGGCACGCGGTCGAACGAAATCGTGGTGGCCACGTTCTGGCCGTAATGCGAGATCGAGAGCGGCACCTGGTACTGGCGCACCTGGGTCAGGCCGAGCAACGGTACGCCGGCGCCGCCCGTAACAGGCACCTGGATGGGTGCGAATGCATCGGGCGATTGCGCCTGCTCGGGCGCCACGCGCATCAGCACCGGGTACTCGCCGGTGGGCGAGAACATCGTCGCCACGCGACGGTCGGCGAAGGCATCGCGTAGCACGCCGTCGATGCGGGCATAGCTGGTGCCCGCCTGCGCCGCGGCATCTCGATCCACGCTCAGCGCGGTCGCCACGCCCTTGCGGCCGTTATCGCCGTGCACGTTGCGCAGCTCCGGCAGGCGCATCATGCCTTCCACGATGGGCGGCACCCAGCGGCGCAGCAGCTCCGGTGAATCCGCCTGGATGGTGTACTCATCCGAGGCACGGCTACGGCGGCCACCCACGCGGATGTTCTGCACCGAGGTGACCGTGAACACGCCGCCCGGCAGCTTCGCCAGCTGGACATTCAGGCGCGCCGCCACCTGGTCGGCGCTCGCATCGCGCTTCGACAACGGCTTAAGCGTGACGAACAACGAGCCCGAATCGTCTTCGGCATAACCCGCCGCGCTTTCCACGGCAGGATCGGCACGCACGATGGCCAGGAACGCGCCCAGCTTCTCCTTCGATACCGCGAACGAGGCACTGCCATCGGTATCGAAATCGCCCGTCAGCTCACCCGTATCCTGGCGCGGGAAGAAGCCCTTGGGCACCACGATAAACAGCACGACGCTCAGGCACAGCACGCCGAGCAGCGAGAGCATGGTGAGCGGTGCGCGGCGCAGCGCCCAGGTCAGGCTACGGTCGTAGGCGCCCTGCAATGCAACGAAATGCCGTTCGGTCCAGCGGAAGATGGCGCCATGCTCGCGATCGGCGCGGGCCGGTTTCAGCCAGAAGGCGCACAACATGGGCACGACGGTAAGCGACACGACCAGCGAAATGGCGATGACGGTGGCGATCGTGACCGAGAACTCGCGCACGAACAGGCCCACGTAACCGCCCATCAGCAGCAGCGGGATGAACACGGCGATCAGCACGGCGCTCATCGACAGCACCGTGAGTCCCACCTCGCCCGCGCCAACATACGCTGCCTCACGGGGCGGCATGCCTTCCTCGATATGGCGGGCGATGTTCTCCACGACCACCACGGCATCATCCACGGTGAAACCCACCGCGATGGTCAGCGCCATCAGCGAGAGGATATCCAGGCTATAGCCGAGGAAATACATGACGATCATAGCGCCGACCAGCGAGATCGGTGCCACGGCGCTGGCGATCAGGGCCGTGCGCAGGTCGCGCAGGAACAGCAGCATCACCACGACCACCAGCACCACGGCCAGGGCCAGGGTGTGTTCGGCGGCGTGCAGGGAGGCGCGCACGGTGGTGGCGCGATCGACGATGACACTCACCTGCATATCGCCGGGCAGCGATGCCCGCAAGGCCGGCAGGCGATCGGTGATGCCATCGATCACTTCGATGATGTTCGCGCCCGGCTTGTGCCGCACCAGGGCCAACACCGCTGGCTCGCCGTTGGCCAGTGCGGCGTTCGACGGTTCGCGCACGGAATCGACGACGCGCCCGATATCGCCCAGGTGCACGCTGCCGCCGCCGTCATGCGCCACCGTGAGCGCACTAAGCGTCGCAGCCGAATCCACCTGCGCGTTCGCGGCCACCTGCAGGTAACGGTCGCCGAACTCGATGGCGCCCAGCGGCGCATTCGGCAGTGCGGCCGAGACGGCGCGGCGGACCTGGTCGAAGCTGACGCCATGCGCGTTCATCGCCTGCGGATCCAGTTCGATCCGCAACGCGGGTATGGAGCTGCCCACCAGCTCCACATCGCCCACGCCATCCACCTGCGACAGCGTCTGGCTGAACGTCGTGGAGGCCACGGCGTACATCTGGCCCGGCGTGGCGTGTTTCGAGGTCAGGCCCAGCACCAGCACCGGCGCATCCGCCGAGCTCACCTCGCGGTAGCTCGGGCTGGCCGGCATCTCGGGGGGCAGCTCGCCGCGCGCCGCGTTGATGGCGGCCTGCACATCGCGCGAGGCGCCGACCACGTCACGCGACAGGTCGAACGCCAGGCGGATATCCGTCGTGCCGTTCGCACTGACCGAGGTCATCTCGGTCAGGCCGGATACGCGGCCGAGCGTGCGCTCAAGCGGCGCCGCCACCGCATTGACCATCGTTGCCGGGCTGGCACCGGGCAGCTCGGCCGAGACCTTGATGGTCGGCACGTTCACCTCCGGCATGGAGGCGATCGGCAGCAGCCGCCATGCGAGCGCACCGGCGATCACGAGCCCGAGGCACAGCAGCGAGGTCGCTACCGGTCGGTCGATGAAGGGCCGCGAGATGTTCATACCGACGGGCTCAGGCGCGCTGGCCGCGTGCCAGGAACACGCGCTCGAACGCCAGGTAGATCACCGGCGTCGTGAACAGGGTCAGCACCTGGCTCACCGCCAGGCCCCAGAAGATGCCCACGCCCAGCGGGTGGCGCAGCTCCGCGCCCATGCCGCCGCCCAGCATCAGCGGCAACGCACCGAGCATCGCTGCCAGGGTCGTCATCAGGATGGGACGGAAGCGCAGCATGCAGGCCTGCACGATGGCGTCGCGGGCGCTGAGCTTGTCGTTGCGCTGCGCCTCCACCGCGAAGTCGATCAGCATGATCGCGTTCTTCTGCACGATGCCGATCAGCAGGATCACGCCGATCAACGAGATCACATCCAGCTCGAAGCCGCCGATCAGCAAGGCCAGCAACGCGCCGATACCGGCGGAAGGCAGCGTGGAGAGGATCGTAAGCGGGTGGATGTAGCTCTCGTAGAGCACGCCCAGCACGATGTACACGGTGATCAGCGTGGCCAGGATCAGCCACGCCTGGCCTTCACGCGAGACCCGGAACGCCTCTGCGGAGCCTTCCCACTTCACCTGCGCGCTGGCCGGCAGGTTCAGCGCCGCGTGCGCCTTGTCGATCTCATGCATGGCCGTGCCCAGCGCCACGCCCGGGGCGAGGTTAAACGACACGGTGGCGGCCGGCAGCTGGTCGATACGGGTAACCAGCAGCGGCGCGGCACGCTCGCTCACCGTCGCGAACGAAGCAAGCGGGATGAGCGACGACGAGGGATCGTTCGGATCGGCATCGCTGTTCGCGGGCGCGCCCTGCCCGGCCAGGTAAACACCGCTCATCGCGTCCGCCGCATCGCCACCGGTTTCCTTCGCTTCAAGGATCACCCGGCGCGGGCTGCCCGAGGTAAGCAGCGTACCGACCTGGCGCTGGCCGAAGGCGTTGTACAGTGCATCACCGACTGCGGCGGAGGTCACGCCGTAGCGGTTGGCCATGTCGTGGTCGACGTTGATGTACGCCTCCACGCCGTGGTTCTGCTGGTCGCTGGCCACATCCACGAGCTTGCGCGAATCACGCAGCGGATCCGCCGCGCGCGATACCCACGCGCCGAGCTGGGCGGGATCGGTGCTGGCGACCGAGAACTGGTATTGGCCGCGGCTGATGCGGTCATCGATGGTCAGGTCGGGCACCGGCTGCATGTACAGGCGGATACCCTGCACCTTCGCGGCGGCCTCGGCCAGGCGCGCCATGACCTTCGGTGCACGGTCGCGGTGCGCCAGCGGCTTCAGATGAATGAGCAACTGGCCGCTGTTGAGGGTCGTACCGCCCTCACCCACGCCGATCGACGACGCCACGCTAGCCACATCCGGGTCGGCCGAAATGGCCTTTACCAGGGCCTGCTGGCGCTCGCCCATCGCGGAGAACGAGATCGACGCCGGGGCTTCGGAGATGCCCTGGATATCGCCGGAATCCTGCGCTGGGAACAGGCCGCGCGGAATAACGACGTAAAGCACGACAGCGAGAACCATCATGAGGCCGACGCCGGCCAGCGTGAGCCGCTGCCGTTCGAGCACCCACTCGAGCCCACGTGCATACGATGCCAGCACGCGATCGAGCCACGCCTTGCCACGACGCGAAAACGCGCTCTGCCGCTGCTCAGGGACCTTGCGCAGCATGCGTGCGCACATCATGGGCGTGAGGGTCAGCGAGACCACGCCGGAGATGAGGATCGCCACGGCCAGGGTCACCGCGAACTCGCGGAACAAACGGCCCACCAGGCCGCCCATGAACAGCAGCGGGATCAGCACGGCCACCAGCGAGACGGTCAGCGACACCACGGTGAAGGCGATCTGGCGCGAGCCTTTCAGCGCCGCCGCCAGCGGGCGCTCGCCCGCTTCGATATAGCGCGCAATGTTCTCGATCATCACGATCGCATCGTCGACCATGAAGCCGGTCGCCACGATCAGCGCCATGAGCGTGAGGTTGTTGATCGAGAACCCTGCGAGGTACATCACCGCGAACGTGCCGATCAGCGAGAGCGGCACGACCACACCCGGGATGATCGTGGCGGTGCCACTGCCCAGGAACAGGAAGATCACCAGCACGACCAGGATCACGGCGAATACCAGCTCCACCTGCACATCGTGCACGGCGGCGCGCACCGATTCGGTACGGTCGGAAAGCGTGGCGATATCGGCGGCGGCCGGCAGCGTCGACTGCAGCGCGGGCAGCAGCTGGCGGACGCGATCGACCACTTCGACCACGTTCGCGCCGGGCTGGCGACGAATGCGCAGGATGATGGCCGGCTTGTCGTTCGACCACGCGCCAAGGCGCGAATTTTCCGCGCCCTCGGCCACGTGCGCGACATCACCCAGGCGCACGACGGCGCCGTCGCGATGGGCCACGGTCAACCGCTCGAACGCTTCCGGACTATCTACCGGCTCGCTGATCGCGATCTCGGAGGAACGGTTCGCACTCTCCAGCGAGCCCTTTGCCTGGTTCGAATTTGCATCGCGAATGGCGTTGCGTACGTCATCCAGGGTGAGCCCATGCGAGCGCAGGCGAACGGGATCGGCCCGCACCACGACGGCCGGCTGCTGGCCGCCATCCAGGCTCACCAGGCCGACGCCCGTCACCTGCGAGAGCTTGGGCACGAGGCGTGTGTCGGCCAGTTCGCGCAGCGCGCGCAGCGACAGGGTCGGCGACGTCAGCGCCAGGGTCATCACCGGCGTATCCGCCGGGTTCACCTTGCGGTAGATCGGCGGGTGCGCGATATCGGCGGGCAAACCGGGCGAGGCGGCGTTGATCGCGGCCTGAACTTCCTGCTCGGCCACGTCGAGCGGCAGCGCCAGTTCAAAACGCAGCGTGATGGTCGAGGTGCCGACCGCGCTGGTCGAAGACATCTGCGCCAGACCGGGCATCTGGCCAAGCTGCCGCTCCAGCGGCGAGGTGATGGTCGATGCCATCACCTGCGGTCCCGCCCCCGGGTAAGCCGTCACGACCTCGATGGTCGGGAAATCAACCTCGGGCAACGCCGAGAGCGACAGGAACCGGTAGCCAAACAGGCCAACGAGCAGGATCGCGATGGCCAGCAGCGAGGTGGCTACTGGCCGGAGGATGAAGGGACGTGACGGGTTCACGGGTGCGCGTTCGGTGCCTGCGGCGTGGCGCCTGCATCGCCATCACGGCAGGCGGCCGAATCCGCGGCGGCCGCGGGCGGCTCCGGCGCCATGGTGGCGTTGACCGGCGTGCCGGCACGCAGCCGGTCCGCACCTTCAACCACCACCTTCGCACCGGCGACCACGCCAGACGTCACCACCGTGGTCGTCGCATCCGAGGCGCCCACTTTCACCGGCACCACATCGGCGGTCTTGTCGTCCTTCACTACATAGACGAAGGGGCCCTGGGCGCCTTGCTGGATGGCCGCGGACGGCACCAGCAGCGCTTGGGGCAGGACCTGCACCGGAAGCTTGGCAGTCACAAACTGATTGGGAAGCAACGAGTTATCCGCATTTGCGAAGGTAGCTTCGAACTTCACCGTGCCCGTCGCCGGGTCCACCTGGTTATTAGCGGCCAGGAGATGGCCGGTCGCCAGGATGTCATCCGGGCCATCGCCCACCGCCTGCACCGGAATGCAGGTACCGGCGCGCATGCGCTCGAGCACCTTCGGCACCACGTTCACCGGCACGGAGAACACAACTTTGCTCGGCTGCGACTGGGTGACCACGGCGATACCGCGGGCATCGCCCGGGCCGACGAGGTTGCCCGGATCCACCCGGCGCAAGCTGACCACGCCGTCGATCGGCGAGGTAATGCGGCCACTGGAGAGCTGTAGCTGCGCCGTATCGGCACGGCCCTGCCCGGCTTTCACTTCGGCCTGGTACTGGCGCACCAGTGCTTCCTGGTCAGCCACGCGCTGGCGCGAGATCGAATCCTGGGCGAGCAGCGCGTTGTAGTGCTTCAGCACTTCCTGCGCATTCGCCAACTGGGCCTGGCTGCGCGCCAGATCGCCACCGGCTTGCTGGGCCTGCGCTTGCAGGGGCCGCGGGTCCACCTCGGCCAGCAGGTCGCCCTGCTTCACCAACTGGCCACCGGCAAAGTCCACACGCTTGAGCACGCCATCGACCTGGCTGCGCACCAGCACGCTATTGGAAGGCGTCACCGTACCCGGCTGCGAGCGGTAGATCACGAAGCTGCCCTGGCGCACGCTGGCGGCGACGACCGGCACAGCCTGGTCCGCCTGCGACTTGCCGCCGCCGGGGCCCTTGGCCACCCACCAGATGCCACCGATCACGACGATGCCCACAAGCACCGCCACCCCCGTACGCGATGCTTGCCGACTCATGCGATGGTCCTCTCGTACACGCGGTACCGCTTGTAATCGTGGCCGCCGATCTGCTCGATGATGTTGCGCATGCCGTCGTTGTCCTCAAGGATCCACGACAGCTCGACCTGCTTCACGCCACGCGCGACCAGGTGGTGGCGAACCGCATCGATCACCAGGAAAGCGAGGCCCGGGCCCAGCGGCGTGTTGTGGAAGCTGCGGCGCACACCCATCAACGGTACGCGCGACGACTTCGGGAAACGCTTCTTCAGGCCCCACAGCAGCTTCACCCAGTTGAACGGAGCGAGCTTGCCGTTGAAGCCCTTGATCACTTCGTTGACGTTGGGCAGCGCCACGATGAACGCGGCCGGCACGCCATCCACTTCGGCGATCTGGATCAGGTCCGACGCCACCAGCAGCTTCAGGCTGGTACCCAGGTCCTTGAACTCGGCCTCGGTGAACGGCACGAAGCCCCAGTTATCGGACCAGGCGTCGTTGAAGATATCGCGCAGCACGGCGAGCTCTTCGGTGTAACGCTTGGTATCGAGCGGGCGCACCTTGATCCGCGGCATGAACTTCGCCAGCAGGCGGTTCATGACCTTGGGCACCGGGAAATCCGGCGCGATCATGTAGGCCAGCATGTCCTTGGCCTTGGTGTAACCGGCCTGCTCAATGCGTGCGCCGTAATACGGCTTGGCATGGCCCATCATGAACACGGGCGGCGTATCGAAGCCATCGACCAGCAGGCCGACTTCGTCGTTGATCGACAGGCTCAGGGGGCCGCGCACGCGCTTGATGCCCTTCTCGCGCAGCCACTGCTCGGCCGTCGCAATCAGCGCGTCGTACGTTTCCTGGTTGTCCTCGGCATCCAACATACCGAAGAAGCCGGTGGCATCGCCGTAGCGCTCCAGGTACAGGTCATCCACCTGCGCGCTGATACGGCCCACCACCTTGTCACCACGGTAGGCAAGCCAGCCCTGCTGATGGGCATGCTCGAACCAGGGGTTGGTTTTTGCACCGAGATGCAGGGTGCGTTCAAGAAGCAGGGGTGAGATCCAGTTCGGATCATCGCCCAGCAGGGTGGCAGGCACCCTAATGAATTGACCGAGATCTGCCTTGCTGGCAACCGGGACAACACGCAGCGAGGCCGACGCGCTCAAGGTGGAACCTCCGACGGAAAAACCACAGAATCGGCGCCCGCCAAGGGCTAAGCCGTGGCAGACGCATCCTGCGCTCGAGATCCTCGTGGTTACCCCTCTGGAGCGCGCAGAATATTGTAGTCATGGCAATGTCATTTTGATACAGACATTGGTATGGCCGGATGGGCATATGGGGCGCCCGGCGGCATTATCAACCGCCAGGCCATTGTTCGCGCGCAATCACACCCCTGAGGATCAGTCCCAGTCCAGGTGGACAGGCTGGCACTGCCGTGTTTCGTGATTCCACGCCAGGACCTCGTCCGAGCCCACAAGGATGACCAGTGCATTGCCCTCGCCATCACTGGCAATGGCAATGGCACCTTCCGGGAATCCACTCCACTGCCGCCAGCTTTCGTTCTCGCGAACGATGTGGTTCGCGGTACGGGCGATCCGCTTGCGATCGGTCGGGTCGTACACTGGAAACAGGATCCAGTCTGCGTCTTCGGTCGCCAGGTCACCGCCGTTATTGCGGCGAAGGCGCTGCTTCAGCTCCACAGGAAGTTGCCGCCCCAAGGCCTGCTCGGCCTTGCTGATGTGCTCCTCATCGACGGTGAATGCCATGCCTGCTCCATGCTGGTGATCGTCTCTTCGGCGCATAACATAGCATGACATTCGTGCACGCCAATCCGGCCTCGGCCGTCCTGTGGCGATCCCACTTCTGTAGGAGCGCGCTTGCGCGATGCGCTTGTGGGGCAGCCCCGCACCAAATCAAGCGCCCGGGGCTGGCGGCGCCTCGTCATCCACGTCATCCGGTAACGCGTCACGGGTGCAGCTGTACATCAGGTGCAACTGCCACTTACCCGCCGCTGCGGCGGTCTCCGGATCGTACGCGGCCATATCCAGACGAGTTCGCGGCGTATCGAAATGCATGGGCCGCGCTTCCGGCGTTCCGGATACCTTGTCGATGACAAAGCCTTTCCCGCAATGCCCGTACAACACGTAATCACTGGTGAAATCGTAAGACGCATACACCTGGACCGGCTCAAGCGCTTGCCCACGGACACTGGCATGGAATACCACCGGGTGATCGCCCTCGGTGTAATCCACATCCATGCTCACTTCATAGTCATGGACATCGCTGCGCGGCTCAACGTGACTGTAATCCGGCGCAGGCGGTGTCCGCTTGCAAGCACCTATGGCTTCAACCTTCCGCACGTCCTGGTACATGTCCATTTCGATGTTCCCGATGGACGAGTACTGCAATGAACCGAAGGTCCGGACCCGACATCCCGCATAGGAGTCGACATCCGGGCCGCCCGCCCCGAACACCACGAGTCGGATCGATGCCTCGCCACACACAGGCGCTTTCTGAGGTAACTCAATCGAGCCACGTATGCTGTCGTGGACGATCATCCGCCCCTCGATCCAGCGCGGCGCCGATTCGCTACCCTCGCCCGCGTCACGCCACACGGGGCATGCTCGGGCGTGGCCGGCATACGCAGGCAACGCAAATACAGCTTGTGCGGTGACAAGCAACAGCATCAGCACTAAACGTGACATGCCTCGACCACCCCTGGCTCCCCTGGGGTCAGTCTACGCACGCACCGGCCGCCATTGCAGCGGCGCCAGATGAATTCGCAAGAATTTGCCCGACAGCGTGGCCACCCCTGTAGCAGCGCGCTTGCGCGCGATGGGTCTTGAGGCAAGCACCCATCGCGCGCAAGCGCGCTCCTACAGGTGAGGGTCCGCGACTTATCCGCCGAAGGCGGGATCGGAGACCGAGGGCTGGCCGGTTTCGCGGTGGCCGGCGAAGCGGCGCAGGAACAGCTCGTCGGTATCGCTGGTGGCGGTCAGGTCGTACCAGTGGTCGCAACCCGTGATATCCCAACGGCTTTCGATCTGCTGGCCGGGCATCAGCCAGTAACGGCGCGGCGGCTCGCGCAAATAGTCGTTAGCCGTAACGGTAATGGCACAAGGGCGGCCGCCGTTGTTCACCAGCACCAGATGCAGGTCGCCGTTGCGGCGGCCTGGCCTAAGGCTCACCTCAGGTAAGGCAAGGCGGCGCGGATCGACACCCGCGGCGGGTTGATTGCCGCTGAACTGGCGCAGGAAGCCATTTGGGCCCAGCACGGTGAGGTCGTACGCATCACCACTGTAGGCGCTGGTCCAATAATCCGAGAGCGCCTTACCGGCTTCCACGGTGTACACCCACGGGCCGTCGGAACGGAGCGACGACGTGACGTGGAAGCACGCGCCCGCATCGCCGCTGTTAGTGAAATCCAGGACGTAACGGCCCTGCCCCTGGTCGACGTTGCCGGTGACATCCAGCGCGTACGGCAGCGCACGCGCCGGGCGCTGGCCGCGCTCCTGTTTCGGCATGTGCTGGTGCGCGGGCACCGGCGGGCTGAGCGTGTCGTGGTTGCCACGGTCGGGCTCGTAGCTGGCCGTCGCCGGCAGCCGCGGCATACGGCCGTCGTGCTCATCGAAATCGAACGCGCGGGTCAGGTCCCCGCACACCGCACGGCGCCACGCCGAGATGTTCGGCTCGCGCACACCAAAGCGCTGTTCGAGGAAGCGAATGATCGACGTGTGGTCGTAGGTTTCCGAACACACCCAGCCGCCCTTGCTCCACGGCGACACCACGAGCATCGGAACGCGCACACCCAGGCCGTATACGCCGGCATTGAACCCGTTACCGCCCGGATAAACCTCCCCATCAATGCTCACGGTCGACAGGCCACGGTCACGACTTGCCGGCGGAAATGCGGGCAGCGCGTGATCGAAGAAGCCATCGTTTTCATCGTAGGTGATGAACAGCGCGGTCTTGCTCCACACCTCCGGGTTCGAGGTGAGCGCATCGAGCACTTTGTCGACGTACCACGCACCGTAATTCGCTGGCCAGCTCGGGTGCTCGGTATAGGCCTCTGGCGCTGCGATCCACGAAACGGCAGGCAACGTACCGGCGGCCACATCCTTCTGCAGGATGTCGAACAGCGACTGGCCGTTTAGCGTGTTCGTGCCGGTGCGCGCCTTGTCATACAGGGGGCTGCCCGGTTCGGCGTTGCGGTATTGGTTGAAGTACAGCAGCGAGTTATCGCCGTAGTTGCCGATGTACGGGTCCGAACCCCAGCCCCAGCCACCGGCAGCATCCAGCCCCGTGCCGATGTCCTGGTAGATCTTCCAGGACACACCCGCCGCTTCCAGCCGCTCGGGGTACGTGGTCCACCCATAGCCCAGTTCGGCATTGGAAAGCACCGGACCACCGCCCTGCCCGTCATTGCCGACGTAACCGGTCCACATGTAATAGCGGTTCGGGTCGGTCGAGGAGAGGATCGAGCAGTGGTAGGCGTCGCACACCGTGAACGCATCGGCCAGCGCGTAGTGGAACGGGATGTCTTCGCGCGTCAGGTAGGCCATGGTGGTCGTGCCCTTGGAAGGCACCCACTGGTCGTACTTCCCGCCATTGAAAGCGGCCTGCGTGTCGTTCCAGCCGTGCGGCAGGTCCTCAAGGAACTGCAGGCCGAGGTTATCTGCCTGCGGGCGGAACGGCAGCAGGTAGTCATCGCTGCCCGCCGTCAACGGCTGGTGCCACACCGAGCGACCCGACCCCAGCGTCAGCGTGCGGGTATCGCCGAAGCCACGCACCCCACGCATGCTCCCGAAATAATGATCGAACGAGCGATTCTCCTGCATCAGGATCACCACATGCTCAATATCCTTGAGCGTGCCGGTCCGCCGCGCCGCTGGCACCGCCAGAGCCTTCTGGATCGATGGCGGCACCACCGATGCCGTGAAAGCGGCGCCCGCGGCGCCAAGGGAAAGCTTCAGGAAGTGCCGCCGATCCTGGGAGGTCATGTGTGCCCCATACGCTGTCGTTTATCCCCCTGCGGCAGCGAGTGTCACGGCGGCATATGACAGTTTTGGCACACGGGCGGCCACCCCGGCCAGGGCGTTCCGAAACCGCCATATGGGTCACAGTTTCAGGCTGTGATCACCGCGCGTTATCACCATCCAGCCGGGCGCGCATGCGCTTGCCTGCGGCATCCATGATCTGGCCGAGGTCGGCCCAGGTCATGGTGTCCTTGTTGAAGTCAGCAGGGACAAGCGGATCGACGGATACAGCCAGTTGCTTGCCGGAGGGATCCAGCAGCTCAGCTTCCAGCGTCGCGGATTTCAGGTTTACGTTGGGGCCGGCCGTGGCCATGTCTTTGGCCGCGCCCACTACAAAGCCGATGGGCGTGTAGCCAAGAATGCCGCGCTTCTTTTTCTCGGCCACGACTTGCGTGATACCTATGCGCAGCTGCAAAACGTCCTTTCCGGCCACGTCGAGCACCGGGTAGTCCGGCTCGAGGTTGCGGACCATAGCCGCCCGCAGGTTTTTGGTGACGCCAGCAAGCTCCTCCGGATCGATCCCCTGGTACGGCGAATCCTTGGCATACCAGATGGTGATCGGCGCCAGTTCGATCTTGCTGTACCCCTTCAGCGATGTGCCCGGCGCAATATAGAGGTAGCCACCGGCATGCTTGGGATCCGGTTTCAGTGCAGGGTACGACTCGAGGAAACCGCTATGCGGCGGGGGTGCGGCGACCGCTGCTACCGATACGGCCGCCAGGAAGACAACAAACGCGATCGGTTGCAGGCGCATGGCACGGGCTCCTTGTCTTGTATGACGAAGGTAGCCCGATGCCACTCGCTAAAACTCAGTAGGCAGGCGTAGAGCAGCTCCGCAGAATTACGTAGCCGCCCCGCCGGAGGGGAGGCTCACGCCTCCTGCGCGATGGCCCGCAACTGCCGCTCGAACTCCTCCGGCGGCTGGCCGCCCGAGATGAGCCACTTGTCGTTGATGATGACGGCCGGCACGCCGGTGATGCCGCGGCTCTGCCACAGCGCCTCGTCGCGGCGCACGTCGCCCGCTTAACGATCGGAGTCGAGCACAGCACGCGCCTCCGCCTGATCAAGGCCAACCTTGCCAGCGGCATCGACCAACGCATCGTGGTTGCCCGGGTCGGTCTGCTCGGTGAAGTTCAGTTCCAGCAGCTGGCGCTTGAGCGCGTGCTGCTTGCCGTGCTCCGCCGACCACGCGATCAAACGATGCGCATCGAAGGTGTTGTAGATGCGACTTGCATCCGAGGTGTTCATCGTGAAGCCGACACTCGCCGCGCGTGCCTTGATCCGCTCGCGATTGGTGCGCGCTTCGTCGGCGGGAATGCGGTACTTGGCGACGATGTGCTCCACCATGTTTTCACCGCCAGCCTGCATGTTCGGGTTGAGCTCGAACGGGTGGAAGGTGATGTCCGCATCCACGACATCGTGCAGGGTTTCCAGGGCGCGCTCCAGCCCACTGAGGCCGATCGCGCACCACGGGCACGCGACATCGGAGACGAAATCGATCTTCATTTTCTTGGACATGGGAGGCATGTTCACTAAAGGGGATGCGAAAAAGTATACGCCCCACCCCGCCGGCACGCGTTAGCCGCGCGTCGGCGGAGAACATTCAGAACTACCTGTCCGTCCGAGTATAGAAACGACGCATAGAGCGCGTCGATTTACACCACCTCTTCGCGCCTGTTCTCCAGCAACGCCCGATGGATCCACCCACCGACGGCACCACCAAGCAACGGCACGACCCAGAAGAACCACAACTGGCCGAGCGCCCAGCCGCCCTGGTACACCGCCACGGCCGTGCTACGCGCGGGGTTCACCGAGGTGTTGGTGATCGGAATCGAAATAAGGTGGATCAGTGTGAGCGCCAGGCCTATGGTCAGCGGCGCAAAGCCCGTCGCTGCCAGCTTGCAGGTGCTACCGAGGATCACGATCAGGAAGAACGCCGTGAGCACGAACTCGGCGACCGCCGCTGCCACGATCGAGTAACCGCCGGGCGAATGCTCGCCGTAACCATTGGTGGCAAAGCCCAGCGTTACATCAAACCCCGGCTTGCCGCTGGCGATGAGGTACAACACGCCACCCGCAGCGATACCGCCGATCACCTGGGTGATGATGTAAGGGAGCACATCGCGCGCGGCGATACGGCCGCCGGTCAGGCAACCCAATGTCACCGCCGGGTTGAAGTGGCCACCGGAGAGGTGCCCCACGGCATACGCCATGGTGAGCACGGTAAGGCCAAAGGCCAGCGCGACACCGGCGAACCCGATGCCAAGTTCCGGAAACGCGGCGGCGAACACCGCGCTACCGCAGCCACCAAATACCAGCCAGAACGTGCCGAAGAACTCGGCCCACAAGCGCTTTGCCATGTCGCAGCTCCTCCGGTGAACAGCTCGGATCCCCCGCAGGCATGTTCCGGTGCGACGAAAAAAGGCGCCTGCGTACATTTACGCAGGCGCCGTAGGTAAGGCTTCTAACCAGCGCGGGCGAATCAGATCTGCGCCTGGCCACCATCGACGAACAGCTCGATACCGGTGATGTAGCTCGCATCATCCGAGGCCAGGAACGACACGGCCTTGGCGATTTCATCCGGCTCGCCGGTGCGGCCCAGCGGGGTGATGCCGGCCACGTAGGCGGCGTAGTCCGAGATCTGCTGCTCGCTCATGCCAAGCTCGGTCGAGTAACCCGGGGTGACGATCGTGCCCGGGGCAACCACGTTGACGCGGATGTCGCGGCCCTTCAGGTCGCTGGCCCAGGTGCGGGCAAACGAGCGCAGCGCGGCCTTGGTGGCAGCGTACACACCGAACGCCGGGGCGCCCTTGATCGAGACCATGGAGCCGTTGAGCACGATGGCGCTACCTGGGCCCATCAGTTCCAGCGCCTTCTGCACGGTGAACAGGGTGCCCTTCACGTTGATGCCGAAGTACTTGTCGAACTGGGCTTCGCTGATCTGGCCCAGCGGCGCGAACTCACCGCCACCGGCATTGGCGAAGACGATATCGAGCTTGCCGCTGCGCGCCTTGATCGTGGCGAAGATGCGGTCGAGGTCAGCGGCGACGGCGATATCGCCCTGGATGGCGATGGCGCCGGTCTTGGCCGCGGCGGCATCGAGCTCGGCCTGGCGGCGGCCGGTGATGTACACCGTGGCGCCTTCGCGGATCAGGCGCTCGGCGGTGGCCAGGCCCAGGCCCGAGCTGCCGCCGGTAACCAGGGCGATCTTGCCGGCGTGGCGAGTGGTGTGGACGTTGCTGTTGGCGAGGGTATGCATGGTCGGTCTCCGATGACCGCGGCGCGGTCGATGGGTGATAGTCTGGCTATTCGCGATTCGCGGATAAATAATCCGGATGCGATTTCACTATCCCCAGGGAGAAACAATCTTGGACCATCTGCTCGCCATGCGCGTGTTTGGCCGGGTCGTGGAGACCGGGGGTTTCGCCAGGGCCGCCGATGGCCTGCGGCTGCCGAAGTCCACGGTGACCAAGCTGGTCCAGGCGCTGGAAGCCCAGTTGGGCGTGCGCCTGTTTGAACGAACCACCCGCCGGGTCTCGGTGACCGCCGAGGGGGCCGCGTATTACGAGCGCACCCGGCACTGGCTGGCCGAGCTGGACGATTTCGAGACGACCCTTGCCAGCGGCAGCGCCAGCCCCACGGGCACCCTGCGCATCGACACCGGCGGCTCGGTCGCGGCGGGCCTGATTCTTCCGGCCCTGCCCGCGTTCCGTGAGCGCTACCCGGGGATTCGCCTCCAGGTGGGCGTCTCCGATCGCACGCTGGACCTGATCGGCGAAGGCATCGACTGCGCCATACGCAGCACCGCGCATGATCCGAATCTCGTGGCCCGGCACATCGTGGATCTGCCGTGGACCACCTGCGCCTCGCCCGATTACCTGGCACGCCACGGCACGCCCACGCATCCCGACGACCTCGCCCGCGATGGTCACGACGTGGTGGGTTACTTCTCGGCGCGCACGGGCCGGGCCCACCCGTTGCGCTTCACCGATCGCGAACGCAGCGCCGAGGATGGCCTGGTGCTGTCGGTCGAGGTCAACGAAAGCAACGCGCATACGGCCGCAGCCGTGGCCGGGCTGGGCATCGTGCAGACCTTTACGTTCGCCGTGGCGCCTTACCTCGCGAGCGGCGCGCTGGTTGCCGTGCTCGATGCATGGCAACCTGCGCCACTACCGGCGTACCTGGTGTACCCCGCCGATCGCCGCAACAACGCCCGGCTCCGCGCGTTCCTCGACTGGATCACCGAGGTGCTGCCGGAGCGGGCGAATGCGGCGGATCACTTCAAGCCGTCGTAAACAATCCGGGTGAAGAAATCCGGGCCGATCACGAAGTGGCCGTAGACGTCGTCGTACTTCGCCGTCGGCTTGGCCGCGATCACTTCGTCGCGTGATTTGCCTTGTTTCTTCAGCGCCGCGACGTTATCGCGGATGCCGGCCAGCATGTCGCGGAAGGCCTGAAGTTGCTTCTTCGTCCCCACGGGGCCATGCCCGGGCACCAGCACCACGTCATCATTCAGCGCGGCCAGGATCGCGTCGTCGGCCTTGATCATGCCGTCGATGCCGCCGCCGTTTTCATTATCGATAAACGGATAGACGCCATTCCAGAACAGATCGCCCAGCGAGGCGACGTTCGCCTCCTTGAAGTACACGTAGAGGTCGGTGTCGGTGTGCGAGGGCTCGAGCAGGCGGACCTCGACGGTCTGCCCGTCGAAGTGGTAGGTCTTGTTGGCCTTCAGGATTTCGGTCGGCACGCCACCCTTGGCCATGGGCGTGAACGTGTAGTCCCAGTCATCCACGCGGGTGGTCGCGGTCACGCGCTTTACGGTGCCCGCCGTCGCGATGATCGTCGCGCCGTCTTCGTGCACCCAGGGGTTACCGTCGGTGTGGTCCCAGTGGTAGTGCGTGTTGATCAGGTACTTGACCGGCCCCTTGCCCAGCGCGGTGAGCGCTTCTTCGATCCTGGGCCGCGACACGGCGATGCCCGCATCGACCATGAGCTTGCCCTGCTTGCCGGTCAGCACCGTGATGTTGCCGCCGGAACCGGAGAGCATGTTGAGCGGGCCGCGTAGCGGGGTCGTTTCGATCTTGGCGGTGGCCGCGGCCGCGTTGATCTTGACCACCGGGCTGGTCGGCGGGGCCGCTGCCTGCGACCAGACGGGCCCCGCGGCGAGTGCCGCCATGATCGCCACGCCAAGCGCTGGCCGGATACAGCCTTTAAGCAGGGAATTACCTGTCATGACCCACCCTCCTGGCGCCGCGGAACGCGGCGGATAGCGAAGCATTCAGCGCCCGGGGCAACGCACCGTCTTGGTGATTCCCGCCGGGAGCGAACGGTGGGTTGTTTGGCGCTTCGCGAAGTCCCAGACTCGCGCCCCTGCGGTGCACTGGGCACCGGAAGGAGAAAGGCATGGTGGTTGTATATCTCGAGCTGCACAGCCCGTCGGTCGCATCGACGACGCGCAAGGGCGTGCACAGCACCTGGGTCAGCTTCGACGGGCAGGTGACGTCCGAAGAAGTCTGGAGCGAGAGCCTGGGTGCCCAGCTCGAACAGTGGTCGGTGGAATTCCATGCAGCGACCGGGAACGCCAACCCGAACGCCTCGGGCATGAGCATCGAGCCGGACGATGGCGTGGGCAAGGTCTCGGTCGCCATCGACCCTGCCCTGTTCCAGCGCCTCCTCTTCGCCCAGGAAGACGACGTGGCGACGCTCACCCTGACCTTCGACAACGCGTCCGTGCTGTCGCTTGACGACGATAAGCTCACCTGGCGCGACCAGGCCGGTGCGAGCGTGGCGCCGGATGAAATCGCCATCCAGTTCCACCCCGGCGGGCTGGATGCGGAAGATGACGATGAGGACGAGGACGAGGAAGACGAAGGTTGATTGACGGTGGCCAGTTAATGGCCGCCGTTCACCGCCGCACGATCGATACCCGCGCACGCTAGCCGCAGCGCGGATTTACCAATCTTTTCGCCGGGGGCACCGCTACACCCCTTGCGATGCTTGCCTTCGCGCGATCCCGTGTACTGCCCTGGATGCTGGTGGCCTTTGCCTTGGCATGCACGGCCGTGGCCCACGCCGACGGCCCCGGCGCCTTGCAGCCGGGGAGCTACGTGCACCAGGCATGGACCACGGGCGATGGCGCGCCGCCGGCCAACATTGCGCTGGCGCAGGCGCCAGATGGCTACCTGTGGCTGGGATCGGGCACCGGCCTCTACTGCTTTGATGGCGTAACGTTTTCGCGTTACCAGCCGCCGCCCGGACAACACTTGCCCGCGGCAAACATCACAGCCCTGAAGTTCACCGCCCGCGGCGGCCTGTGGGTCGGGTTCTACGACGGTGGCGCCGCCTACATAGCCGATGGCGATCTGCATGCGTACGACGTCGCCGATGGTTTCCCACCGGGCTGGGTGCTGGTGTTTGCCGAAGGGCCGGGAGGCGAACTCTGGGTAGCCACAAGCCAGGGACTCGGTCGCTTCGATGGCACGCGCTGGCACAAGGCCGGCGCCGACTGGGGGTATGCCGCGGACCGTGCCGACTGGGCCCTGTTCGATACCGAGGGCACACTGTGGGTGTCCGCCGTGAACCAGCTCGTCTACCTGTCCCACGGAACGACACACTTCCAGGCCACCAACGTGGCACTCGCGCCGGGGAGCACACTGGCGCTGGATGGCAAGGGCACGCTCTGGGTGTCGGACCGCCTGCACGGCACCCGCCCGTTGCCGGGGATCTCGGCGGCGCACCCGGCCGTGGCCGATGCCGCGACACTGCCGGTGACCGATACGCACGCCGCGCTACGGATGACGTTCGATCGCGAAGGAGGTTTGTGGGCCACCGGGCTGGGTACGGGCAAAGTGTTCCACGTCGCGGATCCGCAACACCTCGCCACCACGGGCATCGTCGGCGACCGCGACGTCACCCACACCTTCACCGCACCCCAGGGACTCACCTCCAACACCGCCACCCCCGTGCTCATCGATCGTGAGGGTAATGCGTGGATCGGTACCGCCTCAGGCATCGATAGCTACCACCGCGGCCCCGTGGGCGTCCTTCGCGATTTCGGCCCCGAGGCGCGCCTGCACACCAGCGTTACCCGCGATCCGCACGGGCAGCTATGGCTATCGAATCAAGAGACGGTCTATCGGCTTCAGGGCGACAACCTTGAAACCGTCCTGGCCGGCGTGCCCGACATCCTCAGCATCCTTTTCGACACCACGGGCATGCTCTGGGTCGTGGGCTATCACGACCTGTATCGGTACCGCGAAGGCCACCTTGAACCGGTGCCGCTGCCCAACGGCCTGTATGGCTCACGTCTGAAGTTCCTCGCCGCGGGCGCATCAGGCGAACTATGGGCCTCGATCGAAGGCCTCGGCGTGCATCGTTTCCGTGGTGACCATTGGGAGGCGTGGACGCCACGCAGCCACGGGGCCAAGGGTTACCCCACCACCGGCGCCATGGGCCCGGATGGAACATTCTGGCTGGGCTACGCGGGTGGTGAGGTGCTTGCTGTCGGCAGCACAGGCGCCGAGACGCTGTACGACCCGAACAACCGCATGGATATCGGCGCGGTGGCAACCATCACGGCGACGAACACGGGCGTGTATTTCGGCGGCAGCACCGGCCTCGCCCGCTACCGCGACGGCCGCATGCAGTCGCTGACCGACCACGATTTCCCTGCCCTCGTTGGCATTACGGGCATCGTGCAAGCTGCCAAGGGCGATGTCTGGATCAATGGCGGCCACGGGGCCCTGCGCTTCACAGCCAACGAACTTGAGCAGGCCTTCGCCGATCCGCACTACCGTCCTCAATCGGGTCTGTTCGACTTTCGCGACGGGATCCAGGGCATCGCGCGGCAAGGCCAACCCGTGCCCAGCATGCAGCAGGACGACAGCGGGCGAATCTGGCTCGTCACGAACGAAGGGTTGTACTGGCTCGATGCCTCCGTGCAGCGACGGAACACCCAACCGCCGCCGGTTTTCATCACCGGCGTGCAGGCCGACGGCCATGCCCTTGAACCTGCCGGGACGGTGCGCCTGCCTTCCGGCGATGGCGCGCTGCAAGTCGATTACACGGCGGTGAGCCTCACCTCGCCTTCGCGCGTCCGCTTTCGTTACCGCCTGGAAGGCGAGGATCTGGGCTGGGTGGATGCCGGTACGCGGCGACAGGCGTATTACACCAACCTGTCCCCGGGCACGTATCGGTTCGATGTCATCGCCGCGAACGATGACGGCGTATGGAACGAGCGCGGTGCGCGCCTCACCATCGACATCCCTCCGCGCTTCTATCAGGCCACCTGGTTCATCGTACTGTCGGCGCTCACCTTGCTCGCGCTGGTCGCCCTCGCCTACGCGTGGCGCATCCGCAGCGTGTCGCGGGCCGTACGCCTTCAATCGGAAGCGCGCCACGAAGAGCGCGAGCGCATCGCGAGGGAGCTGCACGATACGTTGCTGCAGGCGATCTACGGCATCATGCTTCGGTTCCAGGCCGTGGCTTCCGCCATTCCCAAGGACGACCCCATGCAGGAGGGCATCCAGGGCACGCTGAAAGTCGCGAACGATTTCATCGTGGAAGGCCGCGACCGGGTTCGTGAGCTGCGCACCAACATCACCTCGTTGCGCAAGCTGGGGGCCGCCGTGGAAGAGCTGGCCCACCTGATGGAGAACGCTTCCACGGTGGCGGTGGTGATCGAGGTACGCGTGGATGACCAGGATATCGATCCGGAGGTAGGCGAAGACATCCTTGCAATTTGCCGCGAAAGCCTCGTCAATGCATTCCGCCATGCCGGCGCTGCGCAGATCGAACTGCGCTTGCTCACGACACGGAGATCGCTGGAACTCACCATCGCCGATGACGGTATGGGCATGCGCAACGACATGCACGGCGATCCGCGCGATTCGGGTCACTGGGGCATCGCCGGGATGCGCGAGCGCGCGGCAGTCCTGGGGGCACCGCTAGGCATCCAGTCCACCACCCATGGCACCCGCATCACCCTTACGTTGCCGCTGCGCTGCCTGCGCCGGCGTGCGACCCGCCCGGCTCGCAGCTAAAGGCACGCGCTGAGCCACCGCCACGAACCCAGGAGGCCAGCCACCTGGCGACGGACGCGGGGCGCGGCATCGGGCGGGTATTGCGCAAGGACCACATAGGTCGCCTTGCCGCGCCCGCGCGAGTACTCGTGCACGGTAAGCCGCGCACCACGACGCGACATCGGGTAGGTAACCCAGGGTATGCCCGCGATCGTGCGCCGTACTGGCGCGCCTTGTTGCCAGCCTTGCGAACGGTAGTAGGCATGGGCGTGCGGAAGGTCGCCCGGGTTGCGGGGGTAACCCGCGGCAATGCCGATGGAGACACACGCCGGCCCGGTACACGGAGCACCCCACTCCATCGTGATACCGGTTCCATCGGCGCGGGGAACCACCCGGGTGACACCGGGTGGCTGGACGATGCGGTAACAGAACATCGGGTTGACGTACTCATCGCTCGCGCGCGCACCGCCCGCCATAAGGAGCAACAACCCCATGGTGATCGCGGTTCGCATGTGCGGTACCCGTAGCCCGTGGCGTGGCCAGACCGGCCCAGCGTGACGGGCGTGGCTGCCGGGCGCAAGCGGCCACGCGACGCTTAACGCGGCTTGGCGCACTTTTGCAATCACGGTGCCCGCGGCAGGCATAGGATCGCCCGATGACAGGCATCGCCAATAGCCAGCTGCTGCAAGCCGTGGCCCTGCTGGGCGCAGCCGTGCTGATCGTGCCCGTTTTCCGTGCACTGAAGCTGGGCGCCGTCCTCGGCTACCTCGTGGCAGGTGTACTGGTTGGGCCGTTCGTGCTCGGCTGGTTCACCGATCCGGAGGCGATCCTGGGCCTGGCCGAGCTTGGCGTGGTCATGTTCCTGTTCGTGATCGGTCTGGAAATGCGGCCTGCGCATCTTTGGGCGCTGCGCAGCACGATCTACGGCCTGGGGCTAATCCAGCTGGTGGCCTGCGGTGCCGCCCTCACTTTCGTGGCGTGGTTGCTCGGCGCCCCGCCACGGGTCGCGTTCGTCGGGGCCATGGGCTTCGTGCTCACCTCCACCGCCATCGTGATGCAACTGCTGGCCGAATCCGGTGAGCTGAACCAGCCTCCGGGGCAAAAGGTCGTCGCTATCCTGCTGCTGGAAGATCTGATCATCGTGCCCCTATTGGCCGTGGTCGCCTGGATGTCGCCAGTGCACGAGAACGCATCCAACAGCGTACCGTGGATCGCGGCCCTGACTGGCATCGGGTGCCTCGCGGTACTACTGGTCGCCGGCCGCTGGTTGCTCGATCCGTTGTTCCGCGTACTGGCCCGGTCGAAGGTGCGCGAGGTGCTGTGCGCGGGCGCGCTGCTGGTTGTGCTGGGCGCCGCACTGCTCATGCAGCTGGGCGGCCTGTCGATGGCATTGGGGGCATTCGTCGCTGGCGTGCTGCTTTCCCAGTCCAGCTTCCGCCACCAGCTCGAGGCAGATATCGAACCGTTCCGCGGCCTGCTGCTGGGCTTGTTCTTCCTTGGCGTGGGCATGGCACTGGACCTCCACGTCGTACGGGTCCACTGGCTATCCGTGCTACTAGGGGTGGTCGCGATGATGCTGGCCAAGATGGCCGCCATCTATGGCGTCGGCCGCGCCCTGGGCGATGGGCACACCGAGGCACTGGACCGCGCGCTCCTCATGCCGCTGGGCGGCGAGTTTGCCTTCGTGCTGTACGCAAGCGCCGCGGCGACCGGCCTGATGAGCCAGGAGGACAACGCGCGTTTCACCGCGATCGTCGTGCTTTCCATGGCGCTGGCACCGGTGGTCCACGCGACCGCCCGCCGCTACCTGCCTGCGCGCGTGGTCCCTTCACGCCCGGCCGATGTGCCGCCCGGGCTGACCGGTAGCATCCTGATGATCGGCTTCGGCCGCTTTGGCCAGGTGGTAAGCCAGTCGTTGCTTGCACGAGATGTGGACGTCACGGTGATCGATACGGATGTCGAGATGATCGAAGCCGCCACCGGGTTTGGATTCAAGATCTATTATGGCGATGGCACACGGCTGGATGTGCTGGATGCGGCAGGTGCCGACAAGGCACGGATCATTGCCATCTGCGTCGATTCACGCACTACCGCGAACACCATTATCGCGATCACCCAGGAGCGCTACCCCGCCGCCACGCTCATGGTACGTACTTACGATCGCGAGCATTCACTCCGCATGGCGGCGCTGGGCGTGAAAATCCACCAGCGGGAAACATTTGAATCCGCCTTGCGCTTCGGTAGCCTCGCGCTGGTGGAACTTGGCGTTCCTCGCGTCGAAGCCGATGAAGTGGCCGAGACGGTACGCCAACGCGATGCCGACCGATTCGCGCGCGAGCTCGCCGGGATCGATTGGGCCACCGCCGGCCTTGCCAACTTCCAGCGACCACAACCCACGCCATTCACCCGGCCCACGCACGAAGCGCGCACGCTACATGCACCGCCCGCCGGTGATTCTTCACCTGCGAAGTAACCCCCGGGTGTCACGCACTAAGCGGCAATGGTCGCGGTTTTACCGCGCTTAACGGGCTTCGGAGCAGGACCCCGTGTTACACCAGAGGTCACCCGTATCACGGAGAAGGTGGCCATGCCGCGCGCGTTCCAGACGCTCACGCTAGCCGATGCCAAAGCCATGATCGTCGCGGCCGAAACCAAGGCCACGGCGCTCGGCATTGCCTACAACATCGCCGTCGTGGATGCCGGTGGCCGGCTTCTCGCGTTTGTCCGCCAGGATGGCGCGCTCATCGGCAGCATCGACCTGTCGATCCACAAAGCGCTCACCGCACGCATCTTCGATAAAACGACCGCCTTCCTGAGTGGGCTTGCCCAACCCGGCAGCCAGCTCTACGGCATCCAGAACAGCAACGAAGGCGCCGTAGTGATCTTCGGCGGCGGCATGCCGGTCATCCACGACGGCCAGATCATCGGTGCCGTCGGCACCAGTGCGGGCACGGTCGAGCAGGACATCGCCGTGGCCGAAGCCGCACTTGCGGCACTCGCGTGACATCACTCCCTTCCCCCCGAGGTGACAGCCCATGAAAGCGGCACGCATGCATGAGTACGGCAAGCCCCTGGTCCTGGAAGATATCCCGGTACCCGATATCGCGGAAGACGAGGTGCTCGTGCAGGTGAAAGCCTGTGGCATGTGCCGCTCGGACGTGCAGCTGATCGATGGCTATTTCCGCCCCTACGCCGACCTGAAGCCGCCGCTGACGCTTGGCCACGAGATCACCGGCGTCATCGCGAAAATGGGCTCGCTGGTGCCGAAGGGCGCGGGTATCGCCGAAGGCGACCATGTGGTGGTGGCTCCCGGCTGGGGTGATGGCATCTGCCGGCACTGCCAGGTGGGCGATACACAGATCTGCCCGAACGTGCGTTGGCCGGGCTTTGGTCCGGTGGGCGGGTTTGCCGAATTCATCCCCGTGCCGGCGCGCTATGTGATCAAGGTGGGCAAGAACCTGCCGTTCGAGCAACTGGCGCCACTCACCGATGCCGGCCTTACCACCTACCGCGGTATCCGCAAGCTGCGCGATGCCGGTGCCCTCGGCCCTGATCGCGTCATCGGCGTGCTTGGTGTTGGTGGCCTGGGCGCCTACGCCGTGCAGTACGCCCGGCTATTGGGTAGCGGTGCGCGTGTCGTAGCCATCGCCCGGAGCGAGGAGAAGCTGGCGGTGGCGCGCGACTACGGCGTTGACCACACCATTGCGGTGAAGGGCAAATCAGAAGCCGACATCAAGAAGGATTTGAACCAGGCTTTCGGCCAGGTCGACCTGGACGCGATCATCGATTGCACGGGTGCGCCGGCCATGATCCAGCTCGGCATGAGCCTGCTTTCCATCAGCGGCCACTACGTGGATGTGGGCCTCGTCGGCGACCGGATCGATATCCCGCTCTTCCCACGCGTATCGCGCGAGCAAAGCTTCCACGGCTCGTTCTGGGGTAACAACGCCGACCTGATGGAAGTCATGGCGCTCGCCGCGCAGGACAAGATCAAGCACACGATCAAGCCCATCAAGTTCGAAGAACTGAACAAATACATCGATCTTCTGCGCACCGGCGACATCGTCGGGCGCGCGGTGATGACGTTCTGATTGGCGCATTCCCTTCCCTTCCACACCATCGACGGAGCCACCACCATGCGCGTCAAGCACGTTCTTTGCATCGCGACCAACACGGCAGTCATCGGTAACTTCGAACGCACTACGGGATTCTTCTTCCCGGAGATCGCCCATCCGTTCGAGGTGCTGGAGAAGGCAGGCATCGCCGTCGAATTCGCCTCACCGCTCGGTGGCATCGTTCCGCATGATGGCTACGACGGGTCCGATCCAGTCCAGAAGCGGTTCCTGGAGAGCGCCGCTTTCCGGCGGCTGCAGAGTAGCCGCAGGCTATCCGAAGTGGATGTGCTCGATTACGACGCGATCTTCTTCCCCGGTGGACTCGGGCCCATGGTGGATATCTCGAAAGATCGCTATGTGAAGCAGGCGGTGCTGCGGGCCTGGAATGGCGGCAAGATCGTTTCCGCGGTGTGCCACGGCCCTGTCGCCTTCCTCGGCGCGCGCTTCGAGGACGGTACGCCGTTCGTCAAGGGTCGCAAGCTCACGTCCTTCTCCAAGGCCGAGGAAGACGGCTACGCGGCGCGCGATGTCGATTTCGACCTTGAAGGCGTGTTGCGTGAAGCGGGCGCCGAGTACACGTGCGTGGATCCCTGGCAGCCGCACCTGATTGTCGATGGGCGCCTGATCACCGGCCAGAACCCGGCCTCCGGGTCCATCGTCGGCAAGGCGATTGTCGAGGCCCTGGCCAAGGTCGATTAACCTTCAGGTTTTCGCCACCCAAGGAAATGCCGCCATGTCGTCGAAGCAAGTGAAGGTGATAGCCGTCCTGACCGCGAAAGAAGGCAAGGCCGGCGAACTCGAAGCATTGCTTCGCGGCATGACGGCGCCCTCGCGCGGCGAGCCGGGCAACGTGCACTACAACCTGTGGCGGCACCGCGAGACGCCAGGTGTGTTCGTGATCGACGAGTTGTATGTCGATACGGCCGGTGCCGAAGCCCACCGGGCGAGCCCGCACTACCAAAACTACCTCGGCCGCATCAACGATCTCGCCACGCGCAACCCCATTCCGCTCGAGGCGGTGGACGCGATCTGAGCGCGTGCACCGCCGCGAGCCTTGAGAGGCTCGCTCCATGCATGAGAAGGCATTTGAAGCGCAGTGTGCCGCCGTACAGGTGCACTGCCAGGATCGCAAGCAGGCGTCGCGGCGCACGTTGACCTTGTTCGCCCTCGCTTTGGGCAGCTTTTGCATCGGCACGTCCGAGTTCGCCAGCATGGGCATCCTGCAGCTATTTTCGACGTCGCTCGGCATCAGCCTGCCAACCGCGACCAACGCGATCACCGCCTACGCCTTCGGCGTGGTGATCGGCGCGCCGGCCGTGACCCTGGCTGCGGCCAGCCTCAACCGCCGCACTCTCCTGCTGTGCCTCATGGTCTTGTTCGTGATCGGCAACGTACTGTCGTCCCAGGCGGCCAACCTGGGCATGTTCGCCGCGGCGCGCTTCATCAGCGGCCTGCCGCAAGGCGCGTACTTCGGGGCAGGCGCCGTAGTGGCCTCCTACATCGTAGGCCCGGGCAAAGGCGGCAAGGCGTTCGCGCTGGTAATGACCGGCCTAACCGTGGCCACGATCATCGGCTCGCCGCTGGCCACCTTCCTCGGTCAAAACCTCGGGTGGAGGAATACGTACCTTGCGGTGGCCGGGCTAGGCACACTCGCGTCCTTCGCACTGCTGGCCTGGGTGCCACGCACCGATGCCCTGCGTGGCGGTCCCGTGGTGCAGGAACTCAGCGCCCTCCGCAAGGGCTCGGTGTGGGCCACGATGCTCGTGGCAGCGCTCGGCGTGGCCAGCATCTTCGCCGTGTACACCTTCATTGGACCATTCATCACCGACGTGGTGGTGCTCGATCGCCGCTGGATTCCCGTAGCGCTCGCGCTGTTCGGCATCGGCATGACCCTCGGGAACCTGGTCGGCGGTCAGCTCGCCGATCGATACCCCCAGCGCGGACTGGTGATCGGTTATGGCGCCGCGCTGTTCGTGCTTGCGACCCTGGCCGTGGCGGGTGACAACCCATGGATCCTCATGGCCGCCCTGTTCGGCGTGGGCACCACCATGATGATCGCCATCCCGACGATACAAGTGCGCCTCACCCAGTTCGCGCCTGAGGCGCCGACACTCATGGGCGCGATGAACCTGGCATCGCTCAATGTCGCCAATGCGATCGGCGCATGGGGTGGTGGCGCGGCGATCGCGGCGGGGCTGGGATTGCTCTCCGCCGCCTGGGCGGGCTTCATCCTGACGCTGCTCGGTCTGGTCGTGTTTGCGATCACATTGCCGCGTTCGCCGCACCTGGCCGCCGCCGCGGGCGGCGCGAGGGCATGACCTTCGCGTCGCGGCCGCTCAGACCGCTGAACCGACCCAGCGCCACGACCACGTGCCTGCCAACCATGTGGGCTTCGGAGCCGTTGGTGCGGAAGCTCTCACGTCCACCGGCCGGGTGACATGGGCAAGAAAGGTATAGCCTCGACCCGGGACGCTGGCGATATAACCAACGCCTTCGCCTTCGCGGCCCAGCGCCTGGCGCAGGTTGGCGATCTGGACCCGGACATTCGATTCGCCGACGACGAGGCCTTGCCAGGCCACCGCCATCAGCTCACGCGGGGTGACCACGGCACCTTGCCGCTCCACCAGCATGACCAGGATATCGAACGCGCGACTGCCCAATTTGACCAGCGTGCCATCGCGGTGGAGGGTGCGCTGCGCAGGTTCAAGGCGGAACGGGCCGAACAGGGACGGTGCAGGCATGGCGATGCTCCTCGGAGTTTCCCATGCACAACCGTAGGTCAGGCCGCAGCGAGGTCCTACCCCCTAAGGGCTGGATCTTGTCGCCATGGCCGAGGGTCACACTTTCACCCCGATGGGTATTGACCCGGGCGCGCGGGCGATGCACGGTGACGTTACTACGCGCGGGGAGCGCCACCGTGAGCGACGCGGATAACGCAGGCAGCATGATTCGCGTATTGATCACCGATGACCACCCGGTCATGCGGCATGGCTTGCGCGCTGCCATATCCACGCAGGCCGACATGGCGCTTGCCGGTGAAGCCGCCAACGGCCGCGAAGCCATCGAGAAATTCCGCGAATTACGCCCCAGCGTTGCCTTGATGGACTTGCAGATGCCCGATGTGGATGGCCTCGATGCCATCAGTGCCATCCGCAGTGAGTTCCCCGACGCGAACATCATCGTGCTTACCAGCTACCCCGGCGATGCGAGGATCATGCGTGCACTGATGCTGGGTGCCACCTCGTACCTGCTGAAATCATCCAGCCTGGAGGAAATCGTCCGTGCTATCCGGGCGTCCATGGCCGGGCGCCATGTGATGGACCCTGATGTCGCGCATGATCTGGCCGCCTATGCCGGCACCGAGCTGTTGACGGCAAAAGAGGTTGCTGTGCTCGCATTGGTTGCGCAGGGCCATGGCAACAAGATGATCGCGGGAGAGCTATTCGTCTCCGAGGAGACGGTGAAATCGCGCATGCGCAGCATCCTGTCCAAGCTCAATGCCCGGGACCGCACCCACGCCGTGATGCTGGCGATCCAGCGTGGGTTCTTGCAGCCATAACGCTTGGCATACCGCTGGCGACACAGCGGCCTCGGGGCGTGCCGCCCGGTGTGGTGCCACGCGCGGGTTCGCTCAGTCGTCACCCGGCAGCGGCGCATCCGGGGCGACAAGGCCCTCCTTACGCAACTCCAGCCAGAACGAACGGGGCACATGCTCGCGCATGGCGTCCTTGTCCTCGGCGATGCGGCCCGGGTGGCTGGCGCCAGGAATCACTGCGACCACGGCGGGGTGAGCCAGGCTGAACTGCAGGCCGGCGGCCTTCATGCTGATGCCGTGGGCCTCGGCGATGCCGCGAATGCGTGCCACCTTGTGCAGGATCTCCGGGCTGGCCGGGGCGTATTCGAAGTGCTTGCCGCCAACGAGTGCACCGGAACTGTAGGGGCCGCCCACGACGATACCCAGGCCTTCGCGCTGCACGGTTGGCATCACGCGCTGCAGGGCCTTGGCGTGGTCCAGCAACGAGTAGCGGCCCGCGAGGAGGAAACCATCCGGCCGTGGTTCGTCCAACTCCAGCAGGATCTCGATCGGCTCGACGCGGTTCACGCCAAGGCCCCAGGCCTTGATGACACCTTCGTCGCGCAGGCGATCGAGGGCGCGGAAAGCACCCTTGCGGGCACTCTCGAACTGGGCCAGCCATTCATCACCGTAGAAATCCTGGGCAACGTCATGGACCCAGGCGATCTCGATGACATCGGTACCCAGGCGCTTGAGGCTGCCTTCGATGGAGCGCAGCGTGGCGTCTTCCGAATAGTCGTTAACGACTTTATTGGGCAAGCCGTAGCGGAACACATCGCCCTTCTCGCCGAAATCGCGGCTATTCACGTCCTCGACCTCATCGAGCACGATGCGGCCGACCTTGGTGCTGATGACGTAATCCTCGCGCGCATGGCCGGCCAACGCCTTGCCCAGGCGAATCTCGGCCAGGCCCGCGCCGTACAGGGGCGCGGTGTCGTAGTAACGGATGCCGTGATCCCAGGCCGCATCGACGGTGGCCTGGGCTTCTTCCTCGGGAATGTCGCGGAACATGTTGCCGAGCGGCGCAGTGCCGAAACCCAGCGGATCGGTGATCAGGTCTTTCAGTGCCATGGGGCGCTCCGATGTCGTGGCGTGAGGGCGGCGTAGCCTGTAACGCTAGCACCGTGCGCCGCCGCTGGCGTGTCAAATGCCGCCAAATCCCGCCAAGGGCGGTTCGTCACGGCGGTTTGCTGCAAATGTGGCGGCCTCCTCGGCGGCAACGGCATCCCAGCGGGCCTGTGCCCTCGCCTCCCCAAGCTGCTGCGTACCCATGCGGGTCATGGCGGCGATGGCCTCGAGGGAGAGGGCGAGGTTCTGGCAATCGACTTCTTCGGCTTCGTGGATCAGATCGGCAAGCGTTAGCGTGACCCCACGGGCGTACTGCAGCCAGGTCGTGGCGTCGTTGAGCAAATCATCAGTCGACTGCAGCGGCTCGTTGTGGCAGGTGGCGACATGGGACGGTGTGCTGTCGATGGATGTCCTCATCGTGTTCTCCTTTGTACGGTGGCCGCGTGCTTTGACGTGGCATGACAGTCATACGGACCTGCCATGCCACGGACCATAGGAGCGCGGGTTCACCGGCGGCCCGTGCGCGGGCGCCGGGTGGCGTGATTGATGAAGTGGGTTGCGGTGACGACCCTTCATGAGGCGCACCAGGCGGTGCGCCTGCCTCATTCGATCAAGAATTGCCTCAAAAACAGATGCCACCGCGATTCACCAAACGTGCCTACGACTTATGCAGGCGGCCCGTTGACCGGTGAGGTGTCGCCGGGGGGATTCGGCGGGCGGGCGCGTGCCGTATGATCAGGGATAGCCATTATCAACTCTTGTGTAGTTGGTTGTGGTTAGCGGGCCAGCGGTGTTGGTAGCACCGTTGGCTCGCGACTTACACCGCGTTGTGCGGTGGTTGCCTGCGCGGGTTTGCTTGGGTGCGCGCAGGCAACGAGACGAACGTAACAAAAGTGAGTTGGCGTTGTCTGTAAGAAGAACGGACATCGTGTGTAGGCGCTGCGTTGCGTCTTTTCGCAAATCTGCGCCGCGTCAATTCCTGCCGCACCAGTCGCCCAGCCCGCCCCCTTGTAGGAGCGCGCTCGCGCGCGAAAAGCCAACAACGCGCAGACGCCAATACTCCGCAACCTGATCAACACCGACACCAGCAATGCCGAACTTATGATTCTGCTCGTACTGAAACGAGTTTCAGGAAGGTGTCGTGCTGGTAGCGGCTCATTCGGAGTTTCTGGCCTGTGTCCATCGTGAGGACGTGGTAGCCGTTGAACCAGGGGTGTACGGCCTGTACCCGGCGCACGTTGACGATGGCCGAGCGATGGACCCGCGCGAACTGCTTCGGGTCCAGCCGCTCCGCCAGCCCCGCCATGGTCTCGCGCATCTCGTGCACCCGGTCGGCCAGGTGGATCAACACCGTGTTGCGGCTGGCCTTGATCCACACAATCTCGTTCACATCCACAAAGGTGATTTGCTCGCTCTCGCGGATGGGGATGCGATCGAGGTAGTCGTCGCGCTTCCGCAGGGCATCCAGTGCCTGCATGATGCGTGCGGACGCCTCGGCGGCCGGGCCGGCCGTCGCGAGACGTGTCTTGGCACGGGCGAGCGCATGGGTGAAGCGCTCGCGGTTGAAGGGCTTCACCAGGTAGTCGACGGCATTCGCCTCGAACGCGCGCACGGCGTACTGCTCGTAGGCCGTGACGAAAATCGTGGCGGGCATGCGGTCGAAGCCCACGGTACGCACCACGTCCAGACCCGACATGGCGGGCATCTGGATATCAAGAAACACCAGATCGGGCGAGCCGGCACGGATCGCTCCCACCGCCGATGCCCCGTCGCCGCATTCGCTTAGCTGGGCGACATCGGCATCTTCGCGCAGCAGGCGTACCACGGCCTGCCGTGCGATCGGTTCGTCATCCACGACCAGCACCGACAGCTTCATGCGTCCACGACCTCAGGTTCGTCCTCGTCGATCACCTGATAAGGCAGTCGCAAACGGCAGGCTACGCCCTGGGGCCAGAGCATTTGCAGTTCTACCTGGCCTTTGCTGCCGTAGAGCTCGTTCAGGCGAAGGCGGGTGTTCGACAGGCCGATGCCGTGACCTTCGGTGGCAGCGCCTTCGGGCTCAAGCACGCTGTTGCGGTTGCGCACTTCGATCACGAGGCTTTCGCCATCGCGACGGCTTTCGATTTCGATGCAGTCGTTACCGACCCGCTCGCCGATGCCGTGCTTGATGGCGTTTTCGACGAGGGGCTGGAGAATGAGACTGGGTATCGCGCACGAGAGCGTGTCGGGCGCGACATAGATGCGAGTATCAAGGCGATCCTTGAAGCGCGTGCGCTGGATGCCGAGGTAGAGATCAAGCAGCACGAGCTCTTGCTGGAGCGTGATCTCCTGGCCCTGGCATTCATCGAGGAATGCACGCAACAGATCGCTTAGGCGAAGCAACATGTCCTCTGCCGAGCCTACGTCCTCATGCAGGAGCGTGGCGATAGCGTGCATGGTGTTGAACAGGAAATGGGGCTGGAGTTGCGTGCGCAGCACCTGCAGCCGTGACTGGGCGAGCTCGCTTTCGAGCTGGGTGGCTTCGAGTTCCCTTCGTGCTTTCTCTTCACGGAACTGCATGGCTTGCTGGATCACAAAGAGTGCCCAGCAGGTGAGCAAGCCGGTAGCCGCATGCTGCCCCACGAACTGGCGCCATTGCTCTGCGAGGCCCGAAGGCTCCGTGATCGTGGACACCAATGCGCCGATAAGTAGTGCAAGGCCGGTCATCCCCAGGCTGGCGAGCAGCGGTATCCACAACTCACCAAGCCGTAGCGGCACACGTATCGGGTAGTGCTCCCCCAGCCGGAACACCAGCGGTGCGAGCGCCGCCCACGTGTACCACTGGATGGCCGACCAGCGCATGTAATCGATGAAATCCCAGGTGTGCCCGGCGAGGTCATCGCGCATATAGCCCTGCCATGCGAAGACCAGGGCGACCACACCCCACAGGCCGAGGTAGCGGCCCATACCGATCTGCGTATTGCCGAGGCGCACTTTCATGGGGCGTTCCGCGGTGGGTGGCGGCGCCATCTTAGGCACCTCCGTGCGCGGGTGGAAAGCGAAACCGGGCGTTACTGCCATTGGTCATGCCGGTACGACGATTCGTCCCGGAACCGTTTCCGTGCAGGGCGCGCGGGCGCCATATGGCGCCACCCGGGCCGCTTTCGGCCGGGCCCACCTTCGACCTCGCTGGAGCTTCCCATGACACGGTACCTGCCCTGCCTCGCTATCCTCCTGGTCTCCCTCGCCTCGACGGCCTGTGCCTCTACCGCATCGCGCGCCGTAGGCGAGCGCCAGACCTCGGCGCCCTTCAACCTGGTCAATGCCACGGCCAGCAGCGTGGCGGTGTTGGCGATCGCTCCATCGGGAAGCGACGCCTTCCAGCCCGTGGATCTGGGCGGCTCGCTGGTCGGCGGCCTCAACGCGGCCGCGTTCCAGCTTCCGAATGGCCCATGCCTTCGCGATATGCAGGTGACATTTACCGACCAGCGCGTGTCACGCCTCAACGGCATTGACGTGTGCCGCACCCACGGCCTGCGCCTCGACAGCCTAAAGGGCCGTATGATCACCCCGGACACCCTGGCCAACGATGGGCCAGTCACCGATCGGATCGTGAACTGACGGAGGTCGCATGAAGCACGCTTTCCTGGCATCCACACTGGTCGCAGGGCTTGCCCTGTGTGTTTCGGCGTCCGCCACGGCGCCCGTCCCGGCACCGCTGTTGGGCCGCTGGGCAGTCGATACATCGCGACTCCCAATGGCGCCCGAGGCACGACCCAAGAGCGTGACCATTGGGTTTGCGGATGCGGGGAAGAACGCACTGACCGTTGATGTCACCATCGTCGATGCCGCTGGCGGCGTGATTCATTCGAAGAACGATACGCCGCTGGATGGCACGGCTGCTGCGGTGACCGGCAGTCCCGAGGCCGATTCGGCCGCGCTTGAGCATCCCCAGCCCAACGTGCTCGTGATGGGCCTGAGCAAGGGCGGCGTACCCGCATCCACCCGCGTGTACACCGCGGCACCCGATGGCAAGACGATGACCGAAATCGTGTCGTACTTCGACAACCAGGGCCGGCCAGCGATGCGCACGCACTACTTCACCCGCACCCCATGATCCATTGCACTCCTACAGGTCACGCAGTGGAAGGGTTTTTGGCGAGGGTGTTACGTGGCGAACGCGGCGGCGACGTGGTCCATGAAGGCGCGGACTTTGGCGGAGTGGCGGCGTTCCTGGGGGCTGACCAGGTGGATGGGCGAGAGGATCGACCAGTCGGGCAGTAGCTTCACGACATCGCCGGCGGCAATTTCTTCTTCGAAGAGCCAAGTTGGGGTGTAGCAGATGCCCATGCGGGCGAGGATCGCCGCGCGGACGACTTCGCTGCTGTCGGTTTGCAGGCTGCCCGCGACGGGCACGCGGTGCTCGGTGCCGACGGGTTCGGCGGCGCCTGGGCCGGCCACGAACCGCCAGCTGCTGCGCATGCCGGTGCCGGTGTAGACGATGCAGTTGTGCTGGGTGAGGTCTTCGGGGTGCTTCGGGGCCTTCAGGCCTTTGGGCAGGCCCCGCACGTAATGGCGGTGTGCCAGCACTTCACGCGTGGACTGGCCGATACGCCTGGCCACCAGGCTGCTATCGGCCAGTTCGCCGATGCGCACGGCTACATCGATGCCACGTTCAACCAGATCGATATAGCCATCGCTCAAACGCAGGTCGATGCGCAAGCCAGCGTGCTGCGCCAGGAAGCTCTGCACCAGCGGCATGAGCCGCAGGCGGCCAAAGCCGACCGATGAAGCAACACGCAAGGTGCCCTTCAGCGCTTGCTGGCCGCTGCCGAGAGTCGCCTCGGCTTCCGCGATATCGGCCACCAGGCGCCGGGCCTGCTCGAAGTAGCGCTCACCATCGTCGGTGAGAGCCAGCGATCGGGTCGTGCGGACAAGCAGCCTTGCTCCGAGCTCCCGCTCGAGAGCCGCCACCTGCTTGCTGATCGCGCTCTGCGTGGCGCCCTGCTCCTTGGCGACAGCCGAGAAACTGCCCGCCTCCACCACGCGAACGAAGGTTTGCATGGCTTGCAGCTTGTCCACGGCGCGACCCTATTAAGTCCACTATGGCATGAATGATATGCCTTTTCCTTGGCTAGTTGCACCTCATGGAATGGATCAAAGTTTGCCCATCGACCGATCCACCACCTAGCCACGGAGTCCACCCATGAATACCCCCGTCGTCCTGATCACTGGCGCACTCACAGGCATCGGCCGCGCGACCGCCCTAGCCTTCGCCGCCGACGGCGCCCGTCTCGTCGTGAGCGGCCGCCGTGAGGAAGTTGGCCATGCGCTCGCCGCCGAGCTTCGCGGCCTGGGTGCGGAGGCGGAGTTCGTCCGCGCCGATGTGCGCCATGAAGCCGACGTGCGTGGGCTGCTTGACCAGACCATCGCGCGTTTCGGTCGCCTCGATATCGCCATCAACAACGCTGGCACCGAAGGCCAGCTCGCCCCCGTGGCGGAACAGACCACCGACAACTACGAAAGCACGTTCTCCACCAACGTGCTCGGCACGCTGCTTTCGATGAAGCACGAGATGCGCGTCATGCAGGCGCAGGGTGCGGGCTCGATCGTCAACGTCTCTTCCATCGCAGGTCACGTCGGCATGCCGGGCGCCTCGGTCTATGTCGCCAGCAAGCACGCGGTGGAGGGCATGACCAAGTCAGTTGCTCTCGAGGGCGCCCCCGTCGGTGTACGTGTGAACGCCGTCGCCCCGGGCCCCGTCGCCACCGACATGCTGGATCGCTTCGTCGGCAATGACGAACAGGCCAAGAACGGCTTCCTCGCCACCATCCCCGCCCGCCGCGCCGCGACGGTGAACGAGATCGCCCAGACCATTCTTTTCGTCGCTGGCAGCAAGGCCCAGTACCTCACCGGCCAGGTGATCGCCGTCGATGGCGGTTACACCGCGCAGTAATCCCTTCATCCCACCATCTTTCCACGGAGTTACCCCATGTCACGCATTAACGTACCCACCCGCGACGACGTTTCCCCGGCCAACCAGGCCCTGTTCGATACCTTGAAGAAAGGGCTCGGCATGGTGCCAAACCTGTACGCCACCCTCGCGCATTCCGAGAATGCCCTGGGCAGCTACCTGGCCCTGCAGAACGCCAGAAGCAGCATCACCGGCAAGGCCCGCGAGGTCGTGAACCTCGTCGTCAGCCAGGTCAACGCGTGCGAATACTGCCTGGCCGCCCACACCATGATCGGCAAGATGAATGGCTTCACCGACGCGCAGGTGCTCGAAATCCGCGGCGGCACGGCTTCATTCGATCCGAAGCTGGATGCCCTGGCTCGGCTGGTGAAGGCGATTGCCGTGCAGCGCGGCAAGATCGACGACGCGCTGATCGAAGGCTTCTTCGCCGCCGGCTGGACCAAGGAGAACCTGGTCGACACCATCGTCACCATCGGTGACAAGACGATTACCAACTACCTGCACTCGGTGACCCAGGTGCCGGTGGATTTCCCGGCAGCACCGACGCTGTAACCGACTCGTGCAGGAGCGCGCTCGCGCGATGGGTAATTGCCAAAACAACCATCGCGCACGGGCATGGCATGACCGCACCGCGCTGCTCCGTGCAATCGAGGCCAAGCTAAAGTTGTACGGATTTCGGCGTGTCCCCGCACTCGGCTAGAGATAGCCCGCCTCCACGAACAGCTCTCTAAGGCTCGCATCAAGGTTTTCATCGCTCAGTCCCTGGCCCCTACCCGGTCCTTTCCAGTGCCAGATGATTTGCTGTGCAAGACCAGATAGCCCGCCGAATTCGTCCCGCACAATCTCACCAAGCCTGATGTTCGATATCGAGGCGTCAGCTTCGATAATACGTCTGAACAACGCACTAGGTGCCTCACCGGTGAGAATTGATTCAAGCATACCTTTCACATCTCGTTAGTCGTCCCGCCTCGTAAGTCCGTCGATTGTCAGGCGCTCATGTAACATCAGATCCGGGCTCGAGACTCGAGGAACGTCAGATACCTCTGATCATCTTTCTCGAAGATCTCTTTACCAGCCCACATGTAAGCCCTCATCAATTCATCAGCCGCAGCGTCTTCTTCGCCGGCATCGAGAAGCACCTGACCCAAGCGCAAGTGAAGGAACGGATTTCCTATCGCTCCTGGGCAGGTCATGGCAAATTCCAGTGCCTGGCGAGCTGACTTTGCCTTCCCCAGAAGGAAGCAGGCATCCCCTATAGCCGCAAGGATCCACGTCGACGCCTCCCATTCGTTCTTTGGCTCGGGAACAAGCTTCCAAGCCTTGTTGTACTCCTCTACGGCACTTTCGTACCGACCGATCGAATCCAGCTTGTCGCCGGATTCGCATAGCCGAACGATTTCATCGTAGGCATTGTCGTCCAATTCACTTTCAACCGAAGGCATATCTACGTTCCATGACGAGCACCGTGCGGACTGCACTGACGGCCACGAGCACACTGCCGATGTCACGAAGTCGGGAGGCGCCCTTAACGACCTACCCGGCGAATCGTACATCGGCTAGCTGCAGATGGTCACCGGGCAGGCAGCAGAGCCGCGGGCCGTGTCGGTCGGACACGGCCCATGACCTAACCTATTTCACCGGCAGATAATCGAACGCGCCCTTGGCGGTAACGAAGAAGATGCACTCCGTCTGCGAGATGCACTTGGTCACGTGCGGCTCGTTACCCCTCTGGTACCAGTAGGAACCGGGGGCGAGCGGGCGATCCTGCTTCGAGCCCGGCGGTTCGTTTGCCACCACGCCGGCGATGACCACGCCGTAGTACGACTGGCTATGCGTGTGGACGCCGCTGGCGGTGCCGCCGGCCATCTTGATGTAGTTGCTGTGCGCACCATTGGCGGGATCGCCCCAGCCGTTGGCGATCGTGAGGCCCTCCTTGTTCTGGTAGAACTTCAGGTCGGTGACGGGCACGACCTTGCTGGTGTCGGCGTAGAGATCGGCGTTGCTAACGGCGAAGGCGGCAGGGGTTGCGGCGACCAGGGCGGCAGCGATGGCGATGCGTTTCACTGTGTTGCTCAGATACATGGGGAAATCCTCGGGAAGGCGGTGACGTACGTGGGGGCAGGTGTCTCCGGGAGCGGAGGATTCATAAGCTAGGCCGATGGCGGCGATAGCAGAACGACGTACGGCGGAAGATGCCGTTGCGTTACGCGGAACAATCGCCTGCGTGCCGTGAAGCGTTACGAGCGGCGCAATAATGAATTCCGCCTGCCAGCGATTCTCTTAAGAGACAGCGGTCGCGATCATGTCGCTGCCTTGGTGCGCCACGCGCTTCTCCATCCCCGTCATGCGCGACCCCCCGGCGCACCAGGTACCCCACCCCATCGCCTGGTAGTAGCCCCATGAGCAAGAAAGCCATCATCGTCGTCGATATCCAGAACGACTATTTCCCCGCCGGCAAATTCCCTTTGAAGGATGTCGAGCAGGCCGCCGATAACGCGGCGCGCGTCATCGCCCACGCCCGCAAGCAGGGTGATCTCGTCGTCCACATCCGCCACGATTCACTTGAGCCGGATGCAGCCTTCTTCGTGAAGGACACGCACGGCGTGCAGATCCACGACAAGGTCGCGAACCTTCCCGACGAAACGTTGATCATCAAGCATTTCATGAACCCGTACCGCGAGACAGGACTGAAATCCTTCCTCGACAAAAACGGTGTGACGGATGTCGTGGTGGTCGGTAACATGAGCCACATGTGTATCGATGCGGTCACCCGCGCTTCCGATGATTTCGGCTTCGTGACGACGGTGGTTCACGATGCGTGCGCCACGCGCGATCTGTCGTTCGAAGGTGTCGATGTGCCGGCGAAGATGGTGCACGCCGCGTTCATGGCGGCACTGCAGTTCGGCTACGCAAACGTCGTCACCACCGATGCTTACCTGATCGCCGCCTGATTTTCGTGTTCCAGCGCTCCCGTGCCGCCGGATGATGCCGGCGGCACATCCTTCAAGGCCCCCCACCATGTCTTCCGCAACGTCACGCAACATCCTTGCCCTGATTGGCGTCTGCCTCGCCTCCCTGCTGTTCGGCCTGGAGATTTCCAGCGTGCCGGTGGTCCTTTCCAAACTGAAGGATGTGCTCGGTGCAGATTTCCGCGACCTGCAGTGGATCATGAATGCCTACACGATCGCCTGCACCACGGTGCTGATGGCGACGGGCACGCTCGCGGATCGCTTTGGCCGCAAGCGGGTGATGGCAATCACGACGATCACGTTTGGCGTGGCGTCGCTGCTTTGTGGACTGTCGTCGAGCGCAGGTGCACTAATCGCCGCGCGCTTCCTGCAGGGCCTGGCCGGTGGCGCGATGTTTACCTGTAGCGTCGCGGTGCTGTCGCATCAATTCCAGGATGGCAAGGCGCGTGGTCGTGCGTTCGTTGCGTGGAGTGTCATCTCGGGCATCGGGCTGGGCTTTGGCCCCGCGATTGGCGGGCTGATCGTGGCCCTGGCCGATTGGCAGTGGGTGTTCCTGGTCCATGTGCCGCTGGCCATGATCGCCTTGCTGTTCATTGGCGCGGGCGTGACGGAGTCGCGTGACCCGGAGGCGGGCCAGCTCGATCTGGCCGGCATCATCACGCTATCGCTGGCGGTGTTCGGCTTCTCTTACCTCATTACCCAGGACGGTGAGTTGGGCGGCGGCCTGCGCATGGCCATCGGGCTTGCCTCGCTGCTGGCGTTTGGCGCCTTCCTCTGGGCGGAGCGTGTCAGCTCCCATCCCATGTTCGATTTCTCCGTGTTCCGTATCCGGCCGTTCTCCGGCGCGATCATGGGCGGCATCGGCATGAACTTCAGCTACTGGCCGTTCATCATCTACTTGCCGATCTATTTCTCGAGCGGGCTTGGCTACGACGCGACCACCACGGGTACGTTGCTGCTCGCTTACACCATCCCGTTCATGCTGATGCCGCCCATGGCGGAGTTCATCCGTGCGCGGTTTGGCGCGCGCGTGGCTATTCCGCTTGGGTTGCTGACGCTTGGCGTGGGGTTCCTTGCCATGCGCGTGGGCGCGGGTGCCGAAGCTGCGAGTTGGAAGACGTTGCTACCCGGCACGCTTATCGCGGGCGTGGGCATTGGCTTGACCAACTCGCCGACCACGAACACCACTACCGGCTCCGTGTCGGCCGACCGTGCCGGCATGGCCTCCGGGATCGATATCAGTGCACGGCTTATCACCCTCGCTATCAACATCGCGGTGTTTGGGCTGCTGCTGGTCAAAGGTATCCATGCCTATCTCGAGGCGGCGCTGGGTACATCGATCGACGAATCGCAGTTGCGCGCCGCCGCCGAGCGGATCGCCGGCGGCGATCTATCGGCCCTGGCCAGCCATGTGACGGGCGCCACGCCTTCCACGACGCTCGCCCATGATGCGCTGGTGCATGGCTTCGGCTGGCTCATGCTTTATGGCGGCCTTGGCGCCATCGTACTGGCCATGCTTAGCTTTACGATCTTCGGATCGGGCACGGTGCGCCAGGAAGCCGCCCGGCCTTGCACTGATACGCCGTAAATTCCGAACCCGCGAGCCTTTCATGCCTAACACCACCCTCAACGCGCTATTCGCCCAGAAAGCCTTCGCCAACACGGCCCTGCTCGACAAGCTGGAAGGCTTCGTGGAAACCCACCCCGAAGAAAACGTGATGTGCCGACGCACCCTGAACCATGCGCTCGTCGTGGACCGGGTGTTCAAGGGCCACCTCACCGGTGAACCCCACGGCATGACCGCGACCAACACGCCGGAGACACCGAGCGTCGCCGAATTGCGCGAGGCGGTGGCGGGCATGGACCAGTGGTACCAGGCCTATGTCGCCAGGATCGCTCCGGAGGCCCTGGCCGAAGAGGTGGCCTTCGTGTTCACCGACGGCCAGCACGGCCGCATGACCCGCGACGAAATCCTCCACCACGTTGCCTTGCACGGCGCCTACCACCGCGGCAACGTGGGCCAGGTACTCCGCGGACTGGGCATCAAACCCAGCCCCGATACCCTGACCTCGTTCCTACACATGCGCGAGCCCGAGCGCCGCGAGGCCTCCGTGTAGGAGCACGCTTGCGCGCGACGGGTGCTCTCGGCGGACCCGGATCGCGCGCAAGCGCGCTCCTACAAGGGCCGCCGCTGGCAGGGGAAGCCGCGCCAAGACGGGGATGAGCGACCAGAGACATCGTGGCGCTTTCCGCCCGCCCCTGGAACGACGCCATGGCCACCTACGAGCCCTTTCCCTTCCCGCTCACGCTCGAGATCATCGTGCTCCCGGTGGCCGACCCGGACCGGTCCAAGGCCTTCTACAGCCAGCTCGGCTGGCGGTTGGATGCGGATTTCGCCAACGACAAAGGCTTCCGGGTTATCCAGTTCACACCCCCGCAATCGGGCTGCTCCATCCATTTCGGCGACAAGATGACCGCAGCCAAGCCGGGCTCTGTTCGTGGCTTGCACCTAGTGGCGCACGACGTGGTGGCGGTGCGTGATGAGCTGCGCCGACGCGGCATCGAAACCAGCGAGGTGTTCCACGACGCCGACGGGCTGTTCCACCACGGCGGTAACAACAACCGCGTGGATGGGCCGAATCCGGAGCGGAAGAGCTACGCGTCGTTCGTCTCGTTCAATGATCCGGACGGGAATGAATGGGTGGTTCAGGAGATCACAGGTCGGTTGTCGGGGCGGCTATGGGAATAGCCTGTGAAGCACCTTGCGTGCTCACTCTCCAGCCACCTTCGCCACAAACCCCGCCGTTAACACCACGACATCGTCCAGCTTCGTATCCATCACGAAGTGGCCGCCGTCGAGGATATGCACATCAGTATCGGGGTTATCGCGGCGGAAGGCGAGCGCACCGGGAACGGTGAACGCCTGGTCGTATCGGCCCCAGACCACGAGCGTAGGTAGCCTGTGCTGCCTGAGCCACGCCTGCCAGGCAGGGTAGCTGGCAAGGTTGTGCTGGTAGTCGAATATCAGGTCGGCCTGGATCTTCGCCTGGCCCGGTCGATTAAGATAGGCGACCTCATCCATCCACAAGTCCGGGTCGTACGCTTCAACATCCGGATCACCGCCTATGTGGCGCGCACGAGTGACCGCCACCGATTGGTGGCCGGCGATCACTTCCGCCTCGTGTGCTGAGCGATCCTTCCAGAACGCTTTACGCTTCTCCCATAACGGGCCCAGGCCCTCGCTATAGAGATTGCCATTCTGGAACACCAGGGCCGACACGGCTTGCGGTCGCGCCACCGCCATGCGCATGCCGACCGGTGCGCCATAGTCCTGCATGAACAACGTGTACTTGCTGAGCCCCACCTTGTCGGTGAACTCCACCATCACCTTCGCCAGATGATCGAACGTGTAGGCGAACGTCGCTGGATCGGGGGCGCCACTATTCCCGAACCCCGGGTAATCCGGGGCGACAAGGTGATAGCGATCGCCAAGCCGGCGCATCAGTGCGTCATACATGCGCGACGAGCTGGGTACACCGTGCAACAGCAGGATCGTCGGCTGCCTTGGATCGCCCGCCTCACGGTAAGCGATCTGTACACCTTCGATCGACACGGTCCGATAAGCCACGGGTGCAGCATGAGCGACACCGGCAAGGGCCAGAGTAGCAGCGACGACGTGTTTCATGAGGACAGCCTCGTCAGAAACTGAAGACCGTGAAGCCGTCGGCAGCGATCTGCGCGATGCTCGGCAGGCCCGATGTGCCTGGGACGCTGTTATCAGTAATCAGGTCGAAGCCAGCCTTTTCGACCTCTTCGCGCGCACCAAACACATCCGCGCAACCGCACGAGACACCGACGATCTTGTCTTCGACGGCCTTGAACAATGCGTGGATCGGATGCTTTGCATCAGCGAGGACGCCGGGCCACCGCGTGCCGGTGCCCTGGAAATAGATACCGACTTCCGCACCCTTGGTCTTGAAGTCGTAGGCGGCGGCGAGGCCGTTGAACATACGGCCGAGGGCTTCTTCGCCGGCCTTGGGATCGGAAAGGATGACAATGGCTGCTTTCATGGTGGGGATTCCTGGTGTCGGGGTTGGGATAGGTATCCGCCACGGGAGTGCAGCGGACGAGCTCATCCTAGGTATTGCGTGACACAGCAGGAACGGCGCAATGGTCAATTGATCATTGCGCCGGGCGAAACGCTCACGCCAGGTGCGGATGGCCGCGCAGGTGTTCCGCCAGGCTATCGATAAAGTGCCGGACCTTGGAGGACCCATACTTGCTCTCCCTGTGCAGGATATGCACCGGCCAGGCTGACTCCTCGTAATCGTCGAGAATGATCTTCAACTGCCCGGCCGCCAGTTCGGCACCCACCTGGTAGGAAAGCAATCGCGCGATACCCAGCCCCGAAGTCGCCGCGGCGATCGCACCATCGTTGCTGGTCACGGTCAGCCTGGGCTTCATACGCACCATGGTCGGATCCTCAACGGCGCCGAACTTCCAGTCGACCCGCGGGGAAATACCGCTCGCGGCGATAATGGTGTGGCGGAGCAGATCGGCCGGGTGCTGGGGCACGCCATGCGTGGCCAGGTACGCCGGCGAGGCGACCAGCACCCGCCTCACCTGCCCCACTCGCAAGGCCCGCAGGCTTGAGTCCGGCAGGTGGCCGATGCGTACGGCGACATCCATGCCCTCATCGACCAGGTTCACCACGCGATCGAGGAAGTAAGCCGAGACATCCACCTCGGGAAAATCCTGCAGGTACTGCACGATGCACGGCATGACGAAGGTGCGGCCGAACAGCACGGAGGCGGTAACTGACAGGTTGCCCTTCGGCGCCGCATTGACGCCCGCAGCCGCCTCGTTCGCCTCGGCGATACTGGCCAGGATGTTGCGGGTGTCATCCAGGTAGCGCCGCCCCGCCTCGGTAAGGCGCACGTTACGGGTGGTACGGGCCAGCAGCTTGACGCCCAGTTCGTCTTCCAGGGCGGCGACAGCACGGGTGACTGCGGCCGGCGAAAGATCGATACGGCGCGAGGCCGCAGCGAAGCTCTCCTCCTCGCCTACCGCCACGAAAACCTTCATCAGGTGGATCTGGTCCATGTCATTGCATCCGGCGAAATGCTGGGTGGACTTACGGGGCCATTATTTCGCGATTATTCGCCGGAAACCACTCGCCTTCAACGGGGCCGCCCGCCGCGAGACGCCCGCCAGCCACCCACCAGCCCTTCGCGCCGCGCAACAGTTAATTGCTGTCCGCCTCGTTCCCGATAGCGGCCCACTTTCGAAGAATGCATCCATCGAAACGAGGGCTGAGCCGTGAACGACAAGCACCACTTCCACGAAGGCGAACGCGAGGTACAGATCCGCGCCGGTGAGGCTGGTATCGCGGACCGCAACATAGCGGTCATGAGCGATACCGTCATCGGTGGCGCGCGTCCGTTCATCGCAAAGCAGTTCATGGTCGCCCTGGGCAGTGTCGATGCCTCGGGAAACGTCTGGGCCTCCTTGCTGTTCGGCAAGCCCGGGTTCGCCCATACCACCGACGGCAAGGCCATCGATATTGATGTACCGGCCGCCTATCGCGATACGGACGAACCGCTCTGGAACAACGTGATGACCCGCAAGGACGTCGGCATGCTGTTCATCGAGGTGGGCTCGCGCCGCCGCTACCGCGTGAATGGCACGGTGAGCCGCCTTGATGAGGCAGGCATGCAAGTCAGCATCCGCGAGGCTTATCCAAACTGCCCGAAATACATCCAACGCCGCCACCTGCGCGCCCTGGGCGAACCGAGCGCGCATGCGCAGACGGCCTCGGGCACCGTGCTTCGCGGCACCGTCGAATCGATCATTCGCGATGCGGATACGCTTTTCGTGGCCAGCCATCATCCTGAAACCGGTGCGGACGCATCGCACCGGGGTGGCGACAAGGGCTTTATCCACATCGTGGACGAGCGCACGCTGCGCATACCGGACTATCCGGGAAACAGCCTGTTCAATACGTGGGGTAACTTCTCGGTCGATCCTCACGCGGGCCTGTGCATTCCTGACTTCGCCAACGGCCGCCTGCTGCAGCTCACCGGCACCGTCGCCATGCAATGGGACCAGGACGACCAGGCCGGTGAGACCGGCGGCACGCGCCGCTACCTGCAGTTCAACGTCGAGCGCTGGATCCTTCGTGATTCGATCCCGAAGGCCGAGTGGGAATACCTCGATGCTTCTCCGTTCAATCCACCCGTGACGCGCTGAGGGCCGCCGCCATGACCTTCATGATCCGTGACGTGATCCAGCTGAACCCGCGAGTGCGCGAGTTCCGTATCGCCAGGCAGGATGGCGCGCGCCTACCGGCATGGATGCCTGGCTCACACGTCATCCTGCGTTTCAACGCCGCCGACGGTCGTTCGTTTGAAAACCACTATTCACTGGTCGGTGTTACCGGCCCGGCCGATGCATACCGCATCGCTGTGCAACGCGAAGATGGCGGCAAGGGCGGGTCCGCCTGCCTGCACGATGAGTTCGCAGCCGGCAGCGTGCTGGAAGTCCTTGGGCCATTCGACAGCTTCCCCCTGACGATTCCCGAGAGCACGCCGGCGCCACGCATCGTGCTGATCGCTGGCGGCATTGGTGTCACGCCGCTGGTATCCATGGCGCACGCCCTAGCCTGCCGCGGTGTGCCGTTCGTGATGCACCACCTTGCCAGGAACGCAGAACAGGCCACCCTGACCGACGAACTGTGTGGCATCGCGGGCGACGCCATGCATACGCACTATTCCGAACGCGCCGGCCGAGTGGACTTCGTTCGGCTGCTCGGTGCGTACGAGCCCGGGGCGCAGGCGTATGTGTGTGGACCTTCGGGCCTGATCCAGGCACTTGCCCAGGCCGCCGAGGCACAAGGCTGGCCAGCCGATGCCCTGCACGTGGAAAGTTTCGGTGCACGCGCCCAGCCGGGCGACGCGCCGCTGACGGTCGAACTCGCCCTGTCCGAACTGACCGTCGAAGTTCAACCCGGCACGTCGATCCTGGATGCCTTGATCGCCGCGGACGTGTTCGTGTCGTGGGAATGCAAGCGCGGCGAATGTGGGAACTGCTTCACCCAGGTGCTCGACGGCGAGCCGCTCCATCGTGATGTGTGCCTGACCCCAGCCATGCGGTCGCAAGGCATGTGCACGTGCGTGTCGTGGGCCCAGCCGGGCCGCCTGGTACTCGAACTGTAAGCGTCAGCCCAACCTCATCATCCAAATACCGGAGAACCGCCATGACCACCCAAACCAAACCCATCGTCGTTTCCTACCGCAGCGAACAGATCGACGGCCTGAAGATCGCCTACCGCGAAGCCGGCCCCGCCGATGCACCGGTCGTGCTGCTGCTCCACGGCTTCCCGACCTCCTCGCACATGTTCCGCAACCTCATCCCGTATCTGGCCAACCGCTACCGCGTGATCGCCCCGGATTACCCCGGCTACGGCGAGAGCGACGCACCGGACGTGAAGGATTATCACTACAGCTTCGAGAACTTCGGCAACCTGGTGCGCACGCTGCTCGAGCGCCTGAAGGTCGACAAATACGCCATGTATGTCATGGATTACGGCGCGCCGGTCGGCTGGCAGCTGTTCCTGAGGAACCCGGAGAAGACCACCGCGCTGATCATCCAGAACGGCAACGCGTACGAGGAGGGCCTGAAGGCGTTCTGGGACCCGATCAAGGTGTATTGGGCCGATGGCGCCGCCAAGAGCCGCGATGCGCTGCGCTGGCTGGTGAAGCTGGAGACCACGATCTTCCAGTACACCGATGGCGTGGACGACAAGACCCGCATCTCGCCGGATAACTGGGTGCACGACCAGTTCCTGCTCGATCGCCCGGGCAACGAGGATGTGCAGATGGACGTGATGTACGACTACCGCAAGAACGTCCCGCTCTACCCGGAAGTGCAGCGCCTGTTCCGCGAACACCAGCCGCCCACCCTCATCACCTGGGGCGAACGCGACACCATCTTCCCCGCCGACGGCGCCCACCCTTACAAGCGCGACCTGAAGGACCTGGAGTTCCACTTGTTCCCGACCGGGCACTTCGCCCTGGAGGACAAGGGTGACGAGATCATGCCGCTGATCGGCGATTTCCTGGACCGGAAGATCGGCAAGCAAGCCTGAGGCGGCTCGCACACCGGCGATTGCCCGTACATCGCCGGTTGCCCGCACGTCGCCGGTGCCCGCACATCACCGATTGTAGGAGCGCACCCTGTGCGCGACAGTCTTTCGCCATACCGCTACAGGACCTGTTGTGGGGTCGCGAAAAGATGTCGCGCACAGGGTGCACTCCTACGCGGACGGTTCGCCGTATCGCGGGGCCAGGGCGTCCGCTTCGGCGGTGTTTTGGCTGAATTGGATACACTGATACTTATCCTGCCAGCCCTGTTTGGCCGTGAAATGGTCCCTACCAAATCACCCAGAGGGCACCCCCATGGTCACCACGGTTGCAGGCATTGTTGTTCCGGATAGCGCCCTGGCGCGCGAGATCACCCAGCTGGTCCGCGATACCGAGAGCGATCTGCTGTACCACCACTCGCGCCGCGTGTTCTTCTTTGGCGCCCTCAGCGGCAAGGCCAAGGGCCTGAAGTTCGATCCCGAGCTGCTGTACGCCGGCGCGATGTTCCACGACATGGGCCTGGTGCCCGAGTACTCGAGCAAGACCGAGCGCTTTGAAGTCGATGGCGCCAACGTCGCCCGCGACTTCCTGCTCGCCCGCGGTATCAGCCCGGAACAGGTCGATACGGTATGGGCCTCCATCGCCCTGCACACCACGCCGGGCATCCCGCAGCACATGAAGCCGGAGATCGCACTAGTCACCGCTGGTGTGGAGATGGACGTGCTTGGCCTGGGCTTCGAGACCGTGCACACGCACGATCGTGAACTTGTCGCCGAAGCCCACCCGCGCGGCCCCGCGTTCAAGCACGGGATCATCGATGCGTTCTACAACGGTGTGCGCAACAAGCCGGAGACCACCTTCGGCAACGTCAAGGCTGATGTCATGGCGCACAAGGAGCCACATTTCCACCGCGGCGACTTTGTCCACTGCATCCTCGGCAACGGTTGGCCGACCTGAGCGGTTGCGAGAACGAAAGGGCAATCCATAGTTACAAGCTATCGGCGCGAAAAGAACTTTGAATTTCACATCGTGCCGTTAGCTCCCTAACGTGATGCGACCCGGGCTTACCCACCTCTCTTTCTAGGAAAACCCATGAGCAAGCTCACGACCGTCTTTGGCGCGCCGGTGCCGGACGATGACAACACCATGACCGCGGGCCCGCGCGGCCCCGCCCTTCTGCAGGATGTGTGGTTCCTGGAGAAGCTGGCCCACTTCGACCGCGAGGTGATCCCCGAGCGCCGCATGCATGCCAAAGGCGCGGGCGCGTTCGGCACCTTTACCGTCACCCACGACATCACCCGCTACACCCGGGCGAAGATCTTCTCCGAAGTGGGCAAGAAAACCGAGATGATGGCCCGCTTCTCCACGGTGGCCGGTGAGCGCGGCGCGGCGGATGCCGAGCGCGATATCCGCGGCTTCGCGCTGAAGTTCTACACCGAGGAAGGCAACTGGGACCTGGTGGGCAACAACACGCCGGTGTTCTTCATCCGCGATCCGCTGAAGTTCCCGGACCTGAATCACGCGATCAAGCGCGACCCGCGCACGGGCCTGCGTTCGGCCGACAACAACTGGGATTACTGGACCAACCTGCCGGAGGCCCTTCACCAGGTCACGATCGTGATGAGCGAGCGCGGCATCCCGCGCACGTTCCGGCATATGCATGGGTTCGGCAGCCACACCTACAGCTTCATCAACGCCAACAACGAGCGGTTCTGGGTGAAGTTCACCTTCAAGACCCAGCAGGGCATCCAGAACTTCAGCGACGAAGAAGCCGCCCAGGCGATCGCGGGCGACCGCGAAACGCACCAGCGCGATCTCTTCAACGCGATCGAAGGCGGCGATTTCCCGCGCTGGACGCTATACGTGCAGATCATGCCAGAAGCCGATGCCGGCAAGACCCCGTACAACCCGTTCGACCTGACCAAGGTATGGCCGCACGCGGATTACCCGCTGATCGAAGTGGGCGTGATGGAGCTCAACCGGAACCCGGAGAACTTCTTCCAGGATATCGAGCAGGCTGCTTTCTCCCCGGCGGTGATCGTGCCGGGCATCAGCTTCTCGCCTGACAAGATGCTACAGGGCCGCTTGTTCTCGTACGGTGACACCCAGCGCTACCGCCTGGGCGTGAACTACGCACAGATCCCGGTGAATGCGCCGAAGTGCCCGGTGCACAGCTACCACCGCGATGGCGCCATGCGCCTGGATTCCTCGCGCAGCGATACCACCAGCTATGCGCCGAACAGCCGCGGCGCCCTGCAGCCGCAGCCGGACTACAGCGAGCCGCCGCTGGCCGTGGATGGCGCCGCTGCGCGCTGGAACCATCGTGAGGACACGGATTACTTCTCGCAGCCGCGGAAGTTGTTCGAGATGATGTCGCCGGCGCAGCGCAAGGTGCTGTTCGAGAACACCGCGCGGGCGATCAAGGGTGCCTCGGCGCCGGTGGTGCAGCGGCATATCGATAACTGCACGGCGTGCCATGCGGAGTATGGCGCGGGGGTGGCGGACGCGATTCAGCGTCTCGGATAAGAGATGTCGCCCACAGGGTGGGCTCCTACAGCGTCACGGCGCCTTGTAGGAGCTCACCCTGTGAGCGACGCTCTTCGCGCAGCCCCTCAAGGCACCGGCTCCAACCTCCCCGTGTACTCCGGCAGCCGCACTTCCACATCCGGCTTCACCTGCAGCCCTTCGTCCATCAATACCTTAATGTTCTTCTGCGCTGCAGGCCGTTTCACGGACTCGATGAACGCATCCCAGCCCTGCCCGATCTCCTGATCCGGCGGCAGGCTGTTCTCGTTTACCAGCTTCTTGATATCCGCGATGGATTGCTTGTCGAACCGCGCAATGCGCCGGGCGAGCTTGTCGACGAAGCCATCCAGCTGGGCATCGGGGAACGAACGATTGACGTAACCATAGCGCTCGGCCAGGTCGCCGTTGATGTCATCGCCGGTGAGCAGCACTTCCAGCGCGCGCCCCCGCCCCATCATGCGCGGTAGCCGTGCCATGGGCCCGCCGCCCGGTACCAGGGCCGCACCGATCTCCCACTGCGAGAACAGCGCCTTCTCCCGACTGGCGAAGCGCATATCGCTGGCCAGCGATAACTCGCTGCCGACACCCGTGGCACGCCCGCGAACCTTCACGATGGACACGACGGGCGCCTTGCTCAGGCGGATCAACATGTCAGGCACCGGCGGCAGCCCCGTTGGCCCGTTCTTCAAGCCCGTCGTATCGGTCAGCGGCGGCACGAAGTCATAGTGAGTGAGGAAGAACCCCGGCACGTCGCTCTCGAATACCACGACGCGCACCTTCGGATCCGTCTCCAGCTGGGTAATCACCGCATTGAACTGCGGGACGGTTTCCGGCCCGAAGATGTTGAACGGCGGGTGGTCCAGAATGACTCGCCAGTATTCGGGCGTGACCTTCACCAGCTTGATTTCGTCCTTGGAGGGCTGGTTTCCCTTGGGGGCATCCGGCGCCTTGGCGGCGAATGCTGGCGTAGCGAAGACAGAGCCAGCGGCAAAAAGCGCCGCGGCCAGCAGGCATGGCTTCATGATGGATCCCTCGGTCGGTTCGGTTACTTGAGGCCGTCAGGGTGTTCTTTGCGGAACTCCAGGGCGGGCAGGCCACCCCATCCCCAGTTTTCCAGGGGCACTTCCTGGATCACGACGAAGGTGGAGACCAGCGGCTTGTTGAGAACACGCAGCAGCAGCTCACTGGCGCCCTTGATCAACTCCGCCTTCTCTTCATCGGTCACGTGTTTACGCCCCGGCCCCGAGCCTTCGCGCGTGATCTGGATGGTGACGATCGGCATGGCATCACTTCCTTCGGTGATTAGTGGCCGGCGCTCTGCCCGCCATCCACATGGAGGATTTCCCCGGTGACAAACTGGGCGCCATCGAGGTAGAGCACGGCATCGACCACATCCTTGATCTCGCCCATCCGGTGTACCGGGTGGAGGCCTGCGAGTGCTTCCCACGTGTCCGGGGAATGCATGGGCGTCCTGATCACACCCGGCGATACCGCGTTGGCGCGGATCCCACGCTTCGCGTACTCAATGGCAAGCGACTTGGTCGCCGCAGCGATGCCGCCCTTGGTCAACGAGGCCAGCACCGAAGGAATGCCATCCACGGCGTGGTCTACCAGCGTGGTCGTGATGTTCACGATGTGCCCCGAGCCCTGGGCCAGCATCTGCCGAACGGCGGCCTGGGTGATGTGGAAGAAACCACTGACGTTCACCGAGAGCACGCTGTTGTAGTCATCCACCGTGTATTCCACGAACGGCTTCGCGACAAAAATGCCCGCGTTGTTCACGAGTGTGTCGATGCGGCCGAACCGGCCAAGGCCTTCGCTGATGACACGTTCGGCCACGTCGCGATCACCGATGTCGCCCGCCACCGAATGAATTTCCGGATCATCCGACGGCGGCATGGAACGCGAGTTCGCGATGACCTGGTAGCCCTGCTGCCGGAATGCCGCCACCAGGCCGGCCCCTATGCCCTGTGATGCGCCCGTAACGATAGCGACCCTGCGGGTTACGCTCATGCTTGTCACTCCATCGTGCCGAAGAGGCAGCCGCGCGCTCCCGCGCGCCCGATTTAACAGGGCGCGCCGAGCGAAGGACGGCTGGAAACATGACTACACCCGTCAACGGGTTCGTTGGATTTCGCGCCGGATTCCGTGAGCGTCCGGTTAAGTACGCGCTAAAGATTCGCTGCGCGAAGAACGCGAAGGCAGGCCAGTGCAAGCCACGGAAATTTCATGGGTGCATGCTCCTTCGCCATGGCAGCTTTCCGTCACGCAGGAGCCCGTCATGCCCGTCGATACTGATCCGCTACGCCGCCGCTTTCTTGCCATGGCTGGCACATCCCTCGCAGCGGCAGCCCTGGGGCAGCGTGTGGTGGCGACCTCCTCGTCCGTGCTCGCTGCTACCAGTGCGGCCGATAAAGGAAAAGGCGATCCCGCGAAGTTCGGGCCGGTGAAGCAGATCCACGCCGGTGTACTTGATGTCGGTTACGTGGATATGGGTAAGGCCAGGCATCCCGCGGTCCTGCTCCTGCATGGCTGGCCCTACGACATCTACGCCTTCGCTGAGGTAGCACCCGCGCTCGTGGCAAAAGGTTATCGCGTGATCGCGCCGTTCCTGCGCGGCTACGGCAGCACGCGGTTCCTTGAAGAAGGCACCATGCGCAATGGCCAGCCTTCCGCCATCGCGGTCGACGCCATCGCCCTGCTCGATGCCTTGAAGATCAAGAAGGCCATTGTCGCTGGCTTCGACTGGGGCGCTCGCACCGCCGATATCATGGCTGTGCTATGGCCCGAACGCTGCAAGGCGCTGGTCTCGGTGAGCGGCTACCTCATCGGCAGCCAGGAGGCCGGCAGGAAGCCCTTGCCGCCGAAAGCGGAACTACAATGGTGGTATCAGTTCTATTTCGCCACCGAGCGCGGCAAGCTCGGCTACGAGCAGAACCGGCACGATTTCAACAAGCTGATCTGGCAACTGGCCTCGCCCAAGTGGCAGTTCGACGACGCGACCTATGACCGCACTGCCGCCGCGTTCGATAACCCGGACCATGTCGCCATCACGATCCACAACTACCGTTGGCGCATGGGGCTGGCAGAGGGTGAGGCCAAGTACGACGAGTACGAGAAGAAGCTTGCCACCGGGCCGACGATCGGGATTCCTACGATCACGATGGAAGGCGATGCCAACGGCGCGCCGCATCCCGATCCTTCTGCCTATAAGTCAAAATTCACGGGCAAGTACGAGCACCGGAATGTGGAAGGGGGCATCGGGCATAACCTGCCGCAGGAGGCGCCGGATGCGTTTGTGAAGGCGATCGTTGATGTCGATAAGGCCTGAGGTAGGACAGCAACGGTTCGCTGCTTGCGATCCCTACGGAGCGGCACGCCCCGCCGCCTTCTCCGCCGCCATCCGCCGCAACAGGCTGACGAACCGCCCCTGCAACGGCGTGGGCATCCACTCGGTCCGCCGCGTCATGGCAATGCGCCGCCAGAAATCCTTCCCGGGCGAGCCAATCTCGACAAGGTGCCCCGCGCGGCTCTCCAACAGGAACTGGTCGCGCGACATCAAGGTCAGCCAATCCCCCGCCAACATCATCCCGCGCATGATGAGCACCGAGGCGCACTGCAAGCGAATCGGCGGCGGCTCCACGCCGCGCACGTGAAACATGCGCTCCCAGTTCAATCGCAGCGGTACGCCACGTGCTGGCACGACCCACGGGTAGCGAAGCAGGGCCTGCGTGGTGAGGCGGCCGCCACGCAGCGGATGCCCTGCCCGGCCAACGATCACCAGCTCATCGTCGAACAAGCCTTCCTGCACGACATCGCGTGCCGGCACCGTCTGCCGCTCCGAGCCGATCAGCAAGTCCATGTCACCCTGGCGCAGCCGAGCCAGCAACTCAAGATATGGCCCCTCGATCACCTCGACCGCCGCACCCGGATACTCGGCGGCAAACGTCGATAACAGTTGCGGCAAGAAGTGCGCTCGCGCGACGGGGAGCACGCCAATGCGGATGAATCCGGTACCCGCATCGTCACCACCGCCGATCTCCTCGATCGCCGCGCCGAGCTCGGCCAGCATCAGGCGCACGTAATGCACCAGGTTCGTGGCCGCATCGGTGGGGCGAATCGAGCGGCCCACGCGCACCAGCAGCGGCACGCCCGTCACTTCCTGCAGTTCGCGCATGGCACGGTGCAAAGCAGGCTCGGAGACACCCACATCCTCAGCGGCGGCTGCATAGCTGCTAGTACCGACCACGGCGATCAATGCCCGCAACTGCGCCATGGTGATCCGCCGCTCCACATGCGCCAACGCCTGGCCACGCACGCCACGCCGGATGCGCTTGATGCCGCGAACGAGCAAGCGCAGCGCGACATCCACACGCCGCACGAAGCGCCGCCCGCCCTCGGTCAACTCGACCCCCGCCGCATGGCGATCGAACAGCCGCGCATCCAGCACACGCTCCATCTTCGCCACCGCATGCGCGAGCGCCGGCTGCGAGAGATTCACCGCTACCGCGGCGCCGCTCATGGTGCCCGCGCGGGCCACCGCCAGCACGGCATCGAGGTGGCGCAGGTTCAGGGCAAACACCCGTTGATCCATATCATTAACCTTTTTCGATAGCCTGATCGTAATTCGAATTTGGCGTAGATGGCAGTACGGCGCATATTCCACCCCGACCTGCGAGCTTGCCGTTTTTGCACTGCAACAAATATCGATAGCAAATGCGAATAGCAGCTTTGCGCCAACTCCATCCATGAGGCTCCCGTGATCCTGTTTGACACCCACACCCACGTCATCTCGCCCGACACGGCGACGTACCCGACCGACCCGATCGGCGGCAAGCAATCGGAGTGGTCGCGCGAGCGCCCGGTCGATGCAGAGGGCCTGCTGCGCGCCATGGATGCCGCTGGCATCGAGCGGGCGGTGGTGGTCCAGGCCTCCACGGTGTACGGCCACGACAACCGCTATGTGGCCGAGACCGTACGCGCCCACCGCGACCGCCTCGTGGGCGTGTATTCGATCGACGCCATGGCGCCCGATGCCGTCGAGCGGATTGATTACTGGCAGGACCAGGGCCTGTATGGGTTCCGTCTGTTCACCACCGGCAGCACCATGCCTGGCCAGGCGGCGTGGCTGGGCCACCCGGATTCCTACCCTGCGTGGGCCCACGCCGAAGCCCTTGGCATTCCGGTGTGCTTGCAGATGACCATGGATGGGCTGCCGGTGCTCCGCGACCTGCTGACCCGTTTTCCGAAGGTGCGCGTGCTACTTGATCATTGCGCACGGCCTGACCTGAGCGATGGCAAGCCGTATGCCAGCGCGCAAGCCTTGTTCGATATGGCGGCGTACCCCGGCGTGTACCTGAAGCTCACCAACCGCACGCTGGAAGCGGCGGCCCACGGGCCATCCACGCCACGCGACTTTCTCGCTGCCATCCTCGCCGCGTTCGGCGCCCAACGCATCGCCTGGGGCTCCAACTTCCCGGCGGCCGCCGGCACGCTGGCAAGCCTGGTGGCCCAGGCTCGCGCGGTGCTCGGTGACCTTGCGCCCGCCGCACAGGCTGCGATCGGCCATGGCACGGCGAGCGCCCTCTACCCGTTCGCTCGCGAAGGCGCTGCCGCATGAGCACGCCCACGCTCCGCACCGTGCTGGGTAACTACCCCCACACGCAGCCGCTGAAACAAGGCTCGCTCCCGCACGCCGGCGTGTCGCTGGATTTCGTCGACGTATCGCCCGTGCACAAGGCGTTCGCCCCAATGGTGCGCGATGCCGCCTACGATGTCTGCGAGCTGGCGATCGTCACCGCGCTGCAGGCGATCGCATATGGCGCACCAGTCATCCTTCTCCCGGCCGTGGTGGCTTCCCGCTTCCAGCGAGGATGTATCGTGGGCTGGGAGGCGAACGGCATCCCGGATCCCACGGCGCTGGCTGGCAAACGTATCGCCGTGCGTGCCTACACCCAGACCACCGGCATGTGGGTACGCCACCATCTCTATGAAGATTTCGGCCTGGATGTGAAAGCCGTCGAGTGGATCACGCAGGATCCCGCACACGTCGCCGAATATCAGGATCCGCCGTTTGTCTCGCATATCCCCAAGGACAAGGCGCTCACCGACCTGCTGCGTGCCGGCGAGGCGGATGCGGCGATTTTCGGCAACGATTTGCCGAAGGAGCCGGGCTTCACGCCGCTGATCGCCGATGCGGAAGCACGCGATGCGGCCTGGTGGAACACGCACGGATTCATGCCGATCAACCACATGGTCGCTGCGAGCCAGGCGGCTTGCAAGGCCACGCCCGACGCCGTGCGCGCTGCCTACCGCCTGCTGAAGGAGTCCGCCAGCCACGCCGCCACAGCCACGGGCAAGCCCGTACCGTACCGGTTCGGCTTCACGGCACTGCGCGACCCGGTGGCGTACACCATCGAAGCCTGCCGGCGCCAGGACCTGCTGCCACGCACGTTGAGCGTTGACGAGGTGTTCGCCCCCGCCATGGAGCTGCTCGGCCATGACGGCGATTGACCTGCACCCCACGGAACCCCGGATGACCGCTAAACCCGCAATCCAAGAGACCCCGCGCCCGGTGCGCAAACGCCGCTTCTATCAGGACCTGACGTTCCAGGTGCTGGCAGGCATGGCGCTCGGCGTGCTCGTGGGCGCGCTGGCACCCGATGTTGGCGAGCAGCTGAAACCGCTGGGTGATGTGTTCATCCGCCTGATCCAGATGGTGGTGGGCCTCATCATCTTCTGCACCGTCACCCATGGCATCGCCAGCGTGCGTGACCTTGGCAAGGTCGGCCGTATCGCCATCAAGGCGATCGTGTACTTCGAGATCGTCACGACGTTCGCCCTGGTCATCGGCCTTGTGACCATCAACATCCTTAAGCCCGGCGTGGGCATGCACATCGACCCGGCCGCGCTGCACAGCTCGGCAGACAAAGTGCACCCCGCGGCGAACATGAGCTTCGGCGAGTTCCTGCTGAACCTGGTACCGAAGTCCGCGGTGGAAGCGTTCGCACAGGGCGAGATCCTGCAGATCCTGGTGTTCTCGGTGTTGTTCGCATGCGGCCTGGCCTCGCTGGGCGATCGCGCCAAACCGGTGCTCGATGTCGTGCACCTGGTCTCGCAGGCGCTGTTCTGGGTGATCCGCGTCGCCATGAAGATCGCGCCCATCGCCGCGTTTGGCGCCATCGCCTTCACCGTGGCGAAGTTCGGCCTGCAGACGCTTATCCCACTGGCCGCGTTGATCGGCGAATTCTTCCTCACCTGTGCCATCTTCTTCGTGATCGTGCTGTGGCCCATCGCGCGCTGGTCGAGCTTCAGCCTGTGGAAGCTGATGCGTTACGTGCGTGAGGAACTGGTGCTGGTGATCGGTACCAGCTCATCGGAAAGCGTGTTCCCGCAGCTCACCGCCAAGCTCACCAAACTGGGCGTGCAGGAATCGGTCGTTGGCCTGGTCTTGCCCACGGCGTATAGCTTCAACCACGACGGCACCTGCCTGTACTTCGCTGCCGTGGCCGTGTTCCTGGCGCAGGCCACGGGCACCGCGCTTGGCTGGGAACAACAACTCGGCCTGCTGCTTGTACTGCTGGTGACATCGAAGGGCGGCGCAGGTGTCGCAGGTTCCGCCATCGCCGTGCTCGCCATGACCCTGGCGGCGACCAAGACCATTCCGGTCGGGAGCATCGCGCTGATCCTGGGCGTGCACCGCATCCTCTCATCCGCCTTCGTCTTTACCAACATCGCCGGCAACTGCGTCGCCACGCTGGTCGTTGGCAAGTGGGAGAAAGCCGTCGATACGGAACGCCTCGAGGAAGAACTCACCCAGGGCTACCGCCCCGCCTGATCCACCACCTTCAAGTCTGCCCGGGGAGGGGACGACTCATGATGTTTCACCGCAAAACCTTCGGCTGGAAAGCCGTGGGCTTGGGGGCACTTTGCTGCCTCGCCGCTACCAACGCCGTCGCCGCGCAGGATGATGCGGATACACAACCCAGCACGTCGTTGAACGCACTGCAGAAGCTGGCCGCCGATGGCGTGTTCATCCGCGCCAACCTGATCAACCAGTACGCGACCAACCCACGCGGGGGCGTGGACCAGGGCCGCACCAACGTGGGCCAGTTCAATATCGGCGCCGATTTCGATATGCAGAAGCTCGCCGGCATCGCCGGCGGCAGCTTCCACTTCACCGTTTACCGTGACTACGGAAATGGCCTGAACCACGACGTGACCGGCACGTTCGCGAAGCAGCAGTACATCTACAAGAATGAATACCCGCGCTGGCACCTTGGCCTGTTCGCCTGGGAGCAGAAGTTCCTCTCGAACAAGCTGGATATCCTGTTCGGCCGGTTGGGCACCACGGCGTACTACGCGCACCTGGCCACCAACTGCCAGTTCATGTCCGGCACCACATGCGGCGTGCCGCGCCTGATCAACTCCGAGGCCGGCTACAGCCTACTGCCGTCGGCGACGTGGGCGTTGAACGTAAACTACAAGCTCACCCCGCATTCGTATATCGAAGCGGGTGCGTACGAGGTGAACCCAACCACGTCGGCAAGCAACGGCCTGGATTTCTCGATCGCGAACGCCAACGGCGTCACCTTCCCGGTGGAATGGGGCTGGGTAAAGATGGACCCGGTGGAGAACCCATACGGCTTCGAGATCAAGGCGGGTGGTTACCTGAGCACCGCGCCGCTATCCGATCCGTACTACAACACCGCGGGCCGCTCGAAGGGCCGTTATGGCGGTACGGCACGTGAGGCGGACTCCAACCGCTCCGGCGTGTACCTCATGGCCGATCGCATTGTCTGGCGCCCCAGCCCGGGCTCCTCGCGTAACCTGGATGTGTTCGCGGGCATCGCGCACCAGCTGGAAACCGACGAGATCATGCGCCGGCAGATCTACACCGGCTTCGTGCTCACCGGACCGTTCGCTGCCCGGCCTACCGACACCATCGGCCTGAACGTGTCGTACTTCCGCATGACGGACGCCGAGGAGGCTTACCTCAACGATGCGCGTATCAAGGCCGGCGGGCATGGCAAGAACAACCCGAATCAGGTCACGTTCGAGGTCAACTACGGCTGGAAGCCGGTACCGGGCATCACGCTGATGCCAACCATCCAGTACTACATCCACCCGGATAACTCCGGCATCCCCGCGACGAAGACGGTGCCGAAGAACCTGCTGGTGTATGGGTTGAACCTGCAGGTGAACATTTCGCGGTTGTTCGGCTTGCGCCGGCCCGCGGCCGTCGAATAAACCGGGCGCCAACGCTTTGTAGGAGCCCACCCTGTGGGCGACATCTTCTCGCGATATCGCCACAGGGCCTGCATCGATATCGCGAACGGCGTCGCCCACAGGGTGGGCTCCTACATGAGGGCGATGATGAATTACTTCACGGGGCAATCGTCGCGGCTGTTGTCGGCGATACCTGCAATCACCCACTTCCCATCCTGCTTCACCAGGTGCACCAGGTCGGTACCGCAATGCACGACCTTGCCATTCAAGCGGAAGTCGTAGCGCGCCCAGATGATCGCCAAGTTGTCGTCGATGCGGACCAGCGGTTCGTAGATGCGCTCCTCGATGCTGTCCTTGCCCGGCTTGATGTGGTCGATGAAGCCTGAGAGCGTGTTGCGGATGACCTTGTCCTTGCGCAGCAATGCCACGCTGCCATCGGGCTGCACGGTGGCGCGCATGGCCGCCTGGTCGTACTTGGCCATGCCATCGAGGAAGGCCTGGAACGGGGCAAGCACCGCCTGGTCGGCTGCGCTGGTCGCGGCGAATGCGGGTGCGGCGGCAAGCAGGCAAGCGGCGGCGGCAAGTGTACGAACGAACATTGGGTTCCCCTCCCCGGTGGATGTCGTGCCGATGCTAGCCGCAGCAGAGCAGAAGATGCCTGTGTCTTTTGGGATGGTCATCGCAACTTCTTACGATGCGTTTCACGTGAAAACTGAACGTTTCGCACGAATCTGCTGCGTTGCCAGATGACAGCCGTATGGCACTCGCCCATCCTCCCCGCCGCGAGCGCGAGGGGCGTTCGCCCACACTAAAAACAACGTCACAAGACGCGGGGAACTCAATGAATCGTCGCCATTCGAAGCGGGGCCACGCTGTGCCCGCGCTGCGCGCGCGCCCTTTGGCCGCTGCCTGCGCCATGGCCCTGCTGCTGGCCTCCGGCGCCACCTGGGCCCAGGACCAGGGCCAGGCCCAGCCCCCACAGAAGCCCACCACGGCGCCCACAGCCGCCAATGCAAAATCGGCAAAGGATGAAAAGGCGAAGAAAGCTCCGAAGCCCACCAACAGTGACGGCGTGAGCAACCTCGATGCCGTGGTCGTCACCGGTATCCAGGCCTCGATCCAGAACTCACTGAGCGCCAAGCGCAACTCCGGGAACATCATCGAAGCCATTTCCGCCGAGGACATCGGCAAGCTGCCCGATAGCAGTATCGCCGAGAGCCTGGCCCGCGTGCCTGGCCTGGCGACCCAGCGCGTCGATGGCCGTGCCAACCAGATTTCCATTCGTGGCTTGTCGCCCGATTTCGTCGGCACCACGTTGAACGGGCGTGAGCAGGCCACCATCGGCGAGAACCGTGGTGTCGATTTCGACCAGTACCCCTCCGAGCTCATCAGCGGCGTCGCCGTGTACAAGACGCCCGATGCGGCGCTGATCGGCCAGGGCCTCTCCGGCACCGTCGACCTGCACACCATTCGCCCGCTGGACCTGCCCAAGCGCGCCATCGCCGTGAACCTGCGTGGTGAGACCACCGACAACGGCAACCTCAACCACGGCAGCGGCGTGGGCGATACGGGGCACCGCGCAAGCTTCTCGTACATCGACCAGTTCTTCGACCACACGCTCGGCCTCGCCGTGGGCGTGGCGCAGTTGGATTCGCCGATCCAGGAGAAGCAGTACCAGGCCTGGTGGTGGAGCCTGAACAACGGCTCGCAAGGCGCGGAGAACAACTGGGGCGCCCCGCACACGCCGGGCCTACCGGATAACGTGCTGTCGCAGGAAGGCATGCAGCTGCGCGCCAAATCCGAGAACCAGCTGCGCAACGGCATCATGACGGTGCTCGAGTGGGCACCGGATGACCATTACCACTCCACGCTGGATCTGTACTACTCGACGTTCGACCAGAAGACCAACCTCAACGGTGTGCAGTGGTCGAGCAGCCCCTACGACAACGTGTCGTATTCGAACGTGGGCCTGGAGCCGACCCTGCCCTACCCGCTGGTCACCACCGGCCATATCGACGGACTGAAGGCGATCCTGCAGAACGAGTACACCAAGGAGAAGGACAACCTGTTCTCCGCGGGCTGGAACAACCAGTACGACTTCGGCAACGGCTGGATGATCAACGCCGATGCGTCGTACTCCATGGCCAAGCGCCGCCTGCACGATGCGTACCTGTTCGCCGGCCTGCCCGGCCAGGAAACCAGCTCGACGGACTTTGCGACACCGATCCACGAGCACTTCCCGGATTTCACCCCGGGCACTAACTTCGCCGACCCGTCGCTGATCCAGTTCACCGACCCGAACAATTACGGCTACAACGGCCGCGCGGAGTACGACAAGCAGAAGGACACGATCAAGGCCTTCCGCCTGGAGGTGACGCACCCGGTCGGCTGGATTTTCAGCGACTTCACCCTGGGCGCGAACTACTCCGATCGCCGCAAGACGAAGTCGGCCGATGTGTTCTTCGCATGGCTCAATGGCAATGGCTCCGACTCGGCCACGTATGTGCCTGGTTATGGCATGCCGATCGATCCGTCGTTCCTGAGCGGCATTACCGACCTCAGCTACGGCGGCATTCCCGGCATCGTGAACTACGACGTGAATGATGCGCTGGGCAGCCAGTTCTACCTCACCCAACGCAACGGCCAGTCCGACTGGAGCCGTAACTACACCGTGCGCGAGAAGGTGCCGGTGGCGTACATCAAGTTCAACCTCGACACGAGCCTGGGCGGCGTACCGATCACCGGCAACCTGGGTGTGCAGGCAGTGCGTACGGACCAGTCCTCTACGGCGCTGCAGACCAACGGCGATACGCTCGTGGGCCGCATTTCCGATGGCACGCGATACACCAAGGTGCTGCCCAGCCTGAACGTCGTGGGCGAGATCGGCGAGAACCAGTACCTGCGTTTTGGCCTGGCCAAATCCATGGTTCGCGGCCGTATCGATGATGAAAAGGTCGCCACCTCCGCAGGCGTGGCGGAAGTTACTGACGGCCCGGCCGCCGGCCAGGTGCTGTGGTCCGGCAGCGGCGGCAACCCGAAGCTGAAGCCGTATGTCGCGGTGGGCGCCGACCTCAGCTGGGAAAAGTACTTCGGCAAGGCCAGCTATGTGGCCGCCGCCGTGTTCAACAAGAACCTGTTGAACTACATCTATAACGAGACGGTGCTCGATTACGACTTCTCGAAGTACGTGAACGATAACCCGACGCTCACCCCAACGAGCACGCGCGGCTCGTTCACCACGCCGCAGAACGGCACCGGCGGCAAGATCAAGGGCCTGGAACTGCAGGGCGGCATCGAGGGCGGTCTGATCGCATCGTGGCTCGATGGTTTCGGCGCGCAGGGCAACTTCTCACTGACCAACAGCACGCTGCCGGTAAGCGCTGTGTCGACGATCCCGGGAAGCCCGAGCACCCTGCCCGGCCTGTCGCGCAAGGTGGCCAACCTGGCGCTGTACTACGAAAAGTACGGCTGGTCGTTCCGCATCGCCGAGCGCTACCGCTCGTCGTTCACCGGTGAGGCAGTCGCTCTGTTCGACCAGCTTGGCTACAACACCGTACTGGCGGACAAGCAGACCGACATGCAGATCGGCTATGAATTCCAGGAAGGCACTTACAGCGGCCTGAGCGTGCTTCTGCAGGTGAACAACCTGACCGACTCGCCGTACAAGACCGCACAGACCTCGGCACTGCCGAACAACGTGAAGATCCAGCGCCCGCTGGAGTTCGACACGTACGGCCGCACGATCATGTTTGGTATCAACTACAAGCTGTAGCGAACCGCTCCTGCAAAAAAGGCCTTCCCTGTGGACCGGCCGTTTTGTAGGAGCGCGTTACAACCAGGGTGCGTCGGGAGCCGGCTGGCCCAGCGAGGTCTCGGCCTTCAGTGCACACGCCCAACACGGCAACGTCACCTGGCAGCCGACTTCTTCATCGACGTAGGTGACTTCGCCGGTACCGTTGCAGATGGGGCATGGGGTGCTGGGGTCCATGCCCACCGTTATACGCCGCCGCTCAGGCCCGGTCGATGTAGCCGGCGAAGCAACCGTAGGCGGCGTAATGGGCATGCACATAGGCCACGCTGGCCGTGCCCAGCATGCGCCGGATCGCGTCATCCAGCTGGCGGCCATCGACAAGGGTGGCGTGATCGATCAGGTGCGCGGCGTTGAACGCACGGAGCGAGATCATCCGCGTGGCCATCACCTCCGGCACCTCGTCCAGCATTTCCGCGGCCTCGGTGGCACCTTCACGAACGAACACCGCGTGGCTCGCGTGGTACGGGCCCGCGGCTGGCTGGTGGGTGAAGTTCAACAGCAGTAGCGATTCGCCGCGACGGGCGTTACGCAGTTCAATGCGCTCCGGATAGCCGGTATCGTCACCCGCCACCATGCGCAGGACACCGCGCTGCTTCAGCTCGGCTTCGTCGCGCCCATAGAGCGAAAGAAAGGGGGTGGGATCGATGCCGCGGATGCGGTAAGCCATGACGTTGCCTCCGTTGGGGATGGCGCTATCGTCCGCCCGCGCTTGCGCCCGGGCTATCCGGGTCTTGCGGCGTAACCTTCGTCCCTTGACCACATAGGGCCACCGCTCGACCATCGACAAAGGGAAACCACCAGGGATAACCATGAGATACCTGCTCGCCACCGCGCTGCTGCTCGCCCTGCCCGTGCACGCCGAAGACTGGGCGGCCGACCTGCGCAAGGATGCCCAGGCGATGCACGACGATATCGCCAGCAACCACCCGGGCCCGGTGGATCCGCTGAATCCCGGGTTCGCCGCAAAGAACGACAAGGGACTCGCACTGGCGCTCCAGCGCGCGCAGACCACGACGAACTACCCTGGTTATTTCTTCGCGTTGCAGGCGTATGCCGCAAGTTTTGACGACGGCCACCTCAGCCTCGTGCCGGCCGACATGGCGAAGGAACCCAAGCTCGACCTGCAATGGCCCGGGTTCCTTACCAACTTCGACACGAACGATGTGCAGCGCGTCGTGACCCGTGCCGCGGATGCGCCCGTGCCGAACGGGGCACGCCTGATCGGCTGCGACGGGATCGATGCGGCGACACTCGCCCAGCGCAATGTCGGCACGCAGTTCGGCCGCTGGAGCCTGCACGCAAGCCGGGTGATGCGCGGCGCGCGGCTGTTCGTTGATGCGGGAAACCCGTGGATCCAGCGTCCGCGCCGCTGCACGTTTGACGTAAACGGGAGCACCCGCGACGTGGACCTGGTGTGGCGCCCGTTCACCGTGCCTGAGCGTGAGCTGCACCTGCCGGCCGCATGGCACCGCGCGGCCGAACCCATCGGCCTGACGACGCTTCCCGATGGGACGGTCTGGATCGCTCTCAGCGACTTCGATGGCGACCTCGACAAGCCTGCGGCCAAGGCGCTTACGCCGCTGATTGCGCAGATCGCGGCCCAACGAAACACCATTCTGGCGAGTCCGCGTGTCGTGCTCGATCTGCGCGGCAACAATGGCGGCGACTCAACATGGGCCATCCGCGTGGCGCAGGCCCTCTGGGGCAAGGAAGCCTTCGAGAAGGTCAACGTCGAATCCACCGCCGTCGACTGGCGCGCCTCCAGCGGTGTAGCCGACCGGCTGAAAGGCATCCTTGCCATGTACGCCGCCCATCCGGATACGCCGATGGATGACGTGACCTGGATCCGGAAAACGCTCGCCGGTGTCAACGCAGCCATCGCCGCACACAAGCCGTATTTCCACGATGCCTGGGACCCGAAGCCGGCCACCCCACCCCCGCCACCCACCCATGCGCGCATCTACATGGTGACCGACGCGGGCTGCGCCTCTGCTTGCCTGGATGCCGCAGATATTTATCTGGCCCTCGGCGCGATCCATGTTGGCGAAGAAACCAGCGCCGATACCTTGTACATGGATGTGCGCACGCCTGTGCTGCCCAGCGGCTACGGGAAGCTATCCGTGGCGATGAAGGTGTACCGCGGCCGGCCACGAGGGAACAATGTGCCGCTGGTACCGCGCTACCGTTACCCGGGCGACGTGGCCGACACAACCACGCTGGAGAAGTGGATCACCGAACTCTGACGCGACGCGCCCCGACAAGAAACCGTGATCAGGGGGCGCTATCGCGGCGGAAGCGTGCCGGCGTCGCGCCCATCACGCGCAGGAAGGTTTTGCCGAAGGCGGATTCGGAGCGATAGCCCACGCGCTCGGCGACGGCGGCGGCGGTGAGTTCGCCACGGCGTAGCAGTTCGGCGGCCAGATGCATGCGCAGCAGGGTGAGCACTTCGTGCGGCGATTGCTTGCCTTTCGCTTCGAAGTGGCGGGCGAAGGTGGCGCGTGACATCGCCGACTGCGCGGCGAGGGATTCGACGGTCCACTCCTTCGCGGGTTCACGCAACATGGCCAGCATGGCGCGACCGAGCCGCGGATCAGCCAGGAGGGTCAGCAGCGACGGCGGCATGAGGTTGCCTTCCATCTGCGCGCGCAAGGCAAACACGAGCAACGCCTGGCTCAGCGCCGTGACCACGGCGAGCGCGCCCGGCGCCAGGGTGCCCACTTCGTCACGGAACACGCTGACGATCGCCTCGAGCGTCGGCAGCCCGTGGCGATCCGCCAGTGACGCCTGCACCACGTCAGGCAGGCTCGCGAACAAGAGCTGCCCCGCGTCCGGCGCGTGCACGAAGCGGCCGCAAAGCAGGTCCAGCACCTGGCCCTCGCCGGCCGTGCGCTTGATCGTGAGCGGGCCGGAGGTGTCCAGGGACACCGGCGCTTCCTGCTTCACACCATGTGTATCGCGGATCCGGTGGCTGGTGCCATGCGGCAGTACCACCAGATCGCCAGCGCGCAAGGCCAGCGTGCGCCGGCCCGGGAGCTCCATGACGCCTTCCCCGGCCAGCACAAGGTGAAACGGGGCCTCCCCCGGCCCCGCGTCCTCGTGATCCAGGCTGAAGCCGCCCGCCAGCTGGCAACGCAGGTCGAGTGCGCCGCGCACGCGGGCAAGTTCCAGGATCCGGGTCAGTGCGTCCATGGTTCGATCAGGCACGGAAGGTGCCGCGAGTATCGGCACGCGGCACGCCGCGGACAAGCCCGCGTTTCGATCAGAGCCGATAGCCGAAGCTCACGCCGTACACCCAGGGATCCACATGGGCCGTGCCGACACGCGCGCCGTTCACCTTCACCTTGGTGTCGATATCCATGTAACGGGCATCCACGGTGAACAGCCAGCGCTCATCGAGGCGGATATCCACGCCGACATGGCCGGCGGCACCCCAGCTGTTCTGCAACTGCACCCGGGTGCCATCCAGGGCGTTGCGGCCCTTCTTGTCGAAGAACCATGTGTAGTTCACGCCGGCACCGATGAACGGCGAAATCGTGTGGCCTTCCATGAAGTGGTAGTTCACGCCCAGCGTGGGCGGCAGCTGCTTCACGCTGACCGCGCGCGTGCCATCCAGGCGCACTTCGTGCCGGAACGGCAGCGCGGCAAGCAGCTCGGCGGTCCAACCCGGCGCGAAACGGTACTCGACGCTGAACGTGGGCCGGGTGCTCTTGCTGATACTCGACGACATGCCGGCGAGCTGGCCGGTATCCGACTTGGGATCGACGACATGGGCGCCGAAATGCAGGGTCCAGGGGGTATCCGCCGCCTGGGCCGCGATCGGCGCGGCAAATATCAGGGCGGCGGCTAGGGTCTTGAGCTGAAGCACGGGGTGACTCCTTGTGGGCTAAGTGCCAGCCATCGGGGCCGGCATGCACAAGGGTAGGAACCGCAGGCCCCCGCAATCCTGACTTTAGTCAGTTCCTTCTGCGGTCGCTTCCACCGTCGGCGACGCACAGGGTCTCCAGCAAATCGCGTCGATGGATGCGCAGGTGGCGGCCGCTGGCCGAGAGCACACCGTGCTCTTCCATGCGCCCCAACGCCCGGCTCACGGTTTCCACCGCCAGACCGAGGTAGCAGGCGATGTCACTACGGCCCATCGGCAGGCGCAGGCAGTCGGTCGGGCGCGACAACCTGTCGTAGCGCTCGAGCAACCCGCAGAGGAACATCGCCACGCGCTCGAGCGCCTGCTGGCGGCCCAGCGCCTGCACGTGCTGCTGCGCGCTGGCAACCTCGCGGCCGAGTTCGCGCATCATCTTCCGCTGCAGCCCGGGCAACTGCAGGAACAGGTCTTCCAGCCGCGCGAACGGCACCTCGCAGACGGTCGTGCGTTCAAGCGCGAGGGCGTCGGTGCGGTGGGTATCCTCCAACAGCGCATCGATACCCAGGATTTCGCCAGGCAGGCGGAAGCCAAGCACCTGCTGGCCGCCGTCGGCATCACCGATCGCAACGCGCACGGCGCCGGAACGCACGACGTAGAGCGCATCGAACGGCTTGCCCTGGCGAAACACGACATCACCGCGCTGGTAGGTGCTGCGCTGGCGGGTGAGCCGATCGAGCCGGGCAAGGCCGCCTTCGTCGATGCCTTCGGGCAGGCAGATGGCATGCAGGCCGCAATCCGAGCAGCCCAGTCGTGCCGCCGTGGTGGTCGGCTGGTTCATGAGAATTCCCTCTCCGAGTCAAGATTGCGCGACCGTACCAGCGGTGCGGACGGCCACCGTCGAATGTCAGCCGGGTGCGGCGTTCTGTCCTGCCTTCGGCCGAAAACGCACGGGTGAGACGAATCCGCCAAAACACGCGTCATTTGAGCATTCAGCGGCGCACGGGGCAGTGCCACTATGTGTGCATGGGCAGCGCATTCCGCGCCGCCGTCTTGATGGAGTCACGGACATGCTTGACTGGGTTGGTTATAAGAAAGAGCTCATGGGCCGCATTGGCGAGATTGGCAAGCTGAGCCCGGATACGGTGAAGGGCTACCAGACGCTTTCGGCGGCGAATGCGAAGGAAGGCCACCTGGGTGCGAAGACGCGTGAGCTGATTTCGCTGGCGGTGGCGGTGACGTCGCGTTGTGATGGTTGTATTACGGTGCACACCGATGCGGCGCTTAAGGCGGGCGCGACGCGTGAAGAGATCAGCGAAGCGCTGGGTGTGGCGATCGCGTTGAATGCGGGCGCGGCGCTGGTTTACTCGGCACGTGTGATGGATGCGGTTGAGGCTTATAGCCCGAAGGCATGAGCGCGCTGTTGAGCCCGGTCGATGTTGTTATCGACTGGGCTCGCCTTCGGCCTCGCGCTGTGGAACCGGTTCATTCGCTTTCGCGAATGCATGTTTCTAGCGGCATCTGCCGCCTCGCTCTTGAGGTTTTGAGGCGAAGAGCCGCCGGTGCCCACCCTCGCTGCTCAGACAGGTCCTCCGCGTTCGTACCGGAGTGCGCCTCCGGCGCATATGTACCTAATTGGCCTACGGCCGCTCTCTTGTGCGGAACTCGCCTCGAGGGTGGGCACCGACGACTCTCTTCACCCATGAGGCTTCATGGGGGCGAGCTCGTATCTTGTGTGGCCATGCCCTTGTAGGAGGCCACCCTGTGGCCGACAGCTTTCGCGATACTGCCGCAGGACGTGCGCGCTTGGCGATGAGATGTCGCCCACAGGGTGGCCTCCTACAAGATGTGCCACGAATTAATGAATGAACACGCACGGCTCGTGTAGGAGCGTGCTTGCACGCGATCAACCTACGCAGCGGTGACGCCATAACGCATCACTGCGCGACAACTCGAAAACGTCGCCACAACACCGCCTTTGCCGATACGCACCGCACGGCCGCGCCTGTCCGCAGACGAAGCAGCTGTCCGCCCATGCATGCCCGAACGCACCGATCTCCCCGCAGACAACGCACCGGCTCTCCACCCACCCAACCTCATGGGTCAAAAGAGCCGTCGGTGCCCACCCTCGAGGCGAGTTCCGCACAAGAGAGCGGCCGTAGGCCATATACGTAAACCATGCCGCGCAGCGGCATTCCGCACCGAACGCGGAGGACCTGTCTGAGCAGCGAGGGTGGGCACCGGCGGCTCTCGGCCTTAAGCCCTCAAGCACGAGGCGGCGAAGCCGCTAAGAACACGCATTCGCGCCAGCGAATGAACCGCTTAACCAGCGCGAGGCCGAAGGCGAGGCTGTTGTTGAGGCACAAACGAAAAACCCGGCATCTCGCCGGGCTTTCGTCAGCGGGAATCGCGCGCAAGCGCGCTCCTACATATGCGGGGGCACATCGATACCCAGCAGTGACAGCGCACGCTCCAGTACTGCCAGCGTTAGCTTGCAGATGCCAAGCCGGTGCGAGCGCACGGCATCGTCGGGCTCGCGCAGGATCGGGCAGCGGTCGTAGAAGCGGCTGAAACGTTGTGCGATGTCGTACGCCCAGCCTGCCAGCACGCCAGGCTGAAGCAAATGGGCCGCCTCGCTCACCTTATCGCCAAACGCCAGGCACGCCAGCACCAGCTCACGCTCCGCCGGTTGCACGGCATACGGCACGCCTACGGGCGTTGCATGCGCCTTCTCCAGCACCGAACGCATCCGCACCACCGCATACTGCAAGTAAGGCCCCGTCTTACCCTCGAACGCCACCAGCCGCTCGGCATCGAACATGTAGCCCGACAACCGGTCGCCAGACAAATCAGCGAACTTCACCGCGGCAATGCCGATCATCCGTGCGAGCGCTTCGCGCTCACCAGCCTCCACGCGGTCGGAGGCGTCCACCCGCTCACGCGCCCGCTCCACCGCCTCATCCAGCAGATCGCGTAAGCGCGCTACACCGCCCTGGCGGGTCTTGAACGGCTTGCCATCCTTCCCGTTCACCGTGCCGAAGCCTGCATGAACCAGGTCAACGCCCACGGCGATGCCGCCGCGCCGCGCGGCACGGAACACCTGCTCGAAATGCAACGCCTGGCGCTGGTCCACCACGTAGACCACCTTCGCCAGGCCCGGCATGGCCGCGCGCGCCTGCAGCGTGGCCAGGTCCGTCGTGGCGTACAGCGCGGCGCCGTCGCTCTTGGCCAGCAACAGCGGTGGCACATCGTGCGCATCGCCCGGCAACGCCACGTCCACGACCAACGCGCCGTCGCTTTCGCGCGCCACGCCGCGCGTCCGGAAATCAGCCACGAGCGGCGCCACGGCGTCGCGCACATCGCTCTCGCCGTCCAGGGCGTCGAAGTGCACACCCAGCAGCGCGAAGTCCTGAACCTGCGCATCGACACTCAGCTTGCGCAGGTTGCGCCACAGGGCCATGAGGCCCGAATCGCCTGCCTGCAGCGCAGCCGTGTCCGCGCGCGCCTCCGCCATGCGCGCCGGGTCGTCGCGGCTCGCGGCGGCAGCTTCGGGATACAGCCGCTCCAACTCGTCGAGCGTGACCGGCGCCTCGGCGGGATACGGGCCCGGGCCCGTGAAGTACGGCAGGCCGGGCTCTTGCCGGCGAATGGCCGCGCTGAGCATGCCCATCTGCAGGCCCCAGTCACCCAGGTGTGCATCGCCATGGGTCCGCCATCCTAATGCGCCAAGGATGCGACGCAGGCTTTCGCCGAGCACCAGCGAGCGCAGGTGGCCAACGTGCAGCGGCTTGGCCACGTTGGGGCCACCAAAATCGAGCACCACCAGCGCGCCCTGCCCTTCGTCGGCCACACCCAGCCGCGGATCAGCCAGCGTGGCGGCGGCGACGTCCGCCAGGAAGGCATCCGACAAGCGCAGGTTGACGAAGCCGGGCCCGGCCACCTCCACGGTGGCGAAACGGGCATCGGGGCGGAGCGCCGAGGCAATGGCCTCACCGATGGCACGCGGCGGCTTGCCAACCCGCTTGCCGGCGGCCAGCGCCGCGTTGCATTGCAGGTCACCGAGCTCCGGCCGCGCGGAGGGCTCCACATGAGCCAGATCCACGGGCAACGAAAGGTTCTGGAAGACCAGGGCGAGGGCCTGGTCCACCTGCGACATTAAGGACAGGGACATGCGATCTCCATGCGAACGACAGACGGCAGCGCTTGCGCGCCAAGGGCACGGGGCTCAGGTTCGTCGTCGGAGAAGGCGTAACGGCATGGCATGGATGTACAGGAAAGGTAGAGGCTTCGCAAGCAACCGACAGCTTTCCTTTTATGCTCTGGGTCAGTTATTACGATCAGGAAACCCTTCCATGACAACAAGCAGGCATCGGGTAGTGATCGTCGGTGGCGGTGCCGCCGGTGTGGAACTGGCGACCCGGCTGGGCAGGCGCGATGCCTGCGACGTGGCGCTGGTGGACCGGGACCCCAGCCACTTCTGGAAACCACGGCTGCACGAACTCGCCGCCGGGCTGCTCGGCGATGGCGAGGAGGCCGTGCCCTTCCTTGCCCACGGCACGGTGCACGGTTACCGCTATGAACCGGGCGCCATCCGGCACGTGGATGTGGAGGCGAAGCAGATCGACCTGGCCGAAGTACACCTGCCCGGCACCGAAGAGTTGATCCTCCCCGCACGCAAACTTTCCTACGACACCCTGGTGCTGGCCTTCGGCAGCCGCGTGAACGACTTCGGCACGCCCGGCGTGCTCGAATACTGCGACATGCTGGATAGCCCCACGCAGGCCGTGCGCCTGCGCCGGCGCATCCTGGCACTGGCCCTGCGCACGGCGGGCGATCCCGCCTTCAAGATCCGTATCGGCATTGTTGGGGCGGGCGCCACGGGCGTGGAGCTCGCTGCGGAGTTACACCACGCGTTCAACGACATGCACCGGTATGGCGGGCTTTCGCCGGCGACCAAGCTGGAAATCACCCTGATGGACATGGCGCCACGGGTGTTGCCCGCCGTCGATCCACGCACCTCGGCATGGGCGCAGCGGATTCTCGAACGCATGGGCGTGAACGTACGCGTGGGCGTGGGCGTGAAGTCGGTGCAGGATGGTTCGTTTACCCTCACCGATGGCTCGCACATCCCGTGCGATATCCAGGTATGGGCTGCGGGCGTGGTCGGGCACGACTTCGTGACCGGGCTCGGTCCGTTCGAGCTATCGCGTGACCGCCGCATCGTGGTCGATGCAAACCTGGCGGCGAAGGGCGTGCGCGATATCTACGCGATCGGCGATTGCGCGTATGCGGCCTTCAGCCCGGAAGGCACGGTCGTGCCACCGACGGCCCAGGCCGCACACCAGCAGGCGACCTGGCTGGCTAAAGCGCTGCCGCAACTCATGGAGGGGCGCACCGTAACCCCGTTCAAATATCACGCGAAGGGCACGCTGGTGTCCCTGGGCGTGCGCCAGGCGGCGGGCGAAGTACCCACGGTGCCGCCGGGGCGTTCGGTGCTACCGCTACGTGGCTGGCTGGCGAAGATGCTCTACGTCTCGCTGGAACAGATGCACCGGGTGACATTGCACGGGTACGGGCGTGCGACGGCGCTATGGATTGCTGACCGGTTGCGTCGTACGACCTACCCGCCCGTCAAACTCCACTGACGCGGCGAACGACACCACGCCCGATGTAGGAGCCCACCCTGTGGGCGACATCTTTTGCGATCACGCCGCAGGGCCTGTCGCCTCGATGCGAGAAGATATCGCCCACAGGGTGGGCTCCTACAAGGGCGCGGTGCTTATTTGACGGCGTGTTCCAAGGCCTCGAAGTCGTCCTTCGATAGCTTCAGCGAAGCACCCTTCACGTTTTCCTCGAGGTGCTCCGGGTCACCCGTGCCCGGGATCGGCAGCATCACCTTCGAACGCTCGAGCAGCCACGCAATAGCCACCTGGCCATTCGTCGCCCCAAGCTTCTGCGCGATCTTCGACAGCACCGAGCCTTCCTTCGCCAGCTCACCCGCGGCCAGCGGGAACCACGGGATGAAGCCGATATTGTGCTTGTCGCAGTAATCGAGCACAGCCTCGCTCTGGCGGTTGCCCAGGTTGTAGAGGTTCTGCACGGTGGCGACCTTGAAGAACTTCTGCGCGGCTTCGATCTGCTCGACACTGACTTCGGACAGGCCCGCATGGCGGATCAAGCCCTCCTTCTGCATCTGCTTGATCACGTCGAATTGCTCATCGGCCGGCACCTTCTCATCCACGCGGTGCAGCTGCCACAGGTCGATGCGCTCCACCTTGAGCCGGCGCAGGCTCATCAGTACGCCCTGGCGCAGGTACTCGGGCCGGCCCAGCGGCGCCCAGATATTCGGGCCGTGGCGCGTGAGGCCCGACTTGGTGGCCACCACCATGCCCTTGTACGGATGCAGCGCCTCTCGAATGAGGTCTTCACTCACATAGGGCCCGTAACTATCTGCCGTATCGATGAAATTGACCCCAACCTCAGGCAACTTCTTAAGTACCGCCAGGGCCTTGTTACGGTCCTTGGGCTCTCCCCATATCCCGTCGCCAGTAATACGCATGGCGCCGAACCCGAGGCGATTCACCTCGAGGTCGCCGCCAATCTTGAACGTACCGCTTGCCGCTGCGTTGATGCTTGCCATCGATGGACTCCATGGGTGTGGAAGGGAATCAACTCCACCGACATGGGTACGCCGTGTCTTGTTTAAAGCGGGCGAAAAAACATTCGATCAGAACGTGAAGCGCACCCCGGCGTTGGCCGACCAGCCTCTTAGTCCATAGGCGCCCACGTGGTGCTGCCACGTGCCTTCGGCGTAGAACTGCCAATGATCGGTGGGCTGGCTGGTAAAGCCCGCCGCCACACGGTACGAATTACCCGCCTTCCCGGTCTGGAACGTATCTCCGACGTTCCACGCCTCGCTGGAGGCATCCAGTGAAGGATTGCCGTTACTGGTGTGGATCAGATCCAGGCGGCCGTAGGGGGCCAATATCGGATTGGCGGTACGGCCGATCTGGATACCCAGCCGCGAGGTGGTTTGCACGCTGTTGCCCAGGCGGATATCCAGGCCATCCTTGTCACGGAAATCGCGGAAGTTCAGCTGTTGCGCGCGGAACTGGAACTGCGGCTCCACCGTCCAGTCGCCGCCCAGCGGCAACGGCTTGCCGACCTCCACCGACATGGTCCAGCCCTGGGCATGCAGCTTGCCCACGTCCTCGCCGCGCAAGTCAGTGCTCACATCGCCGTGGAAACGGTTCACCCCGAGCACACCATCCACCCACAAGCCGTTGCCATGCTGGTAGGTAACCCACACGTTGCCACCATTGGCAAAATACTTGGCCCGGCTGTTGCCATCGGCCGCACTCGGTGTCACGCGTGTCGTGCCGTGATCCAGTGCCCACCCCGCACGAATCGAGCCCTGGTCGGTATCTACCGCCACGATGCCACCGCCCACCTGCAGCGCGTTGATCTGTTGGTCGAAGTCGTACCCGTAACGCTGGAACGACAGGTTGCGTGTGTAGCTCAGCTGGCTGCTGATGACACGAGCAAACACTTCGCCGCCCACGTCGGCGCCGTAAGCGCTGTCGCGGATTTCACCAAGGCGCTGGTGCAGGCCATCGTTCAGCGCGTTGCCATAGTTCTGCAAGGCCATCGGGGCCAGCATGTACGATGGGAGCTGGGGCACCACGGCGACACGATCCACGGGCCCAGGCTCACCTGGCTGCACGGGGTCGACAGGATCAACAGGGTTACCTGGATCAACAGGGTGGCAGTCATCACCGCAATCCGAGACATATGGTTCCCAAGGCGGTAATCCCACTGGAAGCCGCTGGCCCCCAACTGGCTTTGCGCGGGATCGACCTCGCCCGGACCGAAGGCATGGAGTGTGTATTGCCAGGGACCGGAAGCCACGTAGCCACCCGCCAGCGCAAACGCATCGCGACGCGACGTGCCGGCCACCTGGATAAGGGAGATACCTTCGTTATTGTCGACCACGCCATTGCGGTTGCGATCCGTGAGCGCGCCTTCGCCGGTCGGTGCGACCGAAATCAGCGTCGTGCCGGTCGTCGTGACGTTCCCGTGGATCAACAGCCGATCGGTGGCCTGGCCCGCTGCGCCACCTTCATTAAGCAGGGTGTTGATGGTAATGCGACCGCCCTGGCCACTCAGGTCACCCGACACATTGAGTTGTTTGTAGGTTGTGGCCGAGGGCGCCGCGAACAGCACATCGCCATCCAGCCGCAGCGATGAGACCGTCGAATCACCCGTGACCTGCCAGGCACCCAATGTATCGATGCCCATGCCAATTTGGCCGCCATTGACCTTGCCCACCAGCGTACCGTTGCCGCCAAGCGTCACATCCGCGGTGCCCAGGTCGGCCGCCACAATATCGCCCACCACACGGCTATTGTTCACGCCAATAGCCGCATGCATTCGCGCGCCCACATCGACGGCGACGCCGTTGCCGCCGATGAGCTGGCCACCGTTGACCACGGAAATGTTGGCCGTGGCGTACGGAGCAAGCCCGTAACGCACCGCTACAGCTGCCTGCGTCAGTCCTTGCACCGATGAGCCATCGACAATCAGGAAACGCCCCTGATCGGGCACGTCGCCACCGCGACCGTCACCGAACATCAGTACGCCGTTTGCAACGCCGGATACCTGCGTTCCGTCACGCAGGTTCGCCACTCCTTTATCGATCTCGATCCCGGTGCTGGCCGAGCCGGTGCCCGCGATCTGTGCGCCGGACGTCGTTAGCGTTCCACCGCCGCCAACGGTTGCCCCCCGATATGCGCCGGATACTGCAGTGCCCGCGAGGGAAACCGTTGCGGGCCGGTCCGCCCCCTCGACACCGCCCATACCAATCACCCCCAGGCCGGTACCCACGGCGGAGCGAATCTCCCCGCCCTGCAGGGTGGCAGTGGATCCGTTGGCTACGACCAGCGCCATATCGTTGCGGGTACCGCCGGTCGTCACGATGGACGCATTCGTGGCGTTCAACGTGGACGTGGTGAGGCTAATGGCCAGTGCGCGCGCCCGGGGAAAGTGTCAGCGCTCCGTTGCTGCTTACGGTCCAGGTTTCCGCTGGATCGGCGGCGTGAATGGTGTACTGCTCACCCGGATTCAGGGTACGAGCGTTCGAGGCAAACGTAGATGCGGCGAGCGAAAGGGCAATCGCACGACACAAAACGGCGCGGCGGCCGCAGCGCGGCTGAATGGGGCTCATGATGGCGTTTTCCTTGGACGAGGGATGCGCGCGACCGCCAGGAGCGACCCGGAGGACGGACGGCGTTGAAATGGGATGCCGGTTATTCCAGCAGCCCCGCCGCCACGCCGCCATTGGGCGTGGTCCTAAAAGTGCGTGCACGAAATTGCCACGACATTCCCTGTCGCCAAGTGTTACAGCCCACGCCAGGGTGTCCGGCCCGTGGCAGGGTGACGATCATGCCGTCGGTGAGCCGATTACCGATCGCCTGGTGAAGTTGACGTGAAGCCTACCTGCGAGAGGGCGTGGCGTAGCCACTGCGCCGCGTCCTTCAGCACGGCCGCATCCGCCGATAACGCCGCATCGACCCGGGTAATCGCCACCTCCAGGCTTTCAAGGCGTAATACCAGCGCGGCCCCGTGCAGGCGATGTATCGACAGCCGAGCGGCCGCCATGTCGCCCTGGCTTGCCGCCACGAGCGCGGCGTCCAGGTCGCGCACCCCCTCGGCTCGAAACACCGCGAAGACATCATCATCGCGAGCCGGCGGCGAGAGCACGTCGCGCAGCCGGTCGAGCGAAAGCGGCTTACCCATGACCACGTCAATGCCGCTGTCGCGGCAACGGCGGGCGTGATCCTCCCCCTGGTTTGCCGAAATAGCGACGAACGGCGTACGCGCGCCCCCTGTTCGTGCCTCATGGGCCCGCAACTCCGCGGCGATGTCATAGCCCTGCATGTCGGGCAACTCGCAGTCGAGCAGCACCGCGGCAAAACGGCCCGGCTCGAACGCATCGATGGCGGCCTGGCCGTGATCCGCTGCGAATGTATCGAAGCCAAGAAAACGCAACTGCGCGGCGATGATCTGGCGATTGGCCGGATGGTCTTCCACTAAAAGCACCGTACCGCCCGAAGGCGGCGGATCGGCCGCAGGTGCCGGCTCAGCCACGGGTGCCGCGGGCACCAGGCTGGTCGGCAGTTCCACACGCACCGAGGTACCGACCCCCTCATCACTCCTGAGTACGAAGCGCCCACCCAGGTGCCCCACGATCTCCCGGCAGATGCCAAGGCCCAGGCCGGTACCACCCAGCCGCCGCGAGCGCGCGCCGTGTGCCTGCGCGAAAGGGCGAAACAGCTCGCGCTGCCTTTCCCGGGGGATACCGACCCCGGTATCGAACACCTCAAGGAACAACCGGCGGGTATCGTCCGCGCCCACCGCTTGCCACAGCGCGACGCCGACATGGCCTTTTTCCGTGAACTTCACTGCATTGGAGAGCAGGTTCTCAAGCACCTGGCGCAGGCGCAGCTCATCGAGCAACAGCCATGGCATGGGCCCCATGGGCAGGTCCAGGCGCATGGCCAGCCCTTTCTTCTCCACCTCCGCCGCCTGGGCCTGCATCGCATCCCGGGCCACGGCCAGGGCATCGCAGGATGCAAGGTCAGGGGTGAAGCCCTCGGTTTCGGTACGTGTGTAATCAAGCGCGCTCCGCAGCAGGCCTTGCAGGTTGCGTGAGCTCGATTGAGCGATCGCCATAAGGTCACGCTGGGCCGGCTCCATCGGGCTGCGCGCCATCAGGTCGATCGACGACACCACCGCATTCACCGCGTTACGCACTTCATGGCTCATCACCGCCAGCAGCAGGGTCTTCTGTTGTTCACCACGCCGTGAGGCCAGCTGGGCCCGGCGCATCTGCCACAGCGCAAAGATGAGCACGAGCACCAGCGCGATGCCCAGGCCGATTTCCACGCGGTACACCGAGACTATATGCGCCACCGTCGGCGCGCGCAGGTAAGCCGTTTCCAGCCAGCGCTCGATCACCGCCTCGTTTTCATCCACGCTGATACGGCCGAGGCTATCGTCGATAAGTTGCAGAAGCTCGGCCGAATCCTTGTGCACGGCGACGCGCACGGTGACCGGCATATCAGGCACGTCCCCGGCCACGCGAAGGCTCAACGCATAATCGCGACGCACGATGGGGTGATAGGTGACATCCACACCTACCGCCAGGTCCGCGATGCCACTTTCCACCGCCGCCAGCACCTGGTGCACATCGGCGAGCGGCAGGCGGTGCAAGGCCGGATGCTCGCGGCGCAGCCAGCTGTCGTACTCGCCGCCGCCCTTATAGGCGATGGTGCGGCCATCGAAATCGGCGAGCGTCGCGTGCGATGGGCCCACTGTGCGGGTGATGAGCAACGTGCGGCCCACGTAGAACGGCCGCGACAACACCGCGTCGCCTCCCAGGTCACTCACCAGCCGATCTGTCAGCGACGGCAACAGGTCAACCTGGTGCTCACGGAACGCCTTTACCGACGCCTCCCAGGAACCGGTGTGCACCACCACGAAACGCAGGCCGGTTTTCTTTTCCGCGAGGGCGAGGTACTGGGTCACCAGCGGGTTCGAGGTATTGCCACCCAGCCGCCCGCCCTGCTGGTCATCGATGGCGATCCGTACGACGGGGTGCGCGGCCACCCACTGCTTCAGCGCCGCCTCGTCGCTTACGGCTGCTGCGGCGAACGGACTCCATGCCAGGAACGCCGCCACTGCTGCATTCAACCAGCGCCTCACTCCTGCCCACCACCCGTGGCAATCACATGCTCGCGCATGCTGAACAACTGCACGTCGTTATCGATGCCAAGCTTGCGATACGCGGAGGATTTCTGCGCGCTAATGGTTTTCAGGCTTCGCCCGAACTTCGTAGCGATCTGCGTGACCGTCATGCCATCGAGAAGGCAACGAATCACCTCGTTTTCCCTGGGTGATAACTTCGGCTCGTCACCGGCTTCCAGTGCACCCTGCAACCCTGGCGGCACGTACGTCCGCCCGGTCATTGCGGCATCGATGGCGCGCACGACTTCATCGGGGTCCTGGCTCTTGAATACGAAGCCGTGCGCGCCCGCGCCAAGCACACGCCGCACCAGCGGCCCGTCCTCATACGCCGACACCACTACCAGCTTCATCCGGGGGAACGCCGCGCGTAGCGAACGCACCAGGCTGAGGCCATCCGGATCATCGGGTGAGAGGGAGTAATCGATCAAGGCGACATCGGCCGGCATATGGGCCAGCAAGGTCCGAAACTGCTGGCTATTGGGTGAGCTGCCGACAACGACAAGCGAGGGGTAGGTCTTGAGGTGCGCGACAAGCCCCTTCAGGACGAGTGCGTGGTCGTCCAGCAAGGCCACGCGTACGGACCCGATATAGGTTCGCGAGGACATTAGTGGACGGGATCTCTGCAACTGGACATATGCCTGACCACCCACGGGTTGGCGGGCGGAACCATATCGCGCACTCCAGCGCTTGTAAACGCCGTTTTCATGGGCGGTTGCGCACAGACATGGGCTTTCGTTCAGCCCCGCGGCATCGGCCATTCGTTGGACCCCGTAAGCCATACAGAGAACTACGTGGCGCATTGATACGCTTTGGCCGCCCGGGTTTCCGGGCTTCTCATAGCCAGGCCAGGGGTGCACGCGAGCATGGATACCGAAAGCCGCCAAGCGGGCGACGATGCCGCACATGAGCCAGGGAGCGCTACGCGCCCTTATGCCACGCCCTCGGCCTTCGTCGCGCATTCCCTCGACACGGTCCGCGTGGGCATTGTCGGCCTGGGCTACGTCGGCCTGCCGCTGGCCGTGGAATTCGGCAAGAAATACGCAACCCTCGGATTCGACATCAATTCCCGGCGGATCACTGAGCTGCGTTCCGGGCACGATGCCACCCTGGAAGTGGATGCGCATGAACTTGCCGATGCGAAGCGCCTGCGCTTCTCATCGGGTATGCACGACCTGGCCGAATGCGATGTGTACATCGTCACGGTACCCACGCCGATCGACGATGCCCGCCGCCCGGACCTCACGCCGCTGATGCGGGCCAGTGAGACTTTGGGCAAAGTTCTCAAACGCGGCGATGTCGTCATATACGAATCGACCGTATATCCGGGTTGCACCGAAGAGATATGCGTTCCCATTCTCGAACGCGAATCCGGGCTCACGTTCAATCAGGATTTCTTTGCCGGCTACAGTCCCGAGCGGATTAATCCCGGTGATAAAACGCATCGCGTTACGGGAATTCTCAAAGTTACGTCAGGTTCGACACCGGAAGCCGCCGAATTTGTCGACGCCCTTTATCGATCCGTGATTACGGCGGGCACGCACCGCGCCAGTTCGCTTAAAGTGGCAGAAGCCGCGAAAGTGATCGAAAACACCCAGCGCGATCTGAATATCGCCCTCGTCAATGACCTGGCGATCCTGTTCAATAAACTGGGCATCGATACGCTGGAAGTCCTGGAAGCCGCCGGGACCAAATGGAATTTCCTTCCCTTCCGGCCTGGCCTGGTCGGCGGCCATTGCATCAGCGTCGATCCGTATTACCTGACACATAAGGCCCAACAGGTAGGCCACCACCCGGATGTGATCCTGGCCGGCCGCCGCACCAACGACAGCATGGGGCCGTATATCGCCAGCGAACTGGTACGCCTCATGGTGCGCAAGGGCATTAACCCGGTGTGTGCGCGGGTGTTGATGCTGGGCCTGGCGTTCAAGGAAAACTGCCCTGACCTGCGCAACACCCGCGTGGTCGATATCGTCGCCGCCCTGCACGCTTATGGCGTCACGGTGGATGTGCATGACCCCTGGGTACGCGCCGACGAAGCGATCCACGAATACGGCATAGCCCCGGTAGAGGCACCACGCCCAGGCACCTACGACGCCATTGTGGTCGCGGTCGGCCACCGCGAGTTCACGGCCATGGGGGCCGAAGGCATTCGGGCTTTCGGCAAGCCGGCGTCGGTGGTCTACGACGTGAAATACGTACTCCCCCGCGACGCGGTGGATGGACGGCTCTGAATCACCACCACGAGAGGGCGCGGCACAGCGCCCCGGGCACCAACAAGAAAAAACGCTAAAGAACCTTACCCGGGAGAACGCACCGTGATCCTCGACTACCTTGACGGGTCGGCACCTGCCGACTATAAGGCCGACCTTTGCGTCATTGGCGCAGGCCCGGCCGGCATCGCCATCGCGCGCGCCTTCCTCGGCACATCTGTTCGCGTCTGCCTGGTGGAGAGCGGCGGCCTGGCCGGTGAAGACCGGAGCCAGGCCCTGTGCGAAGGCACGGCCGATGGGGGCGCGGCGTTCGACATGGCCCACTCACGCATGCGCGTGTTCGGCGGCAGCTGCACCCTATGGGGAGGCGGCTGCATCCCGTTGGCGGACACGGACCTGGAGCCACGTGATTGGGTACCCGAGAGTGGCTGGCCATTACGTTATGCCGACCTGGCGCCGTGGTATGCCAAGGCCCGTGAGTTTTGCCAGATCGATGCGGAGCACACCTTCGGCCCCGGCCAGTTCGATGGCCCGACACAGCGCAAGCCGCTCGACCTGGACCCGGAAGCGCTGGTGAACCTGCTGTTCGCACGCAGCCCCATCCTGTTCGGCGACGCGTACCGCGACGAGATTCGCGCGGCACCGAATATCACCGTCGTACTGCACGCGAACCTGATGGAGCTGGAAGCCAATGCCTCCGGCACCAGCGTCGTACGCGCGCGCCTCGGCGCGCTCACCGGCCGCCGCGGATACGTACGCGCGCGGCATTTCGTCCTGGCGGCGGGCGGTATCGAGAACGCGCGCCTGCTCCTGCTTTCCGATAGCGTGGCGCCCTGTGGCCTGGGCAATGATCGCGACCTGGTTGGCCGCTACTTCATGGACCATCCGCGCGGCACCATCGGCAACGTGCATTCCACGACGCCTGACCGGCTGACGCGTCCGTACGAGCGCACCATCGGTAAAGTGCGCCTCCCCGTCTCACCCGAGATCGGCCTGGCCCATGCGGCGCAGCGGCGGCATCGCGTACTGAACGGGCGCGTGCACCCGTTCGCCGTCGAAGGCGCGGTGCCGCAGGGCATCCGCGCACTGCGCAACGTGCGTGCCGCGTTGCGCCCGCCCACCCGTAATGAAGCCACGCTGCTGGAAGCACGCCTTTCGGCGGCCATGGCCAACGGACCCACCGCCGCCGCGGTAGCCGTGCCGCCTAACCTCGCGCTAAGCGCCGTCAGCCTGGGGCTGCACATTGGCGATGTGCTGCGCGCGGTTGCAAAGAAGGTGGCCGACAAGCCCACCGTTCACAGCGAGCGTGTGGAGCTCGTCGGTTTCTTCGAGCAAGCGCCCAACCGGGATTCCCGGGTCACGCTGGGCCAGAGTCGGGATGCATTGGGCCTGCGTCGGGTGAACATCGACTGGCGCCTTACCGAACTGGACCGGTACACGTACCGCACGCTGACCTCGCTCGCGGGCGAGCCCCTCGCCCACGCATGCGGCGGGACGTTCGAGGCGGCGCCATGGGCGGTGGACGAAAGCGTCAAGCCTGACGTATTTGGCACGGCGCACCACATGGGCACCACCCGCATGTCGACCGATCCCACCACCGGCGTGGTCGATACGGACGGAACCGTGCATGGCGTGCATAATCTGCACGTGGCCGGCAGTTCGGTGTTCCCCACCAGCGGCTGGGCGTTTCCGACGTTTACGATTGTTGCCCTTAGCCTCAGGCTGGCCGAACACCTCCGTGTACTGCTGGCCGCCTGCGAGGGCAGCGGCATGACCTGACGGATGGTGGCATGGCGGCTGGGCTGAAGCAGGATTTCATCGAACGGTTTGAACATGCGATCCGCGAGACCGGCTTTGGTGCGTTCAACGCCCGGCAGGCGGCCGTCCTGGTGTTCGACGCCAACCGCTACACCGATTCCCTGGCCGCCGCCGCGGCCGTGCTCGATGCGCGCGAACGTGAACGCGCCGCGCGCTTTAAGTTCGAGGCCGACCGTGCCACGTACACGGTGGCGCATGCCGCGTGGCGCGTCGCCATCGGTCTTTGCCTTGGCATGCCCGCGAAGAAAATACCCCTGACCTTCACCCCGGAAGGCCAGCCACGGCTGTACGGCCATGCACTCAGCACCAGCCTCAGCCACAGCCGCAGCATGGTTGCGCTGGCCATGTGCCACGCGGAAACCATCGGCGTGGATATCGAGACGGTGCCACTGAAGGTCAACCTGGAAGAGCTCATGCCCACCTTCTGCACCCCGCAGGAGATCACGGCGATTGAAGCACTCCCTTCCTACGACCGCGCGCACGAGCTGCTCCGCCTGTGGACACGCAAGGAAGCCCTGCTCAAGGCGTTCGGCGTGGGCCTGCTCAACGACCCGGCGAAAACACCCGCACCCGCGCACGAATTGCTCTGGCCGCCCGCGGGTGCCGTGCCTTACCCCGCGTGCCACGTACGCAACATCGAAACGGGCGAACTCTGGCTTGGCGCGCTGGCGACGCCGGGCATGGTCGCCGACATGGTGTTGCATACCTTGTGATACACGGGTGTTACAACCATTCGGCCTAGCCATCGCGAAACCGTAAGTGCAATCGACACCCCTGCCCCGCGCGCCTAGCCTTCAACGCATCGGCACGCAGGCGATGCGTGCGCAAAGGGGATGTCTGATGCTTCGCCTGTTTCGACAGCCGATCGTTCGCTGGCTCACATTGCTCGGCGTGGTGGAGTTGCTGCTGCTCGCCACCTCGTTGAATCTCGCGACATGGATCCGTTTCGCGCCCTCCCCGGAAGACCTGCAGGCCTCCAACAACACGGTGATTGCCCGTGCGGTGATGTTCGCCGTGGTGATCTTCCTCGGCATGGCGGCGTTGGGCGAATACCGAGGCAACCTGCGCATGAGCTGGCGCGGGCAGCTCGCACGGCACGCCATTGCCTTCATCCTCGGTGGCCTGGCACTGATCGTCGGCTACTACGTGATCCCGCAGGCCTATGTCGGCCGCGGCGTGCTGGGTATGGCCCTGGTTTTCGGCTTTATCGCCACCGCCGCGTTCCGCGGCCTGTTCATGCGCCTGGTGGAGATGGATGCACTGAAGCGCCGCGTGCTGGTGCTGGGTGCGGGCGAGCGCGCCGCGCAGATCCATAACCGCATGCGCCGCCGCTCTGACCGGCGTGGCTTCTTCCTCGTGGGTTACGTGCCGGGCCCGAACGATGTAGCCCAGGTGCCGGAACCGCTGCTGATCCCGCGTAACGCATCGCTCGCCGAGCTAGCGCAGCGCGAGCGCATCAGCGAGATCGTGGTGGGCGTGGATGACCGTCGTGGCTCGTTGCCGATGGACGACCTGCTTGCCTGCCGCCAGCTCGGCGTGCAGATCACGGACCTCACGACGTTCGTGGAGCGCGAGGCCGGCCGCGTACAGCTGACCATGCTCGATCCGTCGTGGCTGGTATTCTCCGGTGGCTTCAACGCCACGCCCATCGCCCTGTTCGCCAAGCGCGCGTTCGATATCGTCGCCTCGCTGGCAATCGCCCTGCTCTGCTGGCCGTTGATGCTCGGTGTCGCGCTGTGCATTCGCATGGAATCGGGCCGTGGCCAACCCATCCTTTACCGCCAGGAACGCGTGGGTGAGCACGGCCGCACGTTCTGGCTCTACAAGTTCCGCAGCATGCGAACCGATGCCGAGATGGACGGCGTGGCGCGCTGGGCCAAGGCCAACGACGATCGCGTGACCCGCGTGGGCAAGATCTGCCGCAAGCTTCGCTTTGATGAGTTGCCGCAGCTGTGGAACGTGGTCCGCGGCGACATGAGCATCGTCGGTCCCCGCCCTGAACGGCCGCAGTTCGTCTCCGACCTGGAAGGCAAGATCCGCTATTACAGCCTGCGCCACAGCATCAAGCCGGGACTGGCCGGCTGGGCACAGCTCTGCTACTCCTACGGCGCTTCCGAAGAGGATGCCGCCGAAAAGCTCAAGTACGACCTGTTCTACGTTAAGAACCACAGCCTGTTCCTCGATCTGGTGATCCTCATCGAGACTGTTGAAGTGGTGATCTTCGGCCGTGGCGCGCGTTGATCAGCGCGGCGCGTGCGATGACTGGACGTGCAACGTCCTGAGCGGCGAGCTGTACCAGTCCACCACCGAACCGCCCTCGAACCGTACCCACGAAGGGCCGTATTCCCAGCGGTCCGCGCTACGCAGGGTGGGCTCACCTTCCAGCGCCACCACTTCGTTATCCTTCATGCCCAGGCTGATCACGCCTGCTTCAATAGCGGGTGCTTCTGCCTCCGCGGCCACGACGGGGATGCCTTCCACCGAGGGATCCACCCGATCCGGATCGGGAATAAACATCCACGCGGCTACACCCACGACCGAGATAACCGCGAGCCACACAATGCCCTTCGTACGAGCGCGCTTGCGCGCGATCCCTACGGCGCCCGGCTCTTCTGTCACCTCAGGCTCCCCCACGGGACGCTCCCGCGGCACAAACACCACGATATTGCTGGGCACCTCAGGCGCGACCTTGACCGCCACCGCCCCAGGCAACCGCCCGTGCCGCTTGTGGAACTCCATGGCCGCCGAATACTGCGCCATCAACCGCTGCAACCGCCGCGCCGCCAACGCGTCCGCCCGCACACCGCGGGTGCGCCGGTCCGGATGCCATTGCGACACATGCCGGCGGTACGCCTGCTTGAATTCGGCCAACGAGCAATCCGGCTGCAGGCGCAGCTTGCCGTACAGGTCGAGGAAGTCGGTTTCGTCTGCCACGATCGCAGGTCCCCACGGAAGGCGTGCGGCATACGTACCCAACACGCCGCAGCGTGCAGCGTGGCCCACCTATCGCCTCGTGACAAGTACAACTTTTGGAGGGTTTGCATGCGCTTGCTCTTTTCTATCGCCGCCACGGCCGCCCTGGGCCTGAGCGGCCCCGGCGCCATGGCCACCGAGCCCGGCCCCTCGCTGGGCGCGCACGTGTTTCTGGGCCAGGGCGAAGGGCTGGGCAGCGACCCCGCCGTGACCCCACCGATGGATACGGCGCCCACGGGGAGCGTATTCATCGCGTTTAACGCTGGCTATGCCAGCAACGACGGGACGCTGAAGGACACCTACGGCAACCGCTGGAAGTCGCTCGGGCGGGCGATGACTTACGCCAATTATGGCGACCGGTTCGACGTGAAAGCGTACGTGGTGACCGCCGCGAAGGGCGGACCTGGGCACCGTATTTCCATCGCGAAGGCCGGCGAGCCCAAGGGTGAGCTTTCCCTGCCCTTCATCGAGGTGCGTAACGCGACGCGCGTGCAGTCGTTCGCCCAGAATTACGCCGACCCGGCATTGGAAGTCGCCAGCAAGGAAATCACCGTGGATGGCCCGGCCACGCTGCTTGCGTTCTGGTGGGGTGATGGGGGTGTAAAGCAAATGACGGCAACGCCGGGCGATGGATTCACCCTCATCGACAGCTTCCTGCAGTTGCCGGACGAGAGCGGTGTGCAGGGTGCGGTGGCGTGGCGGCAGGTGGATAAGGCGGGTACCTACCAGGTGCATTGGACGGCGGCTCCGGTCCAGGGAGCGGCGCTGTGGATCATCGCGATCCGGTAGGCGGAATTATCGAAATCGGACAAGGTGTCCGGATTCGGATAGTGCGAATCGAGGGCTGATGCGGGTTGCGGCGGCATAGCGGAATTCGGCACGAAAAAGGTGTCCGGAAACGGACAGTCGCGCCTACAACGAAGGGTATATTTTCTTTTTATTTCCGCAAGTTATAGTCACTCCACGATATCCCCCGGACCACGGCGGCATGGCGAATGATCTCGCCGGCACTGGATGCTCTACGGCAACGGATTGGGCAAGGATCGCAGCAGGACGCGTAAGTCACGTCGGCTCCGGGGCGGTATCGGCCCACTCTCGCGCGGCATGGAGGCAACATCATGAAACGGAAGTCGAATCGATCGGCAAAAGTCACCGCGTGGCGGTCGTCTGTAGGCAATCGGTTTCGCGCCTGGTTAGCGCCCCAAAGCCGGCAGCCGCGGCGACGCCGTAACGGCCTCCCAGCGGGCATCGATCCCAAGCTACCTTTGCCCGTGATCGCGGCAGGCGATCTTGCCCGGCCCATCGGCGACCTACCCGATGGCGAACCCATCGATGGGCTTCTGAAGTACGCGGCGTATCAGAGCGGGTTCGAGGTCTCACTCGGCCCCCTGTCCGGCGTCATCCCGACGCCTACCGGGCGCGAATCGATCACGCTCTACGTCGATGGCACGTCGCTTGCGCTCACGATCAATCTTGAGGAACAACCTGACGGCACGCTGTTACCCGATCCGGTCGTATTCTCGGTACCCGCCAACTTTGCCGGGACCAATCCATACGAGTACTTCGTGACGCTCATGTGGTATCGCGTGAATTACGGCACAGGCGCTTCCGATGACAGCTTGAAGGTCAACATCGGCATCGATACGACCAAGCCAGCCGACGGTGGCGCATTCCTCGGGCAGTTGGTATTTCCGGCAGATATTGTCCGCGATGGCATCACCGTGGATTCGTTCGCCGGTCGCGACTACATCGAAGCCGAGGTGCCAGGATACCGTGGAGAAAAGGCTGCCGACTGGGCCCGCCAGTATATTGCTACGACACTGGACACCGACCCGACCCACTATGCCGTCATCCCATGGGACGACGTTCCATCACGTGTTGTTGTGCGTTTCTACCGCGCCTTCATCGAAATGTTAGGTGACGGCCGGCATGCCTTTCAGGTCGACGTCTTTCCACGCGAAGAAAATGCATCCAGCTTGTCGGAACCGGTTTATCTTGAGGTGCGGCTGGATGACGCCATCGACGATCTCGCGGCACCTGGCGTACCCGCTTTTGATGACGATACCGGCACCAAATTGGTGACCGAGTTGGATGCCCGCGGCAACCTTGTGGTCACGGTTCCCGAAAACCCCCTCATCACCGAGGATGACTTCGTCCAGATCCTTTGGGCCGACGAGACCTCAACCCTCGTCAAGATCGACGATCCGGAAAACATCCAGGTCGTCGTATCGTATGCGGTCATTCTCGCCGCCTGGCTTGCCGGCAATCCCGAGGGAGCCGACGCCATTATCTCTATTGCCGTCCGTTACCGCATTTTCGGGCCGGACGATAACCTGCGCGGCACATCGGAAACGCACACGGTTGAGGTCAACCTGCATGTGGCTGGCGGCATCGTCGACCCCGATCCGGGGACCGAGCCCAATGAAAACCTCGATGTCCTTACCCTGGAGAGCGCGTCAGGGAAATTGAACCTGATTGATCTAGCCGATCGCGGCGAGGATGCCACCGCGCGAGTGCCTTATCTTTCGCTCGCCGACGACGCTGATGGCGATCCGCTACCGGCCTGGACCACCGGCGATGCGATATCTATCAGGGACCCTGACGGCAATGAACTCGCCAGCCACACCGTCGAAGCCATCGACCTGGACCCCGCATCTGGTTATCTGGAAGTTACTGTACCGTGGGATGAACTCGAGCCCTTGCCAGGGGGCGTGGTTAAACTGGCCTGGTGGGTGGAAACGACACTTACCGACGGAACGATAAATACCAACAAGGCCCCATCCACAGCCATCACCATCCAGACCACGGATGCCCTGCCCGGTAAGGGCACACTGAGCGAAGTGGTTCTCCCGGAGATGGGTCGCAACGCCGCAGGATGGGTCGACTTGCCTGATATCGAAAATGGCGTGGTGATTGCCTTTCCCATGCCGGTGGAGAACTTCGATCCCGATACTGACACCATTACGGTGTCGATCCCGATGTACCTGGTCGGCCACTCGGGCACCGAGGCCCCAGTGCTGGGCTTTGGTGATGCGATCGGTCAGAACCGGTTTGAATTGCCACCACCACACACGATGCATCCAGCCGATGCTGGTGACGTGCCCGAGCCGCCTGGCGGCGGGGAGCCAACACGTCCGCCGGTGCTCACACCATACGTGCTATTCCGCTTGATGCCTGAACGCTTCCCGACGCTACATGGAACAGAGTGGTACCACTCGCACATCAAGTGGTCGATCACCAATGCCGTGGGCACAGGTAGCTCTCCGGCCGTGGGTCTATTTGTGCGGTTTGATGTTCGGGGTAGCGCCTTACCCTCGCGAGCTATGCCCAGCCGTTCTGGCTCCGTCCATGAAGCCGCCTTCGATGACGACGGCACGCACAGATTTGCCATCAAGCATGTTGAACGCTTTATGAGATAGCGCGCTGCACTGGCACCCGTCCCGTGCAGCAAACATGGACTCGTTACCCCAAGCACACGGAGATCCACTCATGACTCACCGGCCAGGCAAGGATGTCATTCCGTTCCGCATGCATCGCGTGACACCAACGGCGACGACGGCTTTGCCGGTGCGTCCCGCCGCGCTGCACGAGCCAATGATCAATGGCCGCACGGGCGCCACACTGGGTTACCAGGACCTGCTGGGCACGCTGGACAAGATGGTCTACGTGGCATGCAGCAGCGACGGCATTATCTATCCGCCCGCCAGCGCGGAGCTCTACTGGGGCGTTGATGGGAGCGGCGCGCCGAAACGCATAGCGTCGCTCCCCATCGTCACGGAAACCGATAGTGTCACCTTCGCCGTGCGCGGTGAGGACATCGCCGGCACCCAGGATCCGACGGGGTACGACTACACCGGCGATGGCACCCATGCAGTCTTTGTACGCCTGGTCTACGGCGGAGGCAGTAACGACGATTCATTATCAGCCACTGTCGTCGTCAAGTGCAGCGAACCCGGTGGCCCCGATCCCATCGGCGCCACCCCCGAAAACGAGAACCTGCCAAAGCCGACGATCACACCGAGCACCGTCCCGGATCTGGATACACCGGTGTGGATCGTGATCGAAGGTTATGACGTGCGATACATCGGCGATCGCATTACGGTCGAATGGGGTGGCCCGCGCAACCAGTTCTTCCTCGCCGTGACATCGACCGATGGCGCACTGACCGTGCAGGTGCCTCCCGAAATCATCGCCCGCGTCGGCGGCGGCAGGGTCCCCGTGAGTTACTACATTACCGACATCGCCGGGAACTGGTCCAAGTACGCGCCTTACGCTGAGCCGCTTGTCGATATCGATCCGGGCATGCTGGTTGCGCCGCAACTGCTCTACGCCGATGGCACATCGGTCGAAGGCGTGGTGGACCTCGACAAGGTGGGGAGCAACCACCTCATCCTTCGCGTACCCGTCCGCAACCTGGTCGAAGGTGACGTCGTCAACGCCTGGTGGGAAGCCACGCTGGCCAGCGGGGAGGTGGTCGCTTATGAGTCAGTGGATCTGGCTTTCAACGACGAAGACGACCAGCTTTACCTCGATGCACGCATTGAGAATGCGGCGGCGTTAGAAGCGGCCGGCGGCACGGTGCGGGTATGGTACGTACGCCAGGGCGACAAGGTGCTTTCGAAGCGGCGTACTTATCGGGTGGGCGACCTGCCCGACGTCGGTTTACCGCCGCCTGAAGTGCCTCAGGCCGCGGGCGGCGAACTCGATCCATTCGCCCATGGTAATTACATCGTTGTCGAAGTGCCCTTCGACGATAGATTAATGCACAACGGGACATTGGTGAAAGTGGTGGTCGCTGGCCATGCCAGTGGAGCTAACACGTACTGGACCGATCAATTTAACCTTTCCTCGGGTGACATCGGCCGCACCATAGTCTTCTATTGCCCCGCCTCGAAACTTCAAGAAGTGAGCAACGGAACTGCTTACTTTCATTATGAGGTAACACAGCCGACCACCCCGGTCGTCAATCAATCAGGCCGCACTCGATCGACACCAGTCGTATCCCATACACTGACTTTGAGAATAAGACGGGCAGGCGCGGAACCCGAGCTTCCCGCGCCAAATGTGCCCGATGTAATGGATGGCTCACTTGACCCGGATCTTCCCTCCACCCGTGTCGCCATTCCAAAATCCCCCTCACTTACGCCAGGAACGACGGTCACGCTGCACTGGTCGGGAAAGTTCCGTATACAACTACCGGAACGGTGCCGTCGTCAGGCTCAATCGAGTTTCGAATCAATGCACCTTATATTGATGGCAATCGTGATAGCGAAGTGACGGTAACATATGCGATCGGCGGGATTACGTCCCTATCTTTAGCATTCTTTATCGGCACAAAGGACCCCCTCTACATTGATTCCTCTGAAATGATCCTGGAAGTAGGCGAAACCGCGAATCGCACTGCAACGGGTGGCAGGCCCCGTTACGACTATGAGGCCGATTCTGATGATGTCGTGTTAGCGGCATCGAACGGCAACGTGCACGCAATTTTGGTAGGCAACGCCGTAGTGACGGTGAGCGACTCATCTACACCGCCTCAACGTAAGTCGTACCCAGTCCGCGTTATAAAGCGGCGAGAGGTCGAGGACTTTGAAACAGCACCCATCGGTGGTATTGGAAGGCCATTTGAACGGCCGCAAATGACATTCTCGATGTATCCGTCGGACGCACGCCACACGTCAATCGTCGAATCAACACGAGGCGACTATCTTGGCGGACGTGTGCTGCGAATGACTAGACACTCAAACACTGTGTCGACGGAACTGGGGGTCACCTTTAAGGCCAAAGCCAAGCGCGTTAGATTTAGCGCTTATTCGGACGCAAACTCCGAGTACACGGCGAGTGACGGCAGCTTCCCGCCCACTTATCCTAGACATTACATCACACCCAATGTACCTGGCGAGTATATCGCCGAGCATAACGGTAAAGATATTAGCGTATACTTTCACATTGTCGGTCCGATAGGATCTATCCTAGAGATCGACAATATCGAGGTCCTTGATTGACGTACGGAGTGATTTAGGATTATCTGCATTACTTGCGGAACGCCCATTCTTAACTATACCTCAGGCGGGTTGGCCCACCCACTCGAAGGCCTACAAACGTTTCTGTGAGCGCAGGCGCCTTCCGCATAGGCCTTCTTCACGGGGCACCGCACGATGGCCGAAACGCCCGTTAAGAAAACGTGCCGTGCTGGATTCAGCCTTGCGCGGCAAACATGGACTCGTCACCCCGAGCATACGGAGATCCACTCATGACTCACAGGCCAGGCAAGGATGTCATTCCTTTCCGCATGCATCGCGTGACTCCAACGGCGACGACGGCTTTGCCGGTGCGTCCCGCCGCGCTGCACGAGCCCATGATCAATGGCCGCACAGGCACAATGGGCTGGACTTTGGCGCGCTATACGCCTTCGAATCCGTCGCGAACGATTTCGGCCATTAAGGTGAGGCTCAATACCAAAGCTGTGGACCAGCGTAGTCCCAACCATCATTCTTGGGCGTTACACATCGGCCAAATGCCCACCCCCGGCTAGCCCTCTGGTTGTATAGGCCCCGCCCCTTCCAAAGCCTATAAATAATCCCGCGAGCGCAGGTGCCTTTCCGCCCTGCGCTGTATCACGGGGGATCGCATGAAGGCCGACAGGAAGGTGCTGGGTACGAAGGACCAGGGGGCGTCGCGGTACGTGCCGGCCGGTGTGGCCGGCACGGGGGCTGCGGGCCTGGCCATTCGGCCTATGACGTCCTGTCGCCGGATGCCCGGCACGGGGTTTGGCCATGAATGATCTGTTTCTCCCGGATGCTTCCCTGGATGCCACGGTGCATGGGCGTTTTGCCCAGGTAGTGGCGCAGTATCCCGAGCGCATCGCTATCGCCTCCGATGATCTGACACTGACTTACGCTGAGCTGGATGCACGTAGCGATGTCGTTGCGGCCGGGCTCATGGCGGCGGGGGTGGAGGCTGGGTCGTACGTCGCTTTGTTGATGGAGCGCTCAGCGCTGGCCGTGGTTGCCGTGTTCGGCGTGTTAAAAGCGGGCGCTGCCTATCTGCCGATTGATGGGTCATGGCCGGCGGAGCGGGTTGCATTTGCGCTGCGCGATGCGGATGTTGCCGCGGTGATCGCCGATGAACCGGCCGCCATGGAGGTGGCTGAGGTTCCGGTGTTTGGGATGGGCGATCTGGATGCTGTCTCGCAATACCATCGAGCGCAAGCGCGCTCCAACAGTGGCTCGGGTGATGATTTGGCTTATGCCATGTATACGTCCGGCTCTACGGGCACGCCGAAGGGCGTGGAGATCCGGCATAAGTCGATCCTTCGGCTGGTGCTGAAATCTGACTACATTGATTTTGACGCGCCGCGAGTCTTGCATGCGGCGCCGCTGGGCTTTGATGCCTCTACACTGGAACTCTTCGGGCCGCTGTTGAATGGCGGTACCTGTGTGGTTTACCAGCAGCGCGTGCCGACAGGCTGCGGCATTGCCCGGACCGTTGAGAAGCATGGCGCTGAAGTCGCCTGGCTAACGGCTGCGTTGTTCAACGCCATCGTCGATGACGATGCAAGCAACCTGGCAGGCCTGCGTTGCATCCTGACCGGTGGCGAGGCGCTCTCGGTGCCGCACGTGCGCAAGGCGCTGGCTGCCCTGCCCGCTACCACGCTGATGAATGGTTACGGCCCGACCGAATGCACCACGTTTACGACCACCTACCGCATTCCGCACGAACTGCCGGATGACGCGGGGGCGATTCCCATTGGCATGGCGATTGGTGAGACCTCCCTCCACGTGTGGGATGAAAACCGCCAGCCGGTGGTGAGTGATGAGATTGGTGAGCTTTACATCGGCGGTACCGGTGTGGCCCGTGGTTATCTCAACCGGCCGGAGCTCACTGCCGAGCGGTTTATCGCCTCCGAACACGGAATGCTTTATCGCACCGGCGATCTGGTGCGTTACCTGCCCGATGGGAACCTGGCGTTTATCGGCCGGGTGGATGGGCAGGTAAAGATTCGTGGGTACCGGATCGAGACCGGTGAGGTGGAGTTTGCGTTGCGGGCGCTGCCGGGTGTTGCCGCTGCTGCTGTGATCGCTCGCGAAGACCAGCCTGGGGATAAGCGGTTGGTGGCTTATTACGTCGTGGGGACTGAGGCGAAAGATGTCGCCCACAGGGTGGGCTCCTACGAGGTTGATGCACGGTCGTTGCGGGATCAGCTGGCAAAGGCACTGCCCGAGTACATGGTGCCGACGGCGTGGGTGCGGATGGATGCGCTGCCGATCAATGCCAATGGCAAGCTGGATCGCAATGCGTTGCCGGCGCCGGATCGTGCGCGGCCGGAGTTGGCGGCGGCGTTCGTGGCGGCACGTGGCGCGACGGAACAGACGCTTTGTAACGTCTTCGCGGAAACCCTCGGCGTGGAACGCGTCGGCCGCGAAGACAACTTCTTTGACCTCGGCGGCAACTCGCTGCTGGCTACGCGTGCCATGGCGCGTATCCACGCGGAGTTGTCCGCTGTCCCCACCCTGGTCGGCTTCTTCGCGGAGCCGACCCCGGCCGCCGTGGCGGCCACCATTGAGGGGCGCGCTACCCGGCAGGCGTTGGCAGGCCGCCTGGCGAGTGGCGCGCCAGCGGGGGGCGAACCGGTGGCGATCATCGCCATGGCCGGGCGCTTCCCCGGTGCGCCGGATGTCGAAACCTTCTGGGATAACCTCTGCGAAGGCCGCGAATCCATCCGCTTCTTCGCCCCCGAGGAACTGGACCCAGCCGTGCCGGCCAGCGATCGCGAGGATCCCGATTACGTGCTCGCGCGTGGCATCGTCGACAACGCCGGCGACTTCGACGCGCCGTTCTTCGGCATGTCGCCGCGCGAGGCCGAGCTGACCGATCCTCAGCAGCGCCTGTTCATGGAGCTGTGCTGGGAATGCATGGAGCGCGCCGGTTACGTACCCGATGGGCAGGAGGTGCCGGTTGGCGTGTTCGGTGGCATGCACAACGCCACGTACTACCAGAAGCACATCAGCGGCCGCCCCGACCTGATCGAAAAGCTCGGTGCGTTCCAGGTCATGCTGGGCAACGAGAAGGATTACGTGGCCACACGCGTGGCCCACAAGCTCAACCTCACCGGCCCGGCGATCAGCGTCAACACTGCCTGCTCCACCTCGCTGGTAGCGATCGCCCAGGCCTTCGATGCGCTGCGCGCCGGCCGCTGCAATATGGCGCTCGCGGGAGGCGCCTCCATCGCCTGCCCGCCGAACAGCGGCTACATCGCGCAGGAAGGCTCCATGCTTTCCCCGGATGGCCACACCCGCACGTTCGATGTGAACGCGCAGGGCACCGTGTTCAGCGATGGCGCCGCCGTAGTGCTGCTGAAGCGCCTGTCCGACGCGTTGCGCGATGGCGATCCCATCTACGCGACAATCCGCGGCGCGGCCGTGAACAACGATGGCGCCGTCAAGGCCAGCTTTACGGCACCCAACGCCGCCGGCCAAGCCGCCGTGATCACCATGGCGCTGGATAACGCCGAGGTGGAAGCCCGTGATATCTCCTACGTCGAGGCGCACGGCACCGCCACGCCGCTCGGCGATCCCATCGAAATCGAAGGCCTGACCCAGGCCTTCCGCCAGACGACCAACGACAGTGCCTTCTGCGCGATCGGTTCGCTGAAGAGCAATGTGGGCCACCTCGTGATGGCCGCCGGCGCGGCCGGTGTAATCAAGACCGCGCTGGCGATGTGCGAACGGCGCCTGCCGCCTTCGCTGCACTTCACCGCGCCGAATCCGCGGCTGAACCTGGATGCCTCGCCGTTCGTCGTGAACGATACGCTGCGGCCCTGGCAGAGTGCCGGCCCGCTGCTCGCTGGCGTGAGCTCGTTTGGCGTGGGTGGCACCAATGCCCATGTGATCCTGGAAGAAGCCCCGGCACGCACGCCTTCGGATGCGGCGACGGGCGCCCAGTTGCTGACCCTCTCTGCACGCACACCGGCGGCCCTCGCTGCCGCTGCCGCCCGCCTGGCCGATCACCTGGCCATGCATCCGGATGGCAACCTGGCCGATACCGCGTTCACTCTCGCCAAGGGCCGCAAGGCGTTTGGCCAGCGCACGCACGTCGTCGCGGTCTCGGCGACCGATGCCGAAGTGCGCCTGCGCGATATCGCCGCCGCCGCAATCTGCCACACCAGCAGCAACCCCGCACCCGGCGTGGTGTTCCTGTTCCCCGGCCAGGGTTCACAGTACGCCGGCATGGGCCGTGAACTGCATGCCACCGAGCCGGTATTCCGCGCCGCGATCGATGAAGTCGCCTGCGCGCTGCGTGATGAGCTCGGCTTCGACCTGCGTGAGCGGATGTTCGATGACGATGCCGACGCGCTGAAAGCCACCGCCCTCACCCAGCCCGCGACGTTTGCGCTGGAATACGCGCTGGCTCGCCTGTGGATGAGCCTGGGTGTGCAGCCGGTCGCCATGATCGGCCACAGCGTCGGCGAATTCGCTGCCGCGGCACTCGCCGGCGTGATGCCCCTCGCCGATGCGGCGCGCCTGGTCGCGCGGCGCGGCCGCCTGATGCAGGCGCTGCCTTCAGGCGCCATGCTTTCCGTTCGCCTGGGGGCCGCCGAACTGCGGGCGCGGCTCTCGGGTGCTTTGTCTTTGGCCGCTGAGAACGCGCCGAACGCCACGGTGGTCTCCGGAACCCACGAGGACGTCGAAGCCTTCCGCGTGGCACTGGAAGCCGAAGGCGTCGCGTGCCGCTTGCTGCACACCTCGCACGCGTTCCACTCGGCGATGATGGATCCGGTGGTGGAGGCGTTCCGCGCCGAGGTCACCGGGATCGCCCTGCGTGCGCCGACGCTGCCGATCATTTCCACCGCGACCGGGTTGCCGCTTTCCGATGAGGAAGCCACCTCGGCCGAGTACTGGACCTACCACCTGCGCCACACCGTGCGCTTCTCGCCGGCGCTTTTGCATGCCCTCGAGGAATCGACGCTGGCCTTTGTCGAAGTGGGCCCGCGCAGCAGCCTGACCCAGTTGGGGCGGCAGCATGCGCAGGCGCGCGGCCGGACGTTGATCGCCAGCCTGGGTGATAACGCCGGTGAGGAACGCGCGGCGATGTTGAATGCCGCAGGCTCCCTGTGGGCCGCGGGAGTTCAGGTCGACGTGGACGCATTCGATCACCGTGAACAGCGCCGCCGTGTGCGCCTGCCGACGTATCCGTTTGAGCGGAAGCGGCATTGGGTTGAAGCGCGTACGCCTGCGTCCGTGACGACGATTGCCGCGGGACTGCCTCTGTCGCAGGTTGCCACGGATGAAGCCAAAACCCTTCCTTCTTCGCCCCAGTCCTTGGAGCACGCTATGCCCGCCACATCCAACCGCCCACAGCGCCTCGTCACGGAACTCGTCGCCCTGTTCGAGGATGTCTCGGGCACGGAACTGGAGAATATCGACCCGGGTGCGAACTTCGTGGAACTGGGCCTGGATTCGCTCTCGCTCACCCAGGTGGCGTTGCAGCTGCAGAAAACCTATGCCCTGAAGATCACCTTCCGGGAACTGATGGATGGGTGTTCTTCGTTCGAGCGCCTTGCGGCGCATATCGATCGTCTCCTGCCGGCGGATACCGCGCCGGCGGCACCCGTGACCGTGCCGGCACCTGCCGCACCGGCCATGGCGGTAGCGCCGGCTGCGCCTGTAACGGCCGGTGGTGGGCTGATCCAGGATGTGATCGCACAGCAGATGCAGATCATGCGGGAACAGTTGGCGTTGCTGTCGGGTGCTGCCGCACCGGTGGCGAACCAGGCTTCGGTGGCGGTGATGCCGGTGGTGCCGGCCGCCCCTGTGCAGGTGAATGGCGATGCCGCTTCGTTGGCCACCGGTGATGCCGGCGGATCGCGTGCGAAGCACGCTCCTACAGAGAGCCATCCGGCGCAGCCGGCAAACGCAGCGAACGACGTGGAAGAGGCCGCCCTCGCCCACACCACCTACGACGTCAAAAAGGCCTTCGGCGCCATCGCCCGCATCCACACCGGTGGCACCGACCTTACCGGCCGCCAGCGCGCCCGCCTGGATGCCTTCATGCGCCGCTACATCGAGCGCACCAAGGCCTCCAAGGCCTACACCACCGAGCATCGCGCCCACTTGGCCGATCCGCGCGTGGTGAATGGCTTCCGCCCGCTGGTGAAGGAAATCATCTACCAGATCGTGGTCGAACGCTCGAAGGGTCCGAAGGTATGGGACCTGGACGGCAACGAATATGTCGATGCCCTGAACGGCTTCGGCATGAACCTGTTCGGCTGGCAGCCGGATTTCGTGCTCGATGCGGTGCGGGCGCAGCTCGATGCCGGCTATGAAATCGGCCCGCAGCACCCGCTGGCCGGCACCGTGGCGAAGCAGGTCTGCGAGCTTACCGGCTTCGACCGCGCTGCGCTGTGCAACACGGGCTCCGAAGCCGTGATGGGCTGCGTGCGCGTCGCACGCACGGTCACCGGCCGCGACACCCTGGTCATCTTCACCGGTTCGTACCACGGTATCTTCGATGAGGTGATCGTCCGCGGCACCAAGAAGCTGAAATCGGTGCCCGCCGCGCCGGGTATCTTGCGCAACACCTCCGAACACGTGCTGGTGCTGGACTACGGCACCCCCGAATCCCTGCAGATCATCCGCGAGCGTGCGCACGAGATCGCCGCGGTGCTGGTGGAGCCGGTGCAGAGCCGCCGCCCGGATTTCCAGCCCATCGAATTCCTGCAGGAACTGCGTGCCATCACCGAAGAAGCCGGCTCGCTGCTCATCTTCGATGAAGTGGTCACCGGTTTCCGTTCCCATCCGCGCGGCGCCCAGCAAGTGCTGGGGATCGACGCGGACATGGCCTCGTACGGCAAGGTCGTCGGCGGAGGCTTCCCGATTGGCGTCATCGCTGGCAAGCGGCGTTTCATGGATGCGCTGGATGGCGGTGACTGGCGCTTCGGGGATGCCTCGGTCCCGACGGTCGGCGTCACCTACTTCGCCGGCACCTTCGTGCGCCACCCGCTGGCCCTGGCCGCGGCGCATGCGGTGCTCACCCACCTCGCCAACGAGGGCGCCCAGCTGCAGTCCGCGCTCAACGCCAAGGTCACCGCCATGGCGGACGATATGAACGCGTTCTGCGCTGCCGTCGGCGCCCCGATCAAGGTGGTGCACTTTGCCTCGGTGTGGAAGACCACGTTTACCGAAGACCACCCGTTGCAGGACCTGTTGTTCGCGATGATGCGCAGCCGCGGCATCCACATCCTGGATAACTTCCCCTGCTTCTTCACCACCGCGCACCGTGAGGAAGATTTCGCTGCCATCACGAACGCGTTCCGCGAATCGATCCTTGAAATGCAGGAAGCGGAATTCCTGCCGCGCCACCGCGAAGCGGCCAGCTTCGATCCGAACCACCCGCCGGTGCCTGGTGCCCGGCTGGGCAAGGATCCGGATGGCCAGCCCGCGTGGTTCGTTCCTAACCCGGATGCGCCGGGCAAGTACCTGAGGGTTACCGCATGACGCCCAACGAGCTGGCCGCCGCCACGGCGGTCGACTACGACCCGTTCGCCGGTGCGCCTGTCGCGCACCTTGTGCCGACGACGGAACCGCAACGCGAGGTGTGGCTGGCATCCCGGCTGGAGCCGGAAGCCTCGCTGGCGTACAACGAGGCGATTGCCATCAACCTGAAGGGCTTGCTCGACGTGCCGGCCCTCGAAACCGCCGTGCAGGCGATCGTGGAGCGCCACGAAGCCCTGCGCGCCACGTTCAGCGGTGATGGCGAAAGCCTGTTCATCGCCGAACACGTGAGCGTACCCATCGCGTTCCACGACCTCAGCCTGCTGGCCCCGTTCGAAAGCGATGCCCGCCTGATGGCGGCGTACTCGCGCATCGTCACCACGCCGTTCGATCTGGAACACGGCCCCCTGGTCCGCGCCGAGCTGTTCAAGCTGGCGGCGGATCGCCATATCCTGACCGTTGCCGCACACCACATCGTGTGCGACGGCTGGTCGTTCGGCGTGATCGTGCGCGATCTTGCCGCCCTCTACGCGCAGCGCACCGGCCAGGGCCCCGGCCCGGCCGCCGCGCTCGCGTTCACGAACTTCGCGTTGGCCGAAGCCACGCACGCCGGTACGGGAACGGCACGGGAAGACGAACAGTACTGGCTAGCCCGCTTTGCCGGCACGGCCCCAGCGCTGGACCTCCCCACCGACCGCTCGCGTCCGCGCCGCCGTACGTTTACTTCACGGCGCGAAGACCGCACCCTGGATGCCGCCGAGGTCGCCGCCATCAAGCGCCTCGGCGCATCCCACGGCGCCAGTTTCTACGCCACGCTGCTCACCGGATTCGCCCTGCTGCTGCGCCGCGTGGCCGGCCAGGATGATGTGGTGATCGGCATCCCCACCGCCGGCCAGGCCGCCGAAGGCCTGGATACCCTGGTGGGCCACGCGGTGAACGTGCTGCCACTGCGCGCACAGATCGACGACGCCGCCAGTTTCGCCACCACCCTCGGCACCGTACGCAACGACCTGCTCGATGCGTTCGAGCACCAGCGTTACACCCTGGGCAGCCTGCTGCCCAAGCTCTCCATGGCGCGCGATCCCTCGCGCCTGCCGCTGGTGAGCGTGCTGTTCAACCTGGATGCCGTGCTGGATGAGAGCACCGTGCGTTTCCCGGGGCTGCGCTTCAGCGTGGAGGCGATTCCGCGCGAATACGAGAACTTCGAGCTTTTCATCAACGCGGTGCAGGTCGATGGCGCGCTGCGCCTGGAATGCCAGTACAACGCCGACCTGTTCGAAGGCGCCACGATCCAGGGCTGGCTGGATGCTTACGCCACCCTGCTGCGCGAGGCCGCGCACGACGCGAAGGAAGCGGTGGCGAAGCTGCCGCTGGTCTCCGATGCCGTGTATCGCGAACTGGCCGCGCTGCAGCCGGCGCCCACGCCGTTCCCCGAACTGCGCCTGGCCCACGAATACTTCGAGCAGCAGGTAGACCGCGCGCCCGAGCGCGCCGCGGTGCGCTACGCCGACCGCTCGCTCACCTACGCCGCGCTGGAGTCGCGCGCCAACCGCATCGCCAACAGCCTGCGTGAACGTGGCATCGGCCACGGCATGCTGGTGGGCATCTCGCTCGCCCGCGGCCTGGACATGGTCGCTGCCGTGCTGGGCGTGATGAAGTCCGGCGCGGGCTACGTCCCGCTGGATCCGGCGTTCCCGGCCGATCGCCTGGCCTTCATGGCGGAAGACGCCTCGCTCGCCGCGCTGCTCGTGGATGACGATACCCCGCTTACGTTCGCCTTCGATGCGGCACGCGTGCTCGCACTCAACAGCGACGAAGTGGTGCATGCCTGCATCGAGCGCCCCGACCGCAACCGCAAGGCCGCCACGCCCGATTCGGTGGCCTATGTCATCTTCACCTCCGGCTCCACGGGCCGGCCGAAGGGCGTGCGTGTGCCGCACCGCGCCGCAGGCAACTTCCTGACCAGCATGCAGCGCGTGCCGGGCATCGCCCCGGATGATCGCCTGGTGGCGGTTACGACGCTGTCGTTCGATATCGCCTTCATGGAACTGATGCTGCCGCTCACCAGCGGTGCCGAGATCGTAATCGCCGGCCGTGACGACGTGCGCGATGGCGCGCAGCTTCGCCACCTGATTGAAGAAAGCGACGCCACGATGATGCAGGCGACGCCGGCCGGCTGGCGCCTGCTGGTGGATGCCGGCTGGCATGGCCGCCCCGCGTTCCGCGCCGTCTCCGGCGGCGAGCCGCTGCCGGTGGACCTGGCCGAGGCCCTGCTCGATCGCTGCGGCGAAGTATGGAACGGCTACGGCCCCACCGAAACGACGGTGTACTCGACCTACTGGCGGGTTTCCGATCCGCGCGAAGGCATCTATATCGGCCGCCCCATCGCTAACACCACCGTGCACATCCTCGATGAGCAGGGCAACCATTGCCCACTCGGCGTGCCGGGAGAGATCCATATCGGTGGCGCCGGCGTCACACTGGGCTACCTCGAACGCCCGGACCTCACCGCCGAGCGGTTTCTGACCGATCCGTGGTCGGAGAACGAAGGCTCGCGGATGTACAAGACCGGCGACCGTGGCCGCTGGCTGGCCAACGGCATGCTGGAACACCTGGGCCGCCTGGATTTCCAGGTGAAGGTCCGCGGTTACCGCATCGAGCCAGGCGAGATCGAATGCGTGCTCGCGGACGTGCCGGAAGTGGCACGCGCCGTCGTCATCGCGCGCGAAGACCGCCCGGGCGATGTGCGCCTGGTGGCGTACGTGGTGGCACGCGAGGGCATGTCGCTGGACGAGGACCTGCTGCGCGGCCGCCTGCGCGCCCGCCTGCCGGATTACATGGTGCCGCAGCACATCATGCTGATGGATGCGATTCCGCTACTGCCCAACGGCAAGATCGACCGCAAGAGCCTGCCCGCGCCGATGGCGCATTCGCTGGCCGAAGCCGGCGAGCGCATCGCCCCGCGCAATGATGACGAGCGCCGTGTCGCCGCCGCCATGGAAGCCGTGCTGTGCCTGCCTGACCTGGACGTGCGCGACGATTTCTTCGCCCTGGGCGGCCACTCGCTGCTAGCCGCACAACTCACCGCCAAGCTCAATCGCGAGTTCGGCATCAGCCTCTCCTTCCGCACGCTGTTCGACGCCCCCACGATCGAGCAGCTCGCCGCGGCCATCGGCACGCAGGTGTCGAGCGGCGGCACGCCGGCCGCCGAGCCGATTATCCATCGCGTGGACGCCGAGCAGGACCACGCACCGCTGTCGCTCATGCAACGGCGCCTGTGGGCGCTGGAGAAGATGCACCCCGGCCGTGTCACCTATAACGCCCCGTCGGCACACCGCCTGCGCGGCCACATGGATGAGCACGCCTTCGAGATGGCGTTCCAGGCACTGATCCAGCGCCAGCCGAGCATGCGCACGGCCATCCGCGACATGGGCAGCGACGTGATGCAGGTGGTGCAGGCGCAGCTGAACTACCCGCTGTTCCCTGCCGAAGACCTGAGCGATCTGGCGCCCGAGGCCCGCGAGGAGCGCCTGATGGCGCGCCTGCGCGAGCTCACCGATACCCCGTTCAACCTCGGCACGGCACCGCTGTTCAGCGCGAAGCTGTTCAAGCTGTCCGATAACGAACACGCCATGTTCTTCATGCCGCACCACATCATCTGGGACGGCTGGTCGTTCGACATCTTCTACAACGAACTCTCCGCGCTGTACCGCGCGTTCGCATCCGGCCAGCCCTCGCCCCTCGCACCGCTGCCCGTCACCTACGGCGATTACGCTGAATGGCACGCGCACTGGCTCGAATCGCCCGCGTTCCAGACCCAGCTTTCGTTCTGGCGCGACCGGTTGGCCCAGGTGGGTGATGTGCGCGCACTCCCGACCGATTACCCGCGCCGCCCCGGGATGTCCGGCCTCGGCCGCACGGAATGGATCCATGTCTCGCGCGAGCACACCGATGCCATGCACGAGGTGGCGCGCCAGGCGGATGCCACGCTCAACATGACCCTCCTGGCCCTCTACTTCGCCATGCTCTCCAGCTCGGCGGGCCAGCGCGACCTGGTGGTGGGCACGCCGGTGCGGGCACGCAACCAGACCGAGGTCGAATCGGTCATGGGCTACTTCAACAACCTGCTGCCGCTGCACGTGCATGTCGATCCGGGCCTGTCGTTCCTGGAATTCGTACGCCATGTGAAGCGCACCGCCATCGATGCCTTCGGTTGCCCGGATGTCCCGCTGGAATACCTGCAGCGCGAGCTGAAGGTCGGCCACGGCGCGGGCGCCACGCTGTACCAGGCGCTGTTCTCGTTCCAGGACGCCCGCCAGCGTGCAATCGACTGGGGCGGCCTGGACCACGAGCAGATCCTGCTGTTCCAGAGCGGCGCCACCGAAGACCTGGGCATGTGGTTCCTCGAGAGCCAGCGCGGCATGGTCGGCGGCGTCACCTACAACGCCGACCTCCTGCAGGCCGGTACCGCCCGCCTCATGCGCGAGCGCTACCTGGACATGATGCACGTCGTGTCGCAGAACCCGTCCATCGCCGTCGGGCAGCTCACCGCCGCGAGCACGCTGGAACGCGACCGCATGCGCACCTGGAACGCGGGCTGCGGTGGTTCGCCGCTGCCCGCCGACCTGTTCGCCATGGTGGAGTCGCAGGCGGCGATCACGCCGGATACCACGGCGGTGAAGCATGGCCTGCGCAAGCACACCTACGCGCAGCTTGTGGGCGAAGCCACGCGCATGGCCACGCTGCTGCGTGACCGCGGTGCTGGCAATGGCGCTGTCGTAGGCCTGTGCGTCGAGCCGGGCTTCGATCGCCTGGCCGGCCTGCTCGCCATCGGCCTCACCGGCAGCACGGCGCTATTGCTCGATCGTGCCGACCCCACGGCCCGCCTGCGCGATATCGTCACTGACGGCCGCATGACGGTGCTGCTGGGAGATTCGGCCCTGGAAGCCGCCCTGGACTGGCCACGTGCCTGTGCCCTCTGGCTGGATGCTGACCATGCCGAGCTGGAAGGCACGGTCGGCGATGCCAGTAACTTCGAACTGCGCGCCTGCGCCGAGTCCCCGGCGATCGCCTTCCACGTGCCCGGCCCGGATGGCCGCGCCCATGGCGCGTCGCTTTCACACACCGCCATCGCCGCCATGGTGCATGGCCTGGGTGAGGCGCTGGCGGTCGACACCGGGCAATGCATCAGCGGCGACGCCATGCCGTCCGATCCCATGTCAGTGATCGAGCCATTGCTCGCGCTCACCTGTGGCGCCACCTGGGAAGTGCAGGAACCGCACGGCCTCGCTCATGGCGAACTGGCCGACCTGGATTGCTTCATCGCCTCGCCGGAAACCTGGAATGCCCTCTTCGACCAGGGCTGGGCCGGCGACGGGCAGCTGCGCGCCGCCATGCTCGGCGGCACGCCGACGCAGGACACGGCGTCACGGATCGCCGATGCCACGGCCGGCCTGTGGACCTTGTTCGGCGATGCGATGACCGCACCGGTGGCGACTTGCGGCCGCGTGGAACGCGCGGCGGATGCACTGCACGCGGGCAGTCCGATCGGTAGCAACGAGCTCTGGGTCCTCGATAGCGATGGCGAGCCCTGCCCCATCGGCGCGACCGGTGACGTCGCGATCGCCGGCCATGCGCTCTCGCAGCGCTTTGGTACGCGCGCCACCGCCGATCACGCCAGCAACGACGAACACCTGCTGCGCACCGGTTACCGGGGCCGCTGGCTGGCCGATGGCCAGGTGCAGGTGCTGGACCGCGATGACCGCCGGATCCGCCGCCAGGGCCTCGACGTCGAACCTGCCGCCGTGGAAGCCGTGCTGCGCACGCAGACCGGCGTCGTGCGAGCGCTGGCCGTGCCGCGGACTAACCGCCTTGGCGAACAGCGTATCGATGCGTACGCCGTGACCGCACCCGGCTACCAGCTCGATCTGGAAGGCCTGCGCGCCACCCTCGCGGCGCAGTTGCCCGCATGGTCCATGCCCACCCACCTCATGCTGCTCGATGCCATGCCGCTGCTGCCCACCGGCGAGCCGGATGTGGATGCGCTGCCGCTACCGGAGGAACGTACCGCGTTCGCGCAAGCCGACGGCGCCGGTACTGAGCCGAGCACGGAAAGCGAGCGCCTGCTCGCCAGCGTGTGGCACGAACTGCTCGGCATGAGCCGGGTACGCACCAGCGATAACTTCTTCGACGTGGGCGGCCACTCGCTGCTGGCGGTCGACATGGCGCAACGCGTGCAAAAGCTGACCGGTATCCAGATGAACCTGCTGGATATCGCCAACGGCACGCTGGGCACCCTGGCGGCTGACCTGGCGATGGCGACGCCTACCGCGCCACCCACAGCCAAACGCGGCGGCCTGTTCGGCAGGCTGTTCGGGCGCGGCTGAGTTGCGACGTCATCAAAAGGGGGAGACGTCATGACACATATCGCCTGGTTGGCCTGTTGGGGATCGGCGCTGCTACTGGCCCACGTGTTCGTGGGCTACCCGCTGCTGATCGCGCTGTGGGCGCGCCTGCGCCCGCGGCCGGTGGCGCGCAAGGCATGGCTGCCCACGGTAAGCATCGTGGTGGCCGTGCACGATGGCGAACGCCATGTGCGCACCAAGCTCGCCAACCTGCAGGGCCTGGATTACCCGCCGGAGCTGATCGATATCGTGCTGGCCTGCGATGGCTGCCACGACAACACGGTGGCGATCGCGCGGCGCAGTACCGACCCGCGCCTGACGGTGCTTGATTTCCCGAACCGCCGCGGCAAGGCCGCGTGCGTGAACGATGCGGTGGCGCTCACCCGTGGTGACGTGTTGTTGATGACCGATATCCGCCAGCGGCTTTCCCCCTGTGCGCTGAAGGAACTGGTCGCCAACCTCGCCGATCCCGAGGTGGGCGCCGTGGGCGGGGAGCTGCACATGGAAAACGTGCGCACCGGCTTTGCCCAGGGCGTGGATTTCTACTGGCGCTACGAAAAGATGATCCGCCATGCGGAGAGCACCGCAGGCTCCATGATCGGCGTTACCGGTGCGATTTATGCCATCCGCCGTGCGCTGTTCAAACCGCTGCCCGCCGGCACGGTGCTGGATGACGTGCTGGTACCCATGCGCGTCGCGGCGCAGGGCAAGCGCGTGGTCTTCGAACCGCGCGCCATGGCGTGGGACCAGCCGTCGCAAGAGCCCGAGGCCGAGCGTCGCCGCAAGATCCGCACGCTGGCCGGCAATTTCCAGCTGCTGCAACTCGCGCCGTGGCTGCTTTCGCCGTTCCGCAATCCGCTGTGGTTTTGCTTCATCAGCCACAAGGTGCTGCGCCTGCTGGCCCCCTGGCTGATCGTCGCGCTGTTCCTCAGCACCGGCTTCCTGTTCAACCGGCACCCCATTTACGCGCTGGCGTTCACCGGCCTGGGCCTTGGCGCACTGCTGGTCGGCATGGCGCGCATGCGCCCGCGGCTGGGTACCTGGATGCCCGCACGCATCGCCGTCGCGTTCTTCTACCTCAACCTTTTCGCAGCGCAGGCCCTGCTGGCCTTCGCCCGTAACCGCAGGCTCCACCTATGGTGATCGACATGAATGGACGTGGCGCTCCGGGTATCCGTGGCCGGCTTGGCGAGTTGTGTTACGCCAGCGGTTTGTTGCATTCGCTGCAGCGCGTGCGCTCGTGGATCCATCGCGACCTGCGTATCCTGGCGTACCACCGGGTCATGCCGCTGCCGGACCCGGACACGTACGAATTCGACATGGAGCTGATCAGCACGCCGCCTGATGAATTCCGTGAGCAGATGCTGCGCCTGAAAAAGTACTTCCGCCCCATGCGCCTGACCGACATCGTGGCGGCGCTGGACGCGGGTGAAGCCCTGCCACCGGATACCGTGGCGGTGACCTTCGATGACGGCTACGACGACAACTACCGGGTTGCCGCGCCTATCCTCGAGGACGTGGGCGTGCCCGCCACCTTCTTCGTCTCGACCGGCCACATCGACACCGGCACGCCGTATTCCTACGACTGGCTGGTGCACATGATCCTGCTGACCACGGCCCCGCGGTTGGTGCTTCCCGAACTGGGCATCGACGTGCCGCTCCCGGCCGAGCGCGCGCTGCGCAGGCGTATCGCCGGCAACGTGCTGCTGCGCATGAAGTGGCTCGATGCGCATGGCCAGAGCGCGATGACCGAACGCCTGGAGCAGGAATGGAACATGCCCTCGGCCGGTGCCCGCCCGGTGGATTGCCGCCCGATGACCTGGGACCAGGCCCGCGAGATGGAAGCGGCCGGCCTGGAGTTCGGCTCGCACGGCGTGCACCACCGCATGCTGGCCCGGCTGCCCATCGAGGAGATGGAAGCCGAGATCCTGCAATCCAAGCGGACGCTCGATCGCGAGCTGCGTAACCCGGCCGTGCTCATGTCGTACCCGGTAGGCGGCGACCGCGCGTACAACGACGCGGTGATCGCCGCCACGCGCAACGCGGGTTTCCAGCTGGCCTGCAGCTACATCTGCGGCACCAACCCGGAACCCTCCGAGAACCGCTACTCGCTATACCGCCTGCCGGTGGAAGCCAACATGGGCCCCGGCTGGTTCGCGGCCATGCTGGCCCTCCCGCAGCTGATGAGCTACCCCACCGCGGCCCACGAAGCGCATGGACCGCAGGAGCAGGCATGTTCCTCCTGATCCTCCTCTACGTCGTCCTCACCATCATCCGCCCGCAGGATTACATCCCCGGGCTGGACCTGGTGCCGATCCTTCCCGTCGTGCTCGCGTTGTCCTTCCTTGCCTGGCTGGGCTCGAGCCAGAAGACCTTCGAAGCGCCGCAATTCATCATCCTGCCCTGCTTCCTGCTCATCCTCATGATCTCCCAGGTGACCAACGGCTGGACCGGTGGCGCGCTGGATGAGCTGGCCCATTTCGGCCCCGTGGTGATCGCGTTCTTCGTGCTGGGCGCCTCCTGTACGACCCAGAAGCGCGTGCGCATCGCCATGGGGGTGATGGTGGCCTGCGCCGCCGTACTCGCCCTGCACGGCGTGGAGCAGGCGCGCACAGGCATGGGCTGGACCGGCATCCCCATCGGCGAAGGCAACCGCATCCAGTACGTGGGCATCTTCAACGACCCGAACGACCTGGGCCTTCTGTTTGCCGCGACCCTGCCCATGGCCGTGTTCCTGGGGCGCCGTGGCGCGCCCGGCCGCCTGCTGTGGCTCGCCTGCGCGGTGCTGCTCCTCTACGGCACCTACCTCACCAACTCGCGTGGCGCCATGCTGGCGGTGCTGATCGTGGCCGGCTGCTATATCTGGTACCGCAAGGGCATGGTGGTCGCCGGCACGCTGGGCGTGATCGGCCTGGTTGGCCTGAAGCTGCTTTCGTCGCGCATGGATGAGCTGGATGCGGGCGAGGAATCGGCCGCCGGCCGCGTGGATGCCTGGTACGCCGGCCTGGAAATGTTCCGTGACAGCCCGCTGTTTGGCGTGGGCCCGGGCAACTTCACCGAGTACAACGAGCTCACGGCACATAACTCGTTCGTGCTGGTGCTGGCGGAGACCGGCTTCCTCGGCTTTATCCTCTGGCTTGCCTTTGTAGGCTATGGCTTCTGGATGATGTTGACGATCCTCCGGCATCCGCATACTGCCGCCAACGAACCGGGGCGTGAGGCGGAATGGGCAATGGAACGGCAACTGGCCCTGACGCTATTGCTCTCGCTGTGCGGCCTGTTTGCCGCCGCGTTCTTCCTGAGCCGCAGCTACATGGTGGTGCTGTACCTGATCGCCGCCGTGGTCGCCGGCCACTACGTGGGTGCCCGCCGCCGCTGGCCCGAGCTGCCCGCGTTCCGCTTCTCCCGCGATGGCTGGCGCTGGGTGCCGGCCGCCTTCGCCGGCGTTGCCGGCCTGTTCGTGCTGGTAGCCGTGTTGCTGCGAACCCAATGAGCCTTTACGAGCCCCTGCTGCGCAACGTGTTGTGGCCCGCCTACGAGGGCGGCCTGCGCCGTCGCGATACGCCGCGGTACCTGCGCGAGTATGCGCAGACGCAGTGGCTATCGGCCGATGAAATCCGTGCGCTGCAGTTCAAGCGTTTCAAGAAGCTGCTCGACTGGTGCCAGCGCGAGGTGCCGTTCTACCGCGAGCGCTGGGCGCAGATGGGCTTGTCTCCAGCGGATATTCGCGAGCCTGGCGATGTCGCGCTGCTGCCCGTGTTGACCAAGGTCGACATTCGCGAAAACGCCGAGGCGTTGAAAGCCACCTCACTGAAGGACACGCTGGCCTACAAGGCCACCGGCGGTTCCACCGGTGAGCCGCTGCGGTATGGCTATACCCGCGAGAGCAACGATCGCCGCGTCGCGGTCATGTGGCGTGGCTACGGCTGGGCCGGCTCGCGCATGGGGCGACGCACGCTGTTCCTGTGGGGTGGCGCGGTCGGTGAGCCCACCGCGGCGCATCGCGTCAAGGATCGCATCTACAACGCCGTCTTCGCGCGCAAGCTGCTCAACAGTTTTGCGATGACCGAAGCGAACCTTTCCGGTTATGCCGACGCCATCGACGCGTACCGGCCGGAAGTGATCGTGTCTTACGTCGGTCCCCTGGTCCGCCTGGCCCAGTTCCTTATTTCCGAGGGGCGCCGCGTGGCACGCCCCGCGTCGATCATCGGTGCGGCCGAGGCCCTCCACCCGTTCCAGCGCGAGCTGATCGAGCGCGCGTTTGGTGGCGCACCGGTGTTCAACACCTATGGCTGCCGCGAAGTCATGCTCATCGCCTCCGAGTGCGAACACCGCGACGGCCTTCACGTGAACGCGGATCACCTTCTCGTCGAGACCCTGGGCGTGGACGGCAAGCCCACGCACCACGGCAGCGGCGAGGTGGCGATCACCGACCTGTTCAACTACGGCATGCCGTTCATCCGCTATGTCAACGGTGATATGGCGACACACTTCCACGGACAATGCGCCTGCGGCCGCGGCCTGCCCCTGCTGGCCAGCGTGGATGGGCGCAAGCTGGATGCCATCCGTACCCCGGCCGGCCATGTGCTGCCCGGCGAATTCTTCCCGCACATGCTGAAGGACGTGCCAGGCCTGGCCCGCTTCCAGCTCGTGCAACGCCAACTCGACCGGCTGGACCTTTCCATCGTGCGCGGCCAGGGCTTCGACGACGCGTCGCTTGCTTACATACGGCGTGAAGTGGCGAAGGTACTGGGCGACAGTGCGCAGTTGCACTGCCATTTCGTCGACGACATTCCGCTTACCCGTAGCGGCAAGCTGCGTGTCACCGTGTCGGAGCTGGAATCGTGAACATCACGCATGTCGTCGAAAACCTGAACCGCGGCGGCCTGGAGCGCATGGTCATCGACCTGGTGACCCAGCAGCACCGCGAAGGCCACAAGGTGCAGGTCGTCTGCCTGTTCGAACGTGGCGCCATGGCGACCGAGCTGGAGATCAAGGGCATCCCCGTGCGCGCCTGCGAGAAGCGCACCGGCCTCGACCTGCGCGCCATCGGCCGGGCCCGTGAATTCATCGCCAGCCATCACACCGAGGTGCTGCACACCCACAACGCCGTCGCTCACTACCAGGCCGTATTGGCGACTGCCGGCATGGGCATCCGCCAGGTCGTTAACACCCGGCATGGCATGGGTGCCACGCGCAAGCCCGGTCGGCGTGAGTGGCTGTTCCGCCGGGCCATGTCCGCCACCGATGCGGTCGTGGCAGTGTGCGAAGCTGCGCGCCGCGATGCGGTGAGCCGTGGCATGTTCCCGGCCCGCAAATGCTGCGTCGTGCCCAACGGCATCCGCCTGGATGGTTTCGACGTGGCCAACGATGTGATGCATGAGCGCCTTGCGCGCCTGATCAACGTCCCCTCGCGCACGAGGATCATCGGCACGGTGGGCCGGCTGAACTGGGCCAAGGACCAGGCGAGCCTCATCCGCGCTTTCCGCGCGGTACGCCACCACCGCCGCGATACCGTACTGGTGCTTATCGGCGATGGCGAACTACGCGAGACATTGCGCGCCTGCGCTTACGACGAAGGTATTGCAGGTTGCGTGCATTTCCTCGGCGACCGCGACGATGTCCACGAACTCCTCCAGGGCCTGGACCTGTTCGTGTTGTCTTCGGTGACGGAGGGCTACTCGATGGCGCTGCTGGAAGCCTGCGCCGCCGGCCTGCCGATCGTCGCCACGGATGTGGGCGGCAATGCGGAAATCGTGCGTGACCGCACGACCGGGCGCCTGGTGCCCGCCTGCGACGCCCCTGCGCTGGCGGATGCCATGCTCGAGATGCTGCACGCCTCACAGCAAGCCTCTGCCTTCGGCCGCGCCGCACGTACCTGGGTCGAAGAAAACGGCTCATTGCAGGCGATGGCCGCCCGCTACACCCGCCTGTACTTCGGCGATGTCGAGGCGCTGCCGTGAAGATCCTGGTGCTCACCAACCTGTTTCCCACGCCGTGGGATCCGCGCCGGGGCACCTTCAACCGGCAGCAGTTCGAGCGCCTGGGTGAGCGCCACGAGGTGGATGTGCTCACGGCGGTGGATTTCCGCGAGCGCATGGCCGGTGCGCAGGGCCAGGTCCACGTGCCCAACGTGAAGCGCGATCACTTCACCTTCTACCACCCGCCAGGCATCGGCCGGTTCCTCAACGCACTGTGTTATGTGGCATGCGTCATGTGGCAGCGTGGCCGCGAGCTGCGCCGCGCGCGCTACGACGTGATCCTCGCCAGCTGGGCCTACCCGGATGCCACGGCCGCGGCGTGGATCGCCCAGCTGCTGGGCGTGCCCTACGTGGTGAAGGTGCACGGCAGTGACCTGAACGTGCAGGCGGCTTCGCGGCTACGCCGGCTGCAAATCCGCCATGCCCTGCGCGGTGCGGGCGCCGTGCTGGCGGTGAGCAAGGCACTCGCGGCCAAGGCCGTGGCTATCGGCGCCGATCCGGCGTCGGTCGAAACCATCTACAACGGGGTGGATGGCCGCTTGTTCCGCCGCGGCAGCCGCGCCGCCGCTCGCGAACGGCTGGGCATTCCCCTGGATGAGCCCATCGTCCTGTATGCAGGCAACTTGAAGAACAGCAAGGGCTGCATGGACCTGATCGAAGCCTTCCCGTCGCTCGCAAAGCAGCGCCACGATGCGCGGCTGTACTTCGTCGGCGATGGCCCTGACAGCACGGCCCTGGAAACACGCGCCGCCTCGCTGTGCTGCGCGCCCTCCGTCCATTTCATGGGCTCGGTCGCCCACGCCGCGTTGCCGGACTGGTTTCGCGCCGCCGACCTGTTGTGCCTGCCCAGCCATAACGAAGGGGTGCCCAACGTGGTGCTGGAAGCCATGGCCTGCGGCACGCCCGTGGTAGCCACCGCCGTGGGCGGTATCCCTGAAGTGGTGCCGGGGTTCGCGGGCATCCTCGTGCCAGCCCACCATCCGGACCTGCTCGCCGGCGCCCTGGCCGACATGCTCGGCCGCCATGTGGATGCGGAATCCATCGCCGCCCACGCCACCAGTTTCCGCTGGGACGACAACATCGATCGCCTTGAGCACATGCTCGAGCGCGTCGCCGGCGGTGCGCCGGCTCACGTGAGTATGAACGCATGATCCGCCGACCGAAAAAGCACGAGCTGCTGAGCCTGTTCCCCGAACACCTGCTGATGACGCGGGCCAAGCGGGATGGCACCTGTTACCTCAGCTTCGATGATGGCCCGGAACCGGAGCACACACCCAAGCTCCTTGACGTCCTTGCCCGCCACGGCGTGAAGGCGAGCTTCTTCCTGGTCGGCGAGAAGATCGAGCAGTACCCGGAAATCGTGCAGCGGATCGTGGGCGAAGGGCACATGATCGGCAACCATTCGTACAGCCATTGGTCGTTCCGCAACATGAACCTGCGCAAGCAGCTGGACGAGGTGTACCGCACCGATGCCCTGCTCCGCCTGTTCGACGACCGGCCGCATCACCGCATGCGGCCGCCGCACGGCTATATCGGCGCGCAACTGCTAATGCATTTTGCCCGGCGCAAGCGCAGCTTCGTTTACTGGTCGTACGACAGCCTGGATTACCAGGACAAGCCGATCGACTGGCTGATCGATCGCCTGCGCAACGATCCACCCGCCGCTGGTGACATCGTGCTCATGCACGACGACAGCGACAAGGCTGCGGATGCCCTCGATACCTTGCTGCCCGAATGGCTGGCCCAGGGCATGCGCTTCGATGCGCTACCGGGAAGCAACGCGTGAACATCCTCTATCACCACCGCACGCGCGGCCGCCATGTCGAGGGCGTGCATATCCGAGGTATCGTGAATGCGCTGCGCGAGTTGGGGCATAGCGTGTCGGTCATGTCGTTCCCGGGGGCCGATCCGGAGCATGAACAAGAGGCGCCTGCATCGGCTGCCGGCAGTTCGGCGTCGGGGAGGACAGGGCTTGCCGCGCTTGTGAGCCGGCTACCGGGTGTGGTGTTCGAAATGTTCGAGCTGCTCTACAACCTGGTGACGTTCGTGCGCATGGCGCGGGCCTGGCGCGTGACGCCGCCGCGGCTGGTCTACGAGCGGTATTCACTGTTCCTGTTTGCCACGGTGTGGATGGCCCGCCGGCGCGGCATTCCCATCGTGCTGGAGATCAACGATTCCGCACTCGTTGAGCGCGTGCGGCCGCTGACCATGCGCGGCCTGGCTCGCCGCGTGGAACGCTGGTGCTTCCGCCAGGCCACGGGCCTGGTCTTCATCTCCACCTATTTTCGCGACAAGGCCGTGGAAGCGTACGGTGATATCGCGCCCTCCGTGATATCGCCCAACGCCGTGGACCTGCCGCGCTTCGACCCGGCGAAGTTCGACCGCGAGGCCCTGCGCGCCGCGCGCGGGCTTACCGGGCTGACCGTGTGCGGCCATATCGGTGTGTTCGCGCACTGGCATGGCGTGGACGGCTTCGTGGAAGCCATCGCCAACCGCCTGGACCAGGCACCCGGGCTGGCGCTGGTATTCGTGGGCGATGGCAAGACCCTGCCCGCCGTGCGCGACCTCGTGGCCGCTCGGGGCCTTAGCGACCGCGTACTGCTGCCGGGCCGCGTGCCGCACGACGAGATCGCCAGCTGGATCGCCTGCATGGATTACGCCGTGCTGCCCAATTCAAACCACTACGGATCGCCCATGAAGCTGTTCGAGCTGATGGGGATGGGCGTGGCCGTGGTGGCGCCGGACTATGCACCGGTCGCCGAGGTCATTGCCGATGGCCGTACCGGCTGGCTGTTCCCGCGCGGCGATGCCACCGCCTGCGTGGAACGCGTGCTGGCCCTGGCCAGCGAAGCGGACGAGCGCCGCCGGGTTGGCGCGGCGGCCCGTGACTACATCGCCAGCGAGCGTCAGTGGCGAAATAACGCCGAGCAACTTCTCACCCTCGTGCCTGCGGGAGCCGCCGCATGATCGGTATCGTTCTCCTTTCGCTTCTGGGGCTGGTGCTGCTGGCCGGCGCTGCCCTTACCATCGCCATCCGCGCGCGCAGCATGCAGTACTGGCTATGGGGCTACCTTACCCGGCGCAAGGCGCCCAAGGTGCAAGGCACCAAACACATCCTGTTCTGCTTCGTGGACCACTTCGAACCCAACTGGGGTCGTGTCGACATGGACCGCCAGCGCCACCGCGTGGATCGCTGGTGCAAGGAGTACCGTGAGATGGCCAGCCGCCACCGTGATGCGGATGGTCGGCCGCCGCAGCATGGGTTCTTCTACCCGGAAGAGGAATACGTCGAGGAGCACCTGGAAAAGATCGCCGCCTTGTGTGCCGATGGCTATGGCGAGATCGAGATCCACCTGCACCACGACGACGACACACCGGAGAACTTCGTCGCGACGATCGACCGGTTCAACAAATTGCTGAACGAGCGCCACGGTGCCTTGCCGCGCGACCCGGTCACCGGACAGCTGAAGTTCGCCTTCATCCACGGCAACTGGTGCCTTGCCAACAGCCGGCCCGACGGGCGCTGGTGTGGCATCAACAACGAACTGGGGCTGCTGCGTGAGCTGGGCTGCTACGCCGACTTCACCCTGCCCTCCGCGCCCAGCGATACCCAGACCCGCACCTCGAATGCGATCTACTACGCGGTGGACAACCCCGGAAAGCCGAAGGGCCATGACACCGGCGTGCCGATGCGCGTGGGCGGAACGCCAAGTGGCGACCTGCTCATCATCCAGGGCGTGCTTGGCCTCAACTGGAAGAACCGCCGGTTCGGCATCATCCCGCGCATCGAGAACTCCGATATCCGCAAGGGCTGTCCGCCCACCCGCGACCGGGTGGACCAGTGGGTCGATACGGGCATTCACGTGGAAGGCCGCCCGGAATGGATCTTCATCAAAATCCACACCCACGGCACGCAGGAACGCGACATGGACACGCTGCTGGGAGCCCCCGTCGATGCCATGCACACGTATCTCGAGCAGCGTTACAACGACGGTAGCGACTACGTGCTGCACTACGTCACGGCACGCGAGATGTACAACATCGCCAAGGCGGCCGAGGCGGGCATGACCGGCAATCCGAACCTCTATCGCGACTTTGAACTGGCACCGCCGGTGCATGTACCGGTTGCCCAGGCGGCACCGGCAGCGACGGCGGTCTAGGACGACAGCGGCTCACACGGGATATCCGATTCGCCAAGGTCGAAGCGCACTTTGCCTACGTCTGACGGGCTGAGGGTGCCATGGCGCTCCAGGTCAAACGACACATCCAGGGTGAACGTCTCCGAGGGCTGCATGGACGCCAGTCGCAGGATGTCGTCGCAGGACACAAGGAAGTGCGCAATCGTCTCGCGCCCCACATCCATGCTGCCAAGCGTCATCGGCTCGAACCAGGCGTCGCCCAGGCGCAGCCGCAGGCGATCGCCGGGCTTGCAGCCGCCAACCCCCGATGGGATAGCCACCACCATCTCAGGGACGATGTCCGTTTCGCGGACCACGCCATCCTGGCTCGCCAGAACCACCGGTGCAGGCAGCCGTTCCGGCATGTCGTGAACCGCCACATCCAGGGTGACCGCGGCACAGCGCAGGGCCACATCCCCCGAAGCACTGCGCACCTCATACATGAAATCGATCCGACCGTTCTCACCGAACTGCTCCAGCATTGGCCGGTTAAAGCGGAACGTGAGGGGGGCATCGCCATGGCATACACACATCGAACCGGCCTTGACCGTGCGGTGCAGGCCACGGTGGAACATCAATACGGTGACGATATCGCCCGTACGCAAGCCTCGATAGTCAGGCACTACGCCGATCAGTTCCTGCCTCGGCATGGCCAGCAACGCCGCCAGCGACAAGCCTTCCTGCAGCATTTCCTCGGGGAAGACGATCGGATTCAGACTGCGCTGCACCGTGCAGCGGAACAGCGCGGTCATACGGATCCGCCAGCCGCGCACCGGACGGCCGGAGAGCCGGCCGTCTTCCCCGTACATCAACTCCTGCATGATCTCGCCGGCTTTCGTTTGGTCGCCTCGATGTTTCATTTGGCACTCCTTGGGGTGTTCCGCTGAAGGAGATGCCAAAGTACTTGTCGGTTGCGGTCGCACCTATCAGGGAAGGCGCTTTCCTGCCTTCCGTTCGAACTACTGTGCATGTAGGCCAAGGAATCGTCTACCTCCACGTCGAATCCATGGCCGTATCTCGATGCCCTTGCGTCGCGGCCGCACCGGGTCCGCGAAGGAGGTGGGCCATCCCACCTCCTCGCTCGTCATCAGAAAGTCACGCGCATCCCCACGTTGCCCGACCAACCCTGGAACCCGCCGCGACCAAGATAGTGTCGATAGCCCGTTTCGCCGAACGCCTGGACGCGCGACGTCAGCTGCGCCGTCAGGCCACCGGCGACGAGGGCCTCAGATCCATTCCGACCTCCGTCGAAACGAGACGCCGCCAGCCCTTCGGTCCCAGCGAGGAGGATGCCGTTGCCGGAGGTAGACCGGACGTCGATCCGCGCGAACGGCGAGAACCGGTCGTCCTGACGAGAAATCGCGACACCGAGCGCGCCCGTCCTATATCGACCACCACCGAATCGAACCAGCGTGCCGTTCCCCTGATGTATCGGATCGATACGAACACCCTGCGTGGACATCGTGATGTGCGGCTCTACGTGCCACTGCCCCCCGATGTGAATGGGTAGGCCGGCTCCCATCGATATGCCCGTCGACGTCGCCCGGAGCCTTCCTATGCCTGGACCGCCAGCCGCCGTGTCGGTCTGGCCATGCATCCGCTGACGACTCACCACCCAATCCAGCCAGAAGCCGTCTCCGCTGCGCCACGTCACCCACGCCGACGTGCCGTTCGACTTCAACCTCGTCACGCTGTCGCCATCGACCGCGTGAGGCACGACAGTCGACCGCCCGTGATCGAATGCCCAACCAGCCCTCAACGAACCATTATCACCGTCCAGACCAACGAGCGAACCGCCAAACTGCCACGCTTCTACCGCGTGATCGAAGTCGTATCCGTAGCCTTTGAACGAGCGATCGCTCGAATAGCGCTGCCGTTTCCCTGTGAAGCGGGCGAACATCTCCCCTCCGACATCCCCTTCGAATGCGTGGTCCCGTATCTCGCCGAGCCTCTCGTGGAGGCTGGTCACCGATCCGTCAGAATACGCAAACACCATCGCCGGAACGGAAACGTACGAGGCGATTTCTGGCGCGACCGCTGGGCGCCCGCTGTCTCCGCCCGGGCCTCCGCCGCTCCCAGACGGAGGTCCTTCGCACTCGGATTCACACACCACACGCGAGACCAACCGATAGTCCCACGCGGGCGGACTCGTATCGCTCTCGCTCCCAGCCTGCTCAACCTCGGCTCCGGCAAATGCCTTTAGCTGGTACTGGAACGCGCCCAGCGCAACGAACTGATCTCTCAGGCGGAACGCATCTGCGGAGGACTTGCCACCAACCTGCACCAGTGAGACACCTTCCGAAGCACTCGCGCGGCCATCCGCGTTGGCATCCGTGTTAAACGGAGTACCCGTGACGTTCACGACCAGATCGATCGGCCGTGACACGTCGACATCTCCACGCACGACTAAGGAGTCCGACCATGTGCTACTCGGACTTTCAGCATTCATATGAACGTTGAGCCCGACGGCGCCGGCCGTGCCTGTGACGTTGCCGTTCACTCGCAAGCTTCGCGCCGCCCCCACGCCGCAATCAAGTTCAAGACCGCCCCCCTCGAAGACGAGTTCACTAATTTGACTGTCGCCTCGAACAAACCAGTGTCCGGCCCGCCCGAGTGAGACGTTCACGGGACCTTGCGCGGACCCTCGAAGGACGCCTCCACGACCAACGCGGACCCGCGCGCTGGAATCGCTGGAAACGAGAACATCGCCAATCACCTCTGCGCGGTCGATCCCGAACGTCACACGCGCCCCGTTGCGCGCCCCGAGCGCCACTCCACCTCCAGACCGGACCGTCGCACCGTCGCGAACAAAGATCTCCGCGGCGTGAACGTCTCCCCCGTGACCCGTGACCACGATGGCCGGTCCAGTAACCGCCGTGACGGACGACTTGTTCGCCACGACTAACCGCGTCGCTCCAGCCGCGAGCCGGTGGTCGTAGCCCATAGCCGCGCCTGCCTCGGAACCCTTTACGGTAGTCCCGTCGTCCAGGAGAACGTCGCCTGAAGTAAGCAACAGGCCCACACCCTCATCTCCAGTAGCAGCGATGGTCGAACGTAGCGCGGTTACTCGCCCATGATCGCTCACCGCGACTCCCGCAATCGCACCGTCGACGCGACTTTCCACGATACGCGCAGTGGATCGCCCCTCGGGGGTTGAATCAAGGTTACCGGTAAGGAGCAGCCCGACCCCCACCGAGTCGTGCACGGCGGACCTAAGGAGATCGACTTCGCTCCGGAGTTGCGCGCTCACGCCCGCCCCGTTCGATGACGTCAGTATCGCGTCCTCCATAAACAGGCGAGCACGATACATATTCACGTACTCGGCGCGGGCTCCCTCGGATAGAGTGAGACTGGATCCGCTGCTCAGCTCCCAGAGGTCGACAGGATGGCCGGTACCGGACACAACGACCGACTGGTCAGTACCAACCGTCTTCGCTTGTAGGCGTCCCTCTACAACCGCTGCCCCAAGAATGACTACAGAGCTCTTCAACACGAGCCCAACTCCCTTACCCTTCATTTTCACCTCATGATCAGTCCGTACGCCATCAAGTTGCGGTTTGCGCAAATCGAGGTGGCGCATTCGACCATGCGAACGATCGCTCTTCATGTAGGTCTTCCCTGTTGTGTGTGTGCGCGATGCCTGACGCGTTGTAGTCCTTCGCGCATGAGAGGTATGACGGACAAGGCCGGCGGATCGCCCTACATCCGGCGGGGCACATCGCCGACACATAACGAGTCCTCGCCCGATAGGTCCGCGAAAGCGAGACAACTACGTTATGAAGCCCCGCCAATGGGGCTCATGGAGTCACACGCATGCCACCAGAAGACCACGCCAACCTGTACGACACCGACATCAGCAGCGAGCCGTTCCTCGACGATCCTGTTATCGACAACTTCAAGCCAACGATTCCGGCCGCCTATCCGGACGGCGTGATTCCGAATAGCGCTATCGATCTTGGGCTAGTCGTACACGCCCCCATCATCGTCAGCAACGGGCACAACACCGCACCCGGCAACAAATTCGACCTTGTCGTGGATGGCAACATCGTCCCGGGAACAACCGTTACTTGCGAGACCACTGACGAGAAGTACGTCGCCCTTCGCATGCCGGTCGATTTCGGAAAGTCGCTCAGCGAGCGCTTCCACGATATCGCGTATCGCGATACACCCGATCCGTTCGGACCTCCCGTCCGATCGGGTGCAACACAGATCCTGATCGACCGCACACCCGCGGGAAACCGTCGCCTCCCACGGATCGAATTCCCTGACATCATTCAGCGGCACGGATTGTCGCTCGCAACGCTGAACTCGCTGCCAGGCGCTTTACTTCGCGGTGTCGTCTCCGATTACGAGGGATTCGACCCCGACGACAAACTACACGTATTTATCCGGCCAAACGGCGCCGATGAAACGGCTATCAAAGTGGTACCGCCGTCGCCCGACGGTGACCTCATTGAAATCACCTTTGATCAAAATGAGATCGGCCGAGCTGGTGTCGATGGCGTAGTGGATTTTTACTATTACGTCGAGGACAAAGCGAACAATCGAAGCAAGGCGTCGCCAGTCACACCGGTCACCATTCTTCTTATCGATGCGCCAGAGCGCCTTCCTGGCCCCAAGGTCATTGCGTACGATGATGACCTCATTACCGAGGAAGATATCAAGCCGGTACTCTCCGCGGCCATTCCTGCTCTCACACCCCGAGCAAAGGAAGGCGACGCGCTGATTCTTCGTGCCGGACGTAACTTCGTAGGTCGCCTTCAACTCACCAAAGAGCAGGCGGCCTCGGACCCGATGGGTCTTGTGCACATTCCATACGACCTCGTGTGGGACCTCATTGCGGCGGGTAAAGGTACGGCCTTCTCTGAATCCCTTACCTACACCCATTACCGAAATGGCGTTCCGAGTCGCTCCGACGTCACCGACTGCAGGTTCGACCTTGATGCTCCAGGCGGTCGCGACCCGCTTCCCGGCTCCATTGAGAATGAGGCCCTCCCCTTGCCGATTCTCCGCGGCGCCTCTGGTGGCGAGGATAACTTGATCTCGTTCGCGGATGCAGACAAGGACGCCCTTGCGATTATTCCGTCCACTTCACTGCGAGGGCTTCGCTCTTTCGGATTGGAGAAGGACGACGTCGTAACCATGGTGATCAACGGGGACTCCGTCGGTGAGCCCCGTGAGATCGATGACCCCGATGCGTCGATTCAGGTGACGATTCCATCGAGCGACTTGAAGGAACACGCAGGATCTGGCCACCTCTCGTACACAGTAGTCCGCCATCTCGCGCTGTCGCCACATATCTCAAAGTCCATATCGCCAGTGCAACCTATCCGAATCGATAGCGCCGATGGTCTTCCTGGTGGCGGCACGCCGTTGCGTGGAGCAGTCTTCCCCGACGCACTTCGCCTTGAAGATGTTCAGCACGTCTATGGAATTCATGAAAGCGACCTTGTGAAGGGATTTACGCCGGTTCGCATTTACGGTTACGCCAACATGAAGCCTGGTGACAAGGTCACTATCAACTACACCGGCTTTAACGCTTTCGATGGCGGAGACCAGGTTCCTGATGCCTCGGGCGTCCTCAACCACGAAATCAGTGAGGCTGATCTAGATCCGAAGGAAGACGAATGGGGCGTGCTTCGTGGGCGATCCGTTTTTTTCGAGCTGAAGCTTTCAAGCGAGATCGTCTATGCGCTTGCATTTGGACGATTTGAGCTTTCCTACACCGCTACAAACAACGTCGGCTCGGTGACTACCAGAAGCCGTAACGTACTTGTCTCGGCCAGGCGCCCCAAACCCTAATAATTTAGCAAGGTAAGAGATACATGGAAGACACCGAAAAATTCGACGTCTCGCCGCGCGCGATCGCACTCATCCCTCCGTCGATCTATGACGCGACCGACGGAGGTCTTGGCTATGACGATATCGCGCGTGACCCCGACCGCCTCGTTGTCGTAAAAACCGGACCGTGGGGCGATATCAAGACGGGCGACGTTGTTGAGATCCTCTACGGACCGGATCTGGAGGTGGTTGGAAGCCACCGCTACACCGTCGTCGATAACCTTCAGCCGCACGTCCAGGTGCGGGCTTCGTTGCTCGCGCAGCACGGCGAGGGCACCATGCTGCTCGCGGCGCGTATAACGCTCGTCGACACAGGCGAAGCGTACCAAACTGCCGAGGCAGAGGTCGCGGTCAAGCTTTCCGTTCCTGGCGGACTTGACCCTAATCCTGAGACGCCGAACCGGAATGAGTCACTCGACGCGCCAGTGATCCTCCCATCACCACTGCCCGACGATCTTTCCGATATTTTCGTGGAAGTACCGCCTTACCGGAACATGGCAGTCGGCGACCGCGTCACTGTGCAGTGGCACACGACCTCCCTCAGGCATGGGCCACTCACTCTTGACGAGGTCGACAGACCAATCCGTGTGGGCGTCACCAAGGAGGTCGCCGCTGGCACCAATGGAAAGGATGTGGCCGTGCGTTATCAGGTCCACGACCGTGTGGCGAACCGCTCGCTCTGGTCCCCCGAGGCCATCGTTGACGTACCCCCTGGTGGTGACGCACCTCCGGCACCATGGGTTGATGGAACGGTTCGTGATGAAGGCAAGGTCGTCGACCTCGCAACCCTTGGCGACCGCGACTTACATGTGCGCGTGGAAGGGCATCCGGCCCAAGCGGGCGACGATATCGTCGTTTCCTGGACGGGTGTGACAGCCGCAGGAAAGGCCGTTGATTTCACGTGTCCACCGATTCGCGTGCAAAGGCCTAATCAGGCCCTGGATACGATCATCCCGCATGACAAGGTTGCCTCCCTGTCAGCGGGCCGCGCGTCTGCCGGCTACTCCATTATGTCAGGCGGTACGAAGGTGGCAACGTCGCGCCGCCGTCACCTGGCCATTGAGGGGGTTCCTCGACAGCTGATGGCCCCATCTGTGCGGGAGGCGCTCGACGGGACACTTGATCCGGCCGCCGTGGACGATGGAGCCCATGTCGTGGTGGATGCATGGGATGGCATTGATGGTGATGACCGTTGCTACCTCGAGTGGGTTGGTACACGCGAGGACGGACAGGCCACTTTTTTCCATGCCGGCCTTAGTGGCTCTGACGTAAACCCCGACAAGACGTTGGTTTTCACTGTCCCTACTAATGAGGTTTCGCGAATCGCAGGCGGTACCCTGCGGGTACGTTACGCGGTGGCTATCCAGGCACCCATCGTCTATAGGGACGGCATTCGAAAAGAGCCGCTGGTACACCTTGAGTCACCGTGGCTTGACCTGAATATCGCGAGAAGCACAGCACCTTTGAGCATCGACTCAACCCCAGCTACCCTCTCCGGCAAGATCACCCGTCTCGAAAAACGCGTAACCGTGCCTCCAGAGGACACTTTCATGGCACGAGTAGCCACCGGGGGCGTGCCGCCGTACCGTTACACGGCGAATAGTGGCGCCGTCGAGGTGGACGAGGCCACGGGGCGTGTCGCGTCGCTGCGGAATGGCGTCGCCGTGATCACGGTCACCGATGCCAGGGGCGCCACTGCGTCGTACGAGGTAACGGTGAGCAACGTGACCCATCTGGTGGACCTCGATCGGCAAGGTGGCTGGGATGTGGCGGTGCGGCTCGCTGGCGAACATAAGGCCAGCATCCCTTCGCTGGACGATTGGGACACGATGCGAGCCGCGTATGGCGGCTTTCCCAGCGTGCGGGCCGACGCCGCCTGGAGCAGCGTCGCCGTGGACAAGTTCTTCCGCTATGCGGTGTTCCCGAACACCGGGGCGCGTGAGCCGCGCCGCTATTTCGGCCTTGGCTCGCCCCTGCAGGGGGCCTGGGTGTGGATCGTGACCGTTCCCACCGCATAGGCGGCCTGTCGCGCGCGTCCTCTTCCGGCGCGCGCGACACCTCTTCCTCATAACAACCTGGAGATGTACGCCATGAATGGCGCTAGCCCCCAATACCCCTATCCATCACCTTATATCGCGCTTCATTTGCCACCCGCCTCACTGGAGACGGTGCTGGCCGGCTGGATGCTGGCAGCGGATGTACTGCTTCCACCCTATCCGGGAATGGCGGTCGGCGATCGCATCATCGTCGCCTGGGAGGAACGCCTGGTCGCCTTGCCACCAGTCACCCCCGAGCAGGTAGGCCTCCCGTTGCTGGTCACGATCGACGAACCCTTGCGCACCCTCGGCGGCTTGAGGGATGTGCGCATCAGCTGGCAGGTACATGACCAGGCAGGCCTCTGGTCCGGCTGGGCCCCCGCGACATTCGCACCCTTGCGGTTCGGCGGGGCGTTTGCCCCCGCGCCGTGGCCGGAAGGTACGGCGGGAGACGGCGGGCACGCGTACATGATCGATCGCATGCATGGCCCGTACGCACGCATGCGCGTGGAGGGCCATGGGGCACTGGTGGGTGACCGGGTCACCCTGCACGTGCACGCCACGACAGCGGCGGGTAAACAGGAAGCTTGGCACTCCCCGTCCACGTCCGTCCGCCGCGACGGACAAACGCTTGATTTCGATGTCCCCATGCAGCTGATACGCCACGCGGTTGGCGGCCAGTGCGTGGCCCAGTACACGATTTGCGCCCCCGGTGCGGAGCCGCGGCATTCAATCCGGCGGCGCATTGAAGTCATCGGCCACGCGCCGGCACTTGCGGCGCCAGGCGTGCAGCAGGCCGAGGGTGCCGTGCTCGATCCCCTGGCGGCGGCCGGTGGCGCGTGCGTGGACGTGCCCGCCTGGCCCGGCCTGGCGGGCGACGACGAATGCCACCTTGTGTGGCTGGGCATGAAGGCAAATGGCGAACCCACCCGGTTCGAGGAATCCGCGCTCGGTCGCGAGGCGCGCGACCGGTCGGGCCTTATCTTTCCCGTTCCAGGCCCGGAAGTGGCTGAGCTGGATGGTGGCTACGTTCGGGCGTGTTACCGGGTAAAAACGTTCGGTAACGTGGAAACGTCCCGCGGCACGCGCCGCGAGTGCCTGCATACACTCGAATCCGATTGGCTTGATCTGCGCGTGCAGGCGATCAACCCGCCACCCGTCATCGCGATGGACGACCTTGATAACCTGACCCCGCGCCCGTTCGATGCACTGAAACGCCCTTTCATCACCTTCATTGCGGAAAAGGGCGCGTGGTACATCCGTGGGGGCAAGGCGAGTATCACGCCGTTCCATGGCGGCGCCTTCCTGTGTGCGCATGACGATGTGTCCGCACTGCGCATGGAGTTCGCGCAGCCATGTACGTCCGTCCGGTTTGGTTACGGCGCCCTGGGCCCGAATGGAAATGGTTCACCGTTCCATCTGGATATTTTCGACGCGCACGGCAACCGCCTGGCCGATGCACAACACAAGGTTCCCACGACCGGCCTACCCGGTCTCTGGGTGCAGCTGGACGCCGCGGATTACGGCGATCGCATCGGCACCATTGTGCTTAGAAAGGACACATCCCACGATCCCCGCCGGGTGACGGCGATCATCGACAACTTCACGCTCACCTGGTGACGCGGCACGCTGCCACGGGATCAAACGCGTTTGCGAGCCCGCATATCTTCGCGAACGCGATGCAGACCTCGGTAAAGCCAGCGGACCGGCGCGTAGGCATGGAAGCCTGCCGTAGCCCCAGTGGAGCGCACGACGTATAGCGAGCCGCAGGGCTCGCTATGGGTCGCGAGCAGGCGCTTGTACTGGTTATCGCCGTAGCCGAAGCTCACCCGTTCGCCGGGGAAGCGATCAAGCAAAGCCTTGATCGCCTGGAAGACGGCGACTGACCCAAGGCCGATTTTCGCGATCTCTTCATCGTATCCGAGATCATCAACCAGGTATGTGCCGGCGATACGGTAGCCGTGCACATAGGCTAACGGCTTTCCATCGCGAAGCACGATGTTGCCCACCAGATGCCCCGCCGCCGCCAGCCTCTGGAACAACGCCACGCGCAATGGATGGTCCCAGCGGATGGGCAGGTCGTCATGGTGCCAGGTGCGCGCATACAGCTCATTCATGAGCCGGCAGTACTCAGGCATCGACTCGGGCGTATCAAAGGTATGCAACGCGGCATCGCCGCCAAGCTTGCGATAGGCGCGACCCACCCGCTGCGACAGATCGGTGCGCCGCTTCTTGTCCATCTGGGCCAGCCACGCCTCTGAGGAACGCTGCCCCTGGATCGTCCACTGCACCTGCTCAAGCAAATTGGCTGGCACCTGGCGCATATCCTCGCCCTTGCCCAGCGCCTGCGCGAACGGGTTAGGCAGTGGGCTCTCCTGGATGCGTACGACGCGGATATTCGCATCCCCGTGCAGCTGCCGCACCACGGCCAGCATGACCGTTGAACGATCTTCCGTTGCCGAGACCACGCCCGCGCCCAGCAGGCGCAACGCTGCACCATGGTAAAGGCGTACCCGGCGCCCGGCCATTTCGAGGCGCGCGGTGTGCTTGATTGCCAGCAACGGCGCATAGCCCACCATGCGCCCGGCGCCATCGCGAACAACCACCACATGCGGCGCGGTACCATCTTCGCGACTTTCTACCTCGTAGGTGATCCAGTCCGGGTGCTGCACGATGCCGTCGCAGCCGCCAGGCGTCTCCGCCAGGGCAGCCATCTCGTCACGCGCGTCGCGCAACGCCTCCAGGGAATGCAGGATCGAGCACAGGTAGTTCATGGGCTTGCTGCCTTTGCCGCCGACGGCGGCACGATGGCGAGCACGCGCGAGAGCGCGCGCCCGGGCGGACCCAGCCTGCGGCTGATGCCTGCCATCAACTGGAGATCATCGGCGGACCAGTAGCGCACCCAGGCGCTACCGGGGATATAGATGACCATGAAAGCCACGGCGCCGACCAGAAAGCCGAGACGCGAGGGCGTGGCTTCGGTCGCGGCCCACGCGGCGGCCGTGGCGATCACGCCCACGGCAAACAGCCGCACCATGGCCGCAACGGGCAGCCCACCGTGCGTGGCCTTGCGCAGGTAATGCACGGCCAGGGCCATCTCGACGATACGCGTGGCGGCATAGGTACCTACCGCGCCCGCCAGGCCGAACGGCGGGATCAACGCGCCACCCAATACCGCATTGGCCACCAGCGCGACGACGGCGATGCGTACACGATCGTCCTGGCGATCGACGACCGTCTGGAACGCGGCGATGCCGTTGCCGATGAGAAGCAAACCACCCAGGACCAGGGTCGCCTCGATCGCCGGTATGGCATCGACATAACGCGTGCCATACATGAGCCGCACGATCTCAGGCGTAGTCACCACGCCGAGCCCCGCAATACAGATGCCCACCGCCCAGTAGAACCGCGTCGCCTCGGAGAGGAACCGCGCAGCCTTCGCCGTGCCGCTCTCGCCGAAGGTCTTGGCCATGTACGGCAGCAGCGTGGAGGTAAGGCCCACGGAGAACAGCTGCACGGCGCCACGGGTGAGCGTACCGGCGATGGCGAAGTAGCCGACGGCCACCGAGCCCGTGAACGTATTCAGCAGGAACACCTCGATCGTGCCCGTGCGGAACGACCCCATCAGCACGAGCATGGCGGTGAGCTTGAGGTGCCGGTTCACCCGCGTGGTCATCGCCGCGGGCACCTCGCCTGGCTCATACGGCCGGCATAGCCGCCGGTACATGATCCGGTTGATCAGGTTCAGCAGCAGGCACGCCACCGCAAACAGCGCGACGAACGAGAGCAATCCCGCGTGCGCGAACATCGCTCCCAGCACCAGGAGCATGCCGACGACACCGCCGATGACGGTAGCGACGGCTTCCGGCTCAAAGCGCTCCTGGCCCTTGCCGATGGCCACGAGCATGGCGTAGTTCGCCTTGGCGACCACCGCCACGACCACAAGCAGCATGATCGGCAACAGCGACTGGTCCCACTCTGACGGGCGGAAAATCACCGCCACCAGCGCGAACAGGCCTATCACCACCAGCGAGCTCCAGCCCTGGATGCGCGAGAAGCGCGCCGCCAGGCTTGAGGCCAGGCGCGGATCACCCATGCCGTCGGCTTCGGCAATGAACTTGGTCGACGACGTGGTGAGCGCGTGGTTCGAGCAGACAATAAGCCAGCCACACAGCCAGACCGTAAACGCGTACCGCCCGAAGTCCGCCGGTCCCAGCGACCGTGCGATCCACACGCTCATCAAAAGCCCAAGCGCGTACTCGATATACGTGGACACCGTGACAATGCCCACGCTGCGCAGCACATCCAGCCGGCGGGTCATGGCCGGTCTCCCAAAACCACATCAGCTGCTTTGTGCAGGGGCGAGGTGAGCCCGGCGCCTGCCGGTTGGGCCATCATCCACTGCGCCACGCCGGCACCGCGGTTGTTCCAGTTGAACCGGCGCAACGTATCCGAAATCGCCGCGCAGCTCGGGCTGTACGAATTGGCGATGGCGTCGAAGCGCTTCTGCAGCGCCGCCGCCTGCGCGGGGTCGGCCGTGAAGTAGTGGGCCGCGGCCACCGCAAGCCCCAGCTCCACGGTGTGCCCATCGCTGTACCATCCTTCGCTCTCCTGGATCTTCGTGATGTCGGCCGGCTTGGCATGCGACGAGGACCAGTACCAGGCGATCTGGCCATCCGGCCCTGAGCAATCGTTGCGCCAGTTATGCGGTGACACGAGCAGCTTCTGGTCGATCCAGCCATAGCGCTCGAGGTAGCGACCGAAATCCACGATCATCGGTGGAATACGCGCATCGCCCGTGACCAGCCACGCATGCCACAACCCATCGATGATGTTCTCGCTCATCCACGGCGATGCACCACGCACGTCGTTATCGCCATGCGGATCGTTCTCGTGCACGTTCCAGCTGTTCCGCCAGGAGCCATCGTCACCCAGGCCATCCGGGTTGTGCTTCTGGTGCGCATCCAGCCATGCGATACGGTCTTCCATGCGCTGCCGGTCGCGCTTGTCGCCGGTCAGCTCGAACGCCGCGACCGTCTCGATCAGGCCGAGACCGGCCAAGCGCTCGGTGAAATAATCCTGTGGCGAGCGATACGGGCCCGGCGCGTTGTTCCAGCCGCCGCTCGCCCACAGGTCCGCCATTTTCGTTACCGTTGCAGCATCGTGCATGCTGTCGTCGCCGGTGAGCCCCACCGCCAGCAGGATTGGCTCGATATAGACGTACTTCACGTCGCACGGCTTGCCATCGGGTAGCCAGCCGCCACCGCACGAGGGGCTCTCCGGGAACCCATCCCGCTTGATGCCTGCCATGTACCAGCGATAGCTATCCTCGGCGGCCTGAAGGTAATCAGCGCGGCCCGTGCGCACATAGGCCTTGAACAAGGTCGAGGGGCGATCGAACAGCCACGCCGTCGTGTCCTTGACGGGCAGCTCGCGCGCCCAGTCAAATTGGGCATTCACATAACCTGCGTAGGCCTCACCCTTGGGCGCCACGCTTTGCGGCCCGGCAATGAGCGAGGCGGTTAACCATTGCGGGGTGAGCGTCGCCACGGCGGCAAGCTTTCCCTTCACCAGGCCATCGGCATACGGCCAGCCCGTTATCGAAGCCTGGCGAGGCTCGCCCACGGTGAAGTAATACGTGCCCTGCGCCGCGCGGAACTGCGCCCGCACCGCACGGATACTGCCATCGCGGAAATGCCAGGTCAGCATGACCTTCACGTCCGCACCTGCTTCCTTGCCCTGCGCATCGACGATACGAAGCGCATGCGCATCGCGCAGCATGCCCGGTGGAAATGGAATACCTACCGAGACCGGCAGGGAGTCGCCCTGCCCGGCCACGCGCTTCACATCGATCTTTTGCGCAGCGGGCGGCAAGGCGGCGTTCGCCGCCACCGCATCCGGCCCCATGACCGCGCCCAGGGCAAGCAGGCAGGCCAACAGGAACAGGAAGCGGCGCGTGACGGAACCGACATTCAAGGCGTCCTCGTCCCTACGGGCAAGGCGGCGCTCCCACCGGGCAACCCGTGCGCTCATGCCACGGACGCGACAGGTACGGCACCGGCCAGCTGGTACTCCCAGCTCAGCGCCGTGCGCACGATGAAATCGAGATCGTCGTAGCGCGGCTCCCACCCCAGCACCTCGCGCAGCTTGTCGCTGCGGGCGATGAGCTTGGGAATATCGCCGGGGCGGCGTGGCAACTCGACGACATTCAACGACAACCCGCCCACACGGGCCACGGCATCGACGACCTCGCGGACGCTGTACCCATGGCCGTAACCGCAGTTCAACGTCAGCGACGAACCGCCCGCGCGAAGGTGATCCAGCGCGCGCAGGTGCGCCGCGGCCAGGTCATCCACATGGATGTAATCGCGGACGCCCGTCCCATCCGGCGTGTCGTAGTCGGTGCCGTAGATCGAGATGCAATGGCGCTTGCCCACCGCATGCTGGCACGCCACCTTGATCAGCAGCGTGGCCTGTGGCGTGGAGTGCCCGATGCGCCCCTCAGGGTCACAGCCGGCCACGTTGAAGTAGCGCAGGATGACGTGGCGCATCGCCCCGGTGGCCGACCAGTCGCGCAACATCGTCTCCGACATGAGCTTGGAGGTGCCGTACGGGTTGATCGGCTGGGTCGGCGTGTTCTCATCGGCCACCCCTTCGGCCGTGGTGCCGTAAACCGCCGCGGTCGAGGAGAAGATGAACTTGTCCACGCCCGCGGCCGCACAGCAGGCCAGCAGGTTGCGGGTGTTACACGTGTTGTTGCCGTAGTACTTCAACGGATCGCTCACCGATTCCGGCACCACGGTGTGCGCGGCGAAATGCAGGACCGCATCGACGCGATATGCCTCCAGCGTGCTGGCCACCAGGTCGCAATCGCCGACATTGCCTTCGACCAGCGCCGCTCCACGTACGGCTTCGCGGAAGCCGGTGGAGAGATTATCGATCACGACCACGCGCTCACCGCGCGCGACCAGTTGCTGCACCGTGTGGCTGCCGATATACCCGGCCCCACCGGTTACCAATACCGTGCTCATGCGTGCCTCCCGGAAGCTGGCGGGAAATTGCGCGCCAGCCAGCCGCCAATGCCATCGACGAGCCGCGCACGGTCGCCGGTAAGGATGTAGGTGTGATCGGTTTCCGCGCGGTAGCTCGTGGTAACGGCCGGGTGATCCATGACCTTGCCGAAGCATTCGCGAAACTGCCGTGCGTGGTTGAAGCAGTAACTGATGCCACCGGAGTACACGAGGTAGAGCTTCATGCCACGCCCCACCATGCCGGTGAAGTCGGCGATGACCTCCTCACGCGGCGCGGGCGCCACGGCGAACACGGGCTCGGAAGCCGCCTTGTCCGTGCCGCCGCCACCGGCACGGTGGCGCAGGAAGCGTGCCCAACGCGCCGGATCCAGCGCACGCGGCAGATAGTGGCGGAGCTTGTAGCCCAGCGTGCGATACGCGTAACCATCGAGGAACACCGCGCCGCTGACGCGTGGATCGCTTGCAGCGACGGTGTGTGCGTTCTGCGCACCGGAACACAAGCCAACCAGCACGAAGCGCTTGCAGCCGGCGCGTTCGGCCAGCAGCCTCATCGCATCATCGACATCAGCGCACACCTGCTGCGTGCGGGTCAGGCCGCCGCCACTGGCGCCGCTGTCGCCCAGCGTGGAAAGATCGAAACGCAGCGTGGGATACCCGGCCGAATTCAGTTGACGGGTGAGTTCCACATGCAGACGGAAGGGCCCGATGCGATGGACCAGTCCGGCATTCAGCACGATCACGCCGGTCTCGCCATCACTGCCGTCGGGCACGCCGGCGATGCCGACCAGGTGGCGGGCACGGCCAAATCGAAAGGCTTCCTCGCGCATCACGCATCCTCCGTCATACGGCCGCTGACGGCCTGGATCAGCGGGTGCGAGAGAATCGCGGCCTCGAGTCGGCGCAGGTCATTCCAGGGCGTCGGCGGTGAAATGGCCGCGACCTTGCCCCGTCGCGAGACGAGGTGCTCCCAGCGCGGCGCGGCATCCGCGGGCAGCGAATCGAGCACCAGGGTGGGCACGTTCGGCGGCGCGACGCGCAGGCCCATGAGCTGCTTACGCAGGCTCTCGCCGATATCGAAGCCAAGCCACTGCTCGGCCACATCGGCATGCGTGCGCGGCCGACTGAACCGGTCCGCGTCCTCGCGCAAGGCCGCCTGCATGGTGTCCAGCGCGGCCACGTAATCGTCGCCGTTGACCACCGGATCCCAGGCAATCACTTCGGCAAAGCGGGCGCGGTCGGCCGCACCCAGGGCAATGCTGCCACCCAGCCGCGCACCAAATGCGACGACACGGTCCACACCCGCGCGCGAGCGGAGCTCACCGGCGGCGGTCACGGCATCGCCGATGCAACGGTTCCAGTCCACTTCAGCGCTGTCCCCCGCGGAATCGCCGGTGCCGTGGTAGTCAAAGCGCAACACCGCCACGCCCTGGGCTGCGAGCGCCTGCGCCAGCTGCCGGTAAAGCCGGTGGGTGCGTATCAGTTCCTGGCCCAGCGGCGGGCACATGAGTACGGCGCGCCGCGGCACGGAGACGGGCGCGTGATACATGCCAAACAACCCGCTTTCGGCACCGAAGAAGAACGGTAGTTCAGGATCGTTGCGCATGCTTACCTCCGGTAGACCACGCCGACGAAGAACTCGGTTTCCCGATAGCTCTGGCCGACGGCATCGCTGGTTCGGCGTTCGCGGGCCACCGAGGCATGCCAGCTCCAGTGGCGGTTCCATTGCTGGCCCAGGTCGAGGCCCAGGCGCACTGTGTTGTCGGTACGGTCGATCGTGTCGTAGCGAAGCCGGTCGGCGGTGCCGAATCCGGACAAGGTAAGGGTCGGTGTCACCCGGTAGCCCACGCCGACGCTGAGGCCCTTGCCGGTCTGGTTGAACGTGCTGTCATCGATGTATTGCAGCTTGTTCCACGCGGGCGACACGGTGATGTTCAGCCGCTCGCTCTTCCAGTTCCAGTTCGCCTCGAACCGCTTTTCCTTGTAAACCTGCGAGCCGATGACGGCACTGCCCACGCCGATACCGGAGAGGCTGCCGCGCCCCAGGCCACCCGTGTTGGCGAAGGGATCCAGCGCTTCGGTACGACTGGAGTTATCCGTGGCGCCCAACCCGTAGACGGAGGGCGTGGTCATGATGTCGGTGGCCGCATCGGCGTACTGGTAGGTACCTGCGACGGCGAACGAGTTGCGCAACGTGGGCTGCCAACCCACCTGCACGCGCAGCAAGGGTGAAGAACGGTCGCGCCCTTCGTCAAAGTTCAGCCGCGTCCCACCAAGCATCACGTCGGCATCGAAATGCGCCAGCTGGCTGGTGTAGCGAAGGTAGGCTTCCTCGCGCTTGTAGTTCGCGCTGCTCGGCTGGTTCTTGAAGTTGATGTCGGAGTACTCGACGTTCCCGGAGATCGTGTCGGTCGGCGTGAGGTCGCGAAAGAGCCGAAATGCCGCCATGCCACGGTTGGAATCGAAGTCATCCACCTTCGAGGCGTAGCTGTTGATATAACGCAGCTCGAACTGACCGCGGGTGGCGTCGCCGAAGCGCATGTGCAACGTGGGGCCAGCCGCGAATACGTTGGTCTGCTGCTGGTTATCCGGCGAATCGGCCGAGAGCTGGTCCACCGGCTGCACGCCGGCGTAATCCTCCACGGAGAAATCCAGCCGGTCCGGCATCACCGTCCAGTTACCCTGCCCGACGATCTGGGTCTGTGTCTGCGAATCGAAGTGGTTCTGCAGATACTTCCGGTATTCCAGCGTCCCGGCCACGTTGGCCTGGAAGGTGGAGCCCATCTGGGTGAACTGGAACGTCGCACCGGGCGTCAGCACGTTTTCGCTGATCGGGTTATCCGATGACAGCGTGATGTTGTTGCTGTGCTCCAGGCCAGCATAAAGCGTGTAATCCAGCGTGCCTGCCTGGCTTACCGCGGGTGCCGCGCACACAAGGCCCAGCAACACCGCATGGGTGAGCCTCTTCACTGCCGGCATGTTCCCTCCCCTTGGAGCCGAGGCTCACGGTGACTCGTTGAACACCACGCCCGCGAGCTTGGCGGGATCGAAATTGGCGACGGCCTGGTTGATGGCGGCCGGGGTATCGCGGCCGTAACCGGCGACCAGCACAACGAAATCGGCCAGGTCGGAAAGAATGCGAGCATCGGGCGCACCCTTCACCGGCGGGCCATCCAGGAACAGATAGCGGTCGGGATAGCGGCAGCGCAGCGAATCGAGCACCGCGCGCATGCGGAACGATGAGAAGTACTCACTGCTGTTCTCGCGCGCCTTGCCGGCCGGGATCATGCGCAGGCGTGGCACGCCCGTCGGGTACATGATGGAAGCGATGCCACGCGACGGGTGCTCGAGGAAATCCACCAGGCCACCGGTGGCGGGCTCCACACCCAGCGCCTTGTGCTGGTTCGGATAGCGCAGGTTGCAATCGATCAGCAGGCTGGTCTTCGATTCATCGAAGGCGAACGCCGTGGCGAGGTTGCGCGACACGAAGCTGCCACCCGAGCGCGGGCTCACCGAGCACACCAGGGTGATGAAGTTACTGTCGCCACCCATCTCGATCAGCCGCGTGCGGATGCCGCGGAAGGCATCTGATTGCTGGCGTACGGATTCTTCGCGATGGATCAGTCGCTTGCGTTCGCAGTCGATCGGGCTGAGCGATCCGCTGTCCTCACGCATGCGTGCGATGGAGTGACTCGGCGTGGCATGTGCGTCGTCGTGGGCTGTGGCGACCACGTCGCCGAGTTCGATGTTGTTCACGGCCATCTCGATTGTCCTTTAGCCCTTCAGGCGGAGCCAGATGACGAGCAGGTACACCATGGCGACACCGAGCACGATCATGCCCAGCATCATGTTCTGCACGTGGCTGCGGCGGCGATCGCGCGGCGTGGGATAGAACGGCACCGTCGCGAGTACCGGGAAGCCCGTGGCGCGCTCCAGCTGGGCCACCGAACGCACGCGCGGATCGAATCGCGCCACCATGAACAGCAGGCCCAGCGGCACCGCCAGCGCCAGTGCCAGGCCAGCCAGGCCGAAGTGCATGAAGCGCAGGCCCGAGGGCACCAGCGGCATCACCGCCGGGTTCTGTACGAGGAAGGTGAGGCCGCGCTGCTCCGCATCCAGGTTCATGGAGACACGCGCATTTTCGCGGCGCTTCAGCAGGTCCTGGTACACATCACGGTTCACGTTGTAATCGCGGGTAAGTTCAGCCACCACGTTTTCCGAGTTGGCGATGCGCTTACTGCGCTCCAGCTCGGCCTGCAGCATGGATTCGCTCGCGCCCACGCGGGCATTGCTGGCCGCCGCATCGGCACGGGTCTGGGCCAGCTGGATGCGCATCTGCTGGTACACGGGGTTCATCGCCACGGTGTGGTCGACCGGGGTACCACTCCCCACGGCCCGGGTAGCGTCGGCGGTGGTCATCTGCCGGCGCACATCTTCGATCTGGTGACGCAGGCGGATCACGTCCGGGTAATCGTCGGTGTAGTTCAGCAACAGCTTGTCGAGCTGGCCTTGCAGGTCGGCCAGCTGGGTCTGGTACACGCCACCCACCGTCTGCACGGCATTCACTTCGGATTCGCCGTTGAGCTGCGAGGAGAGTGCGGAGGCTTGCGAAACCTTCTGCATGTAATCCATGCGGTTGGCTTCGATCTGCGAACGCAGCTGGCTGATCCGCGAGTTCGTATCGGTTTCGCTGCCCGGGCGAGCATCCGCGTTGGCATCGCGGTACGCCTTCAGCTTGTCCTCGGCATCGGTCAGCTTGGTGCGGTACGCCTCCACCTGGCTGTTGATGAACTCGTAGGCCTCACGGCTTTCGCGCTGCTTGGAGGCCAGGCTTTCGCTGATAAACAGCTGGCCGAACGCGCGGGTCACCTCAAAGGCGCGGCGCGGGTCGGAATCGAAGTAGCTGATCGTGATCAGGTTGTCGCGGCTGTTGGCGATCTTGGTCCGCGCCTTGATCCCTTCGATGATCTTGTCGCGCTCGATCGGCGTGGGGTTGGATGCGGCCCAGCCGCCGGTCTTCAGTACGCGATCGAGCACATCCTGGCTGAAGATCACATCGCGGGCGATGCCGGCACGGTTCTTGTTGGCCGTGGCCGCTGCGGCACCTTCCATCAGCGGCGTGATGATGCTGGATTCCTGCGCGAGGATGGTGACCGAGGCTTCGTACTTCTTCGGCCACAACGTGCCGACCACCAGCGCGACCAGGGCAATGGCGGCAAACACCATGCCCATGGTCAGGCGGCGCCTGCGTGCCTCACCCAGCAAGGCGGGCAGCATGCCCGCGAAAGGAACGAGTTCCCCACTCATCGAATTACCCTCAGAATGCGCGCTGCGGCACCGTGATCACGTCGCCCGGCTGCACCGGGTAGTTGTTGGCCAGGTCGCCCTGCTGCAGGATCTTCTGCAGTTGCACGGCGTAGGCCTGGGTCTTCCCCTCACCGGTGTGGCGGTACAGTTCGGTACGATCCGGCGCCGCGAACTCGGTGGTGCCACCCGCCGCCAGCACCGCATCGAGCACGGTCATGCCCTGGCGGTACGGAATGGAGATGGGGCTGCGCACCGCGCCGGTAACCCGGACGCGAGAGAGGTATTCGTGGCTGCGCAGTGCTGTGAGGATCACGGCGACCTGCGGGTCGCGGATGTACTGGGCCAGCTTCTGCTGGATCTCCGCGCCTACCTGGTCGGTGGTGCGCCCTCCGGCGGAGACATCACCGACCAGCGGCACGGTGATCTTGCCGTCCGGCCGCACCGGCACGCTGACACTCAAGTCCGGGTTGTGCCATACGGTGATCTGCAACTGATCGTCCACGCCGATCAGATAGGCCTCCACCACCGGGCTGGCCGCATCCGCCTTGGGCGGCGGTAGCGTGCTGCCACCTGTGGCACAGGCCGCCAACTGCATGGCAGCGATGATGATGGCGACGCGATTCCAACGCTTCATGATGTCCACCCGCCCCTGTGTGTTCTCGGCGGCTATCGTCATTTCAACGGTGCGCGGCGTCCATTCAACAGCCCGCCTATGCCGTTTGACCGACGGTGCGAATTCGCGATTTGGGGGATCATGATCTTCCCGCGACATGCTCCGGACGCAACGGGTGGCTGTGGTCGATTACCTGGTCTCGCGCGCGCTGCACCCTGCGGTGCAAGCCTTGCTGCTTGGCCTGCTGGCGGCGGCATTCGTGCTCGTGCGCAAGCCACGCACGGCCCTGGTGCTCGGCCTCGTCGCCGTCGCCTGGGTGTGGGTGGCCTCATCCCCTGCGGTGGCATTGCGCCTTCGCCAGGGACTGGTGCCCGCCACTGCCGCCCCCGCGGCCGATACGCCACGCGCCGACGCCATCGTCGTGCTGGGCGGCGGTGCGATACCCATGGGTTCCTGGATCGAGACCGGCTCGCGCGCCGGCATCGGGCTCAGCCTGTGGCAGGAAGGCTATGCCCCTGTCGTACTCGTCTCCGGCAGCGACCAGGCGCGTACCCTGGCCGCCGGCTACGTGCAGTCGGGCGTGCCCATGGCTGACCTGCGCGTGGAGGCCACCAGCCGGAATACCCACGAGAATGCGCGCAATGCCGCCGCCATGCTTCGCAGCGGCGGGCTGACGACGATTGTGCTGGTCACCTCGCCAATCCACATGCGACGGGCCACTGCATCGTTCCGCCATGAGGGCCTCCAGGTGGCCCCGGCGCCGGCCGATGATGACGACCATGAAATACTGGCCGCGGCCTCTGGCTGGCTGCCACGCCGGGAGGCGCTGACGATGACCGCCCGTTGCCTGCGAGAGTACGTCGCCCTATGGATCTATACCCGCCGCGGGTGGATCTAGACAGCGGCCACGGTGCCGAACTGCTTATAGACCACCTGGTCCCACACGGCCTCGACATCCCCATCGGCCAGCATGTCGCAGGCGCTGCGCCCGGCGAACGCACGTTGCGGCATCACCAGCCAGCGGGCGGCGCGCTGGCGATCGCCAATGCAGCACAGCACCAGCTGGGCCAGCGGCGGGTGGCTGCTCTCCAGGGCGTCCAGGGTCTGTTCGATCGCCGCCTCACGGGCATCGTGCAGGCGGGTGAGTTCGCTCGCCAGGGCGGCGAACGTGGGCGAAGGCATGGGCCGTGGCATGGCGGGTGGCTCCCGTAGCGGCGTTGGAGAAAACCTATTCCCCCAAGCCCCTGCCGCGCTTGTAGCGGCTTGATGTGCCTTCCCGGCGGTTGCTACGGATCGCCGGTCTCGATCTGCAGGGTGGTCTTGCTGTCGCGGCGCACCAGCCCGGGGCCGAACTGGACCACTTTGTTGTCCTTCAGCACAACGGTGTAGTCCTTATGGGAGAAGGAGAAGCGGCCCGGCCGGCGCTCGAGCCAGCTCATGACCTCGAAGCCGATGATGCTGCGGTCGGAATCGGGCGGGCCCAGCCGGTCGAGCACGTCTTCCCGGGCGGTGCCAACCTCAAGCTTCGACACCTTGGCCGCCATGCCCTGGCAACCGGCAAGCCCGACCGCGATAGCGGCCACGGCAATCAGACGTTTCATCGGCACCCCGGTGTCGAAAGGCATGTGCCGGATGGTAACCCACCGTCGCAAAACGATGCGAGCCGGGTAGCGTCCGGGGCCACGCTGCGCTATTCATGCGGGCAGGCCTGACAAGGGGGAGGACGCCATGGCGCTGTTTGAAAGCATGATCCTGCTGTCGTTGCTGGCGGTCGTGCTGCTACGCCTGTCGCGGCATTTTGCGCTGCCCTACCCGACCATCCTGGCCGCCGCCGGCACGGCCGTGGCCGCCCTGCCATGGGCACCGCACATCGCCATGGACCCCAAACTGGCGCTGGTCCTGTTCATCGCCCCGGTGTTGCTCGATGCCGGTTTCGACATGCCGCCACGAACGTTGCGCCGGTTCTGGCTGCCCACCGTGTCGCTTGCCGTGGTGGCGGTCATCTTCACCACCGCGGCCGTGGCCTGGCTGGGCGTGGCCTGGGCGGGCATGCCGCTGGCCGCCGCCGTGGCCATGGGCGCCATCGTGGCCCCACCGGATGCGGGGGCCGCAACGGCCATGCTTTCCCGCCTGAACCTGCCACGGCGGACCGTGCAGGTGCTTACAGCGGAAAGCCTGCTCAACGATGCCTCGGCCCTTTTGATCTTCGGCGTGGCCGTACGCACCGCACTGGCACCGGATGGCCTGGCCCACACGTTACCCATGTTGCTGCTGGCCGTACCCGGCGGCCTGCTGCTCGGCTGGCTACTCGGCCGGGTCTTCATTTACTTCTCGCGCGAACTGCGCGGCACCCTGAGCGCCACCCTGCTGCAGTTCGCCGGCGTGTTCGGCATCTGGCTGATCGCCGAGTACCTGCATGTCTCGGCCATCCTGTGCGTGGTGTCGTTCGCCATGACCATCGCCCACGTATTGCCCGGCGAGACGCCACCGCGCGATCGCGTGCATGCGTATTCCGTGTGGGCAGCCGTCGTATTTATCTCCAACGTCATCGCGTTCCTGCTGGTGGGCTTGCAGGCACGCACGATCGTGGCACGCATGGCGGGGCCCGCGCTTGAGCACGCGCTGTGGTTCGCCGCTGCGGCACTGGGCGTGTGCATCGTGGTGCGCTTCGCCTGGGTGATGATTTACAACGTGACCCTGCGCCGGTTCCGCAAGAGCCAGCCCAACCCGACACCGCAGCAAGGCCTGGTGGTAGCGTGGTGCGGCATGCGCGGACTGGTCACACTCGCGACGGCCCTGGGTCTGCCTGATGCGTTCCCGCAGCGCGACCTGATCGTGCTCACCGCGTTTGGCGTCACCGTCGGCACGCTGGTGTTTCAGGGCACCACGCTAGCGTGGCTGGTCCGCTTCCTGAAGTTCGGCACGGATACCAGCCTGCGTGACGACGCATCGAAAGTGCGCCTGGAACTGATCGATGTCGCCGAGGCGACGCTGGTCGGTGAATCCGACGAAGCCGCACGCCGTGTCCGCGAATATTACGAAGACTCCCGCCACGAAGCCGAAGCCGGCCGCAGCCCCGTGGCCGGCACGCGCATGTCCGAACTCAAGCGCAAGGGCCTGCAGGCCAAACGCAAACGGCTGCTCGAGCTACGCCACCAGGGTGCGATCGAGGATGACGTGTTTCATCTGCTTGAGAACGAACTGGATTGGTCCGAGCTCGCGGTGACCTCGCCCGACGAACGCGAAATCGTCGAAGGCTAGCGCTGGCCTATTTGACCGTCGATGGAACCGCCGGCTTCTGCCCGACCGGTTTGCCACGCGGATCCAGCGTGTGTCCCTGCGCATCCGTGTCGTGCTTCGCCGCGTGGCGCACCTGGGGTGATACGCCGGTAGCTGGCGGCGCGTTATTGAGACCGCGCTCCGTGGCGCCCGCATCCGAGGCGGGCTGCAGTGGTGCCGAGGCGGGGTTGGTTTGCATGGGTGCGGAGGCCGGATTGGACCCGACATGCGAAGTAGCCGGATTCGTCTGCACGGGGGGTGCGGGTGTGGACGCTGGCCGCGCGGGTGCGCCCGCCTGGCCATACGCGATGGATGATGTCCCCAGGAGGATGAATGCAAGGAAGGAGCGCATGGTTACTCCACGTGGCGCGCCCGCAGGCGCTCTTGCCTGTGACCCTAGGCTGCCCCGTGTGAACACGGTGCCTGCCTGCTAGGCTGAAGCCTTCCCATTCCGGAGACACGCGATGTTGCTTGCCCTCATGTTCGCCCTTGCCGGCGCCGATGGTTTTGATGCGCGCGTGCAGGCCGCGAAGGCGCTGGAGGCCAAGCCCGAGGGCAAGGCCTGGCAGGCGAAGCTGTGGGATAGCGTGGGCAACCCGGCCACCGATGCATTGAAAGGCTGTATTGCGAGCAACAAACCCGCGGACAAGCGTGCGTTCACGCTGGTCGCCGTCGTCGATGCCAAGGGGCAATCCAGTGAGGTGCTCGTGCAGCCGGCGACGCCGGTGGCCACGTGTTTCGCCGGGCAGTTCTCGGCGTGGCGCCTGCCGGTGCCACCCAAAGCGCCCGCACCGTACCCCATGGAAATCGACATCTCCATGGAATAACCGCCGCGCCCTGTAGGAGCCCACCCTGTGGGCGACGCTGTTCGCGTAAGAGCAACAGGTCCTGTTGCAGCATCGCGAAAAGATGTCGCCCACTGGGTTGTAATGGCCGGCCTATTCTGGACCACCCACTAGGAGCGGATAGCCGCCCGCCGTTCGAATTCGGCGGGCGGAAGATAGTCGAGCGTGGAGTGTAGCCGCTCGTGGTTGTAGTACCGGGCCACGAAGTCGATCACGTCGGCCCGAACCTCATCCCTGGATAGGACGTCCTCCTCAAGCCACTCATGCTTGAGGGACCGGAATATCCGTTCCACGACGGCGTTGTCCCAGCAATTGCCCTTCCTGCTCATGCTTTGGATCGTGCCGCGTGCGGCCAGGTGCGAGACGAACGCATCGGACGTGTACTGACAGCCCTGATCGGTATGAAAAATCAGGCCAGGCGCGGGCTCGCGCGATGCGAAAGCCAAATGACTCGCTTCCAGCGCCAGTCGCGTGTCGGCCACGGTGCTGGTCGCCCAGCCGATGATTCGGCGGGAAAAGAGGTCAACGACAATCGCGAGGTACAGCCACCCCTGCCTGGTGGGGATGAACGTGATGTCCCCGGCCCAGACGACATTGGCGTGGGCAGGATCAAACTGCTGAGCCAGGACGTTGCCAGCCGGTGCGGGTTTGGTGTTGCGGGCATAGTGCTTGAAGCGCCTTTTTCGCCGAGGCAGATCCAGGCGACGCATGAGCGTTGCCGCCTTTTCCCGTCCCAGATCAAAGCCCTTCTCACGCAGGTGCTTGGACATCATTCGTGCGCCCAGGTGGCCGCGGCTCGCGCGATGAATCCTGCGCGCGGCCTTGGCCAGCGCGTGACTCACGGGTGCCGGAGGCCTGGGCTTGGCGTAAAAACTGCTGCGCGGCCAGCCCAGAATCGCCAGCGTGCGTCGAATCGACAGCGTCCCTCTCACCTTCTTGATGACCTGCGCGGCTTCAAGATTTTTGCGAGGTGAGAGGGCAACTGTTTTTTTAGGACATCGCGCTCCTCGGCAAGGACCTCGCGCGCTCTTTCTGAAGCCGCCAGTTGCTCCCTGAGCTCTTCGATGAGGAGCGCCTGGGCGGCTGTCGTGGCCGGGATCGCGGCCTGCTGCTGTCGCCACTCCTCCACCCAGCGCCTTAACGCTGTGGGACCCACACCGGTTATTTGCGCGGCCTGAGGCGCGCTATAGCCCGCCTCAACCACCAGTCGAATAGCCTCAGCCTTGATGGCCGGCGAAATTATCTTGAAACCCATGGATCACCTCGCAGGAAATTTTGCTCCTACTGGGTGGTCCAGAAAAGGCCGGCCATCACAGGTGGGCTCCTACACGGAGCTCGGCGTTAGTTGAACTTATCGGGATCCGGGCCCATGCGGTTGCCTGCATCGAGCTTCGCGATGGCGCCCATATCCTCGGCGCTGAGTTCGAAATCGAACACGTCGATATTCGAACGGATGCGCTCGGGCGTGACCGATTTCGGGATCACCATGTGGCCCAGCTGCACATGCCAGCGGAGTACGACCTGAGCGGGCGATTTGCCGTGCTTCTTGCCCAGCTGCACGAGAACGTCATTCTTCAGCAGGTCACCACCCTGCCCCAACGGGCTCCAGGCTTCGGTGATCACCTTGTGCTTGCGGTTGGCGGCGACGACATCGTTCTGCGCGAAATCCGGATGCACCTCGACCTGGTTCACCACCGGCGCAACGCCGGTTTCCTTGATGATGCGATCCAGATGATCCGGCTGGAAATTGCTGACGCCGATGGAACGGATGCGGCCTTCCTCGCGAAGGCGGATGAACGCCTTCCACGTATCCACGTAGCGGTCGTGCCTGGGCGTGGGCCAGTGGATCAGGTACATGTCGAGGTAATCGGTGCCGAGCTTCTTTACGCTGGCATCGAACGCGCGCAGGGTCGTATCGAAGCCCTGCTCCGAGTTCCACAGCTTGGTGGTGAGGAAAATATCGCTGCGCGCCACGCCGGAGCGCTCGATGCCGTCACCGACACCCTTCTCGTTCTTGTAGATCGCGGCGGTATCGATCGAGCGGTACCCGGCTTTGAGGGCCTCCTGCACGGCGCGGGACGTCTCATCATCGGGGATCTGGAAGACACCGAAGCCGATCTGTGGTGCCTTGTGGCCGTCGTTCAGGCCAAGCAGGGGGACGCTGTTCGCCATATGCCTTGTTCTCCTGAGGGAGGGGGAAACCACCTGCCATGGTGGCAGGTGGCCCCGCATGCAAGGCGTGATGGCTAGTCGTGGCGCGCCGCGTAGTGCGTTTCGACGTAGTTATCCAGGATGGCAACGAACTCGTCGGCGATGTTGTCTCCACGCAGCGTCATGGCCTTCTCGCCATCGATGAACACCGGCGCTGCCGGCGCCTCGCCGTTGCCCGGCAACGAGATGCCGATGTTGGCGTGGCGGGATTCGCCCGGGCCGTTCACGATGCAGCCCATCACGGCCAGCGTGAGATTTTCGACGCCGTCGTACTTCACCCGCCATTCCGGCATGCGCTCGCGGACATGGCCCTGTACGGTCTTGGCGAGTTCCTGGAAGAACTCGCTGGTGGTGCGGCCGCAGCCCGGGCAGGCCGTGACCAGCGGCGTGAAGGCGCGCAAGCCCATCGTCTGCAGCAGTTCCTGCGCCACGATGACTTCGGCAGTGCGCGACTGGCCCGGTTCCGGTGTGAGCGAAATACGGATCGTGTCGCCAATGCCTTCCTGCAGCAGCACCGAAAGCGCGGCAGCCGAGGCGGTGATGCCCTTCGAGCCCATGCCGGCCTCGGTCAGGCCCAGGTGCAACGCGTAATCGCCACGACGGGCCAGGTCGCGATAGACCGCGATCAATTCCTGTACGCCGGAGACCTTGCAGGACAGGATGATGCGATCACGGGCCAGGCCAAGATCCTCGGCACGCGCAGCGGAATCGAGCGCGGAGCGGATCAGTGCTTCGCGCGCGACATGACCGGCATCCCACGGGTTCGCGCGGCGGCCGTTCTCGTCCATCAGCGCGGCGACCATGGACTGGTCGAGCGACCCCCAGTTGGCGCCGATGCGCACGGGCTTGTTGTAGCGAATCGCCATCTCGATGATCGAGGCGAACTGGCTGTCCTTTTTCTTGCCGAAGCCGACGTTGCCCGGGTTGATCCGGTACTTGGCCAGCGCCTCGGCACAGGCAGGCTCGCCCTCGAGCAGCTGGTGGCCGTTGTAGTGGAAATCGCCGATCAGCGGGACCGAGACACCCATCATTTCCAGGCGCTCGCGGATACGCGGCACGGCGGCGGCGGCTGCCGGGGTGTTCACCGTGATACGGACCATCTCCGAGCCGGCGCGGGCCAGTTCGGCCACCTGCTTCGCCGTCGATACCGGATCCTCGGTATCGGTGTTGGTCATGGACTGCACGACGATGGGCGCACCGCCGCCGACCTGGACGCGGTCGATATGGACCCCGGTGCTGGGACGGCGGGCTTCGGCTTCCGCGGGGCGCGGGCGGGTCTGTTCTTCGGTCATAGCGGGGCATTTTAGCGCAACCCCGTGACAGGCATGCGCCTACCCCCGCACCCCTTCACGGTCACACGGATTCGATGGGGCCAGAAGCTACACTCCGCCCATGAACGTACACCGCCCCCACGCCTTTTCTACCCGCCAGTTTGCCGAGCAGGCCCTGAGCCGCAGTGCTGGCGCACCGCTGATCGGCGGCAATGCCGTCGATCTGCTGATCGATGCCCAGGCCCACTACGACGCCTGGCTCAAGGCCATCGCCGGCGCAAAGCGCCATGTGTTCCTCGAAAACTACATCATCCGAAATGACCGGATCGGCCAGGCGTTCCTCGATGCGCTCGTGGAACGGGCGCAGGCGGGTGTGTTCGTCGCGGTCATCGCGGACTGGGCGGGATGCCTGGGCCAGTCACGTTCCAGCTTCTGGAACCCGCTACGCGCAGCCGGCGGCTCGGTGCGGATCTACAACCCGCCGCGGCTGGGCAGCTCGTTTGGCTGGATCAGTCGCGACCACCGCAAGGTACTGGTGGTGGATGGCGAGATCGGCTTCCTGTCCGGCGTGTGCATCAGCGAAAAGTGGCTGGGTGATCCGGGGCGGGATGTACCGCCGTGGCGCGATACCGGGGTGATGTTGCGCGGACCGGCGGTCGCCGAGATTGAACAGGCCTTTGCCGATAGCTGGCGCGACGCCGGCCCGGCCGGCCTGCCGGACGATCCACGCGTGGCCCGCCATGAAGGTGCCGCGGAAGCCGGCGACGTGAACCTGCGTGTCATCGCGACGCAGCCAAGTACGGCCGGCATGTATCGCCTGGACCAGATGGTCGCGGCCATGGCGACCAAGACGCTTTGGCTTACCGATGCCTACTTCGTCGGTGTCGCGCCTTACGTGCAGGCACTCTCGGCAGCCGCGCGCGATGGCGTGGATGTGCGCCTGCTGGTGCCCGGCACCAGCGATATCCCGATGGTGGCCGGGATGTCGCGCTCGGGCTACCGGCCGCTCCTGAAAGCCGGCATCCGTGTGTTCGAGTGGAACGGCTCCATGCTGCATGCGAAGACGGCCGTGGCCGACGGCCGCTGGGCCCGCGTGGGTTCGTCGAACCTCAACATCGCCAGCTGGCTGAGCAACCGCGAAATCGATGTGGCGATCGAGGATGCGGGCTTTGCCCAGAAGCTGGCAGCGCAGTACGAGGCAGATCTGGAGAACGCCACCGAGATCCTCCTGCGTGGCAGCCGCCGTCGCTCCGGTAACGAGCGCATGCGTAGCCGCTCGCCTCGGCCACCACGGCCCAGGCATGGCGGCGGCAGTTCCAGCCGCGCGGCGGCCGGTGCGCTGCGCATCGCGAATACAGTAGGTGCGGCCATCACGCACCACCGCGTGCTGGGTGATACGGAGTCCGGGCCGGTGCTCGCCGGCGCCCTGGCCGCGATCGTGGTGACGGCCGTGCTGATTTTCTGGCCCGCGGTGATCGCGTGGCCGCTCGCACTGATCGGCGCATGGTTCGCCGTGAACCTCAGCGTGAACTGGTTCACCTTGCGCCGGCAGCGCAGGCAACACCCTGAGGAACCGGCGCCCTAGCGGGCGCCATGGCTACTGCCGCGACTTGAACGTCAACGGCTGGGCGTCATTCTTCGCCGTCGGCGCAGGCCCGCAGCTGTTACACGAACCACATCCATCGCCACAGCTGCCCGACGCACTGGCCGGCTGCAGTTTCTTGCCCAACGTGCGCAGCACGCCCGGCCGGCCATCGTGATTCAGGCTCGCAGAAACACCAGCCATCACCCGCGTGGAGGTCTTCGGCAGCAGCTTGCGGAACGCCACGTACAGGCTGGCCAGGACGACCACGCCGATGATCACGCCCTGGATCAGTTGGAACGTACTCACGAGAGTGCCCTCGCGATCTGGTAAGTCGCCAGCGACGCAAGATACGCCAGGCCGAACAGGTAGCCTGCGGCAATGGCCACGTTGCGCCAGGAATTGGTTTCGCGGCGGATCACCGCCAGCGTGGACATGCACTGCGGCGCAAACACGTACCAGGCCAGCAGCGACAGCGCCGTGGCCAGCGACCACGAGTGCGCGATCACCGGCCCAAGCTGGCTCGCCACCGCATCATCGGTACCCGACATGGCGTACACCGTGCCCAGGGCCGCGACGGCGACCTCGCGCGCGGCGAGACCCGGGACCAGCGCGATGCAGATCTGCCAGTTGAAGCCGATCGGCGCGAAAATGTACTGCAGCCCACGTCCGAGCATGCCGGCCAGGCTGTAATCGATGGCCGGGCCCGTCGCACCTTCCGGTGCACCAGGGAAGCTGGACAGGAACCACAGCAGCACGGTGAGCGCGGTGATGATGCCGCCCACGCGCTTCAGGAAGATAAGCGCACGCTCCCACAGGCCCAGCGCCACGTCGCGCACGTTGGGCAGGCGGTACGAGGGCAGCTCCATGATCAGCGCGTGCTCGCTGCGATCCTTGCGGAAGCGCTTCATGACGAAGGCCACGCCCAGGGCGCTAAAGATGCCCGCGAAATACAGCACGAACAGCACGATGCCCTGCAGGTTGAAGATGCCCACGGCGCGATCCGGAATGAACGCGGCAATGAGCAACGTGTACACCGGCAGGCGCGCCGAGCACGTCATAAGCGGCGCCACCAGGATGGTGGTCAGGCGATCGCGCGGATCATTGATGCTGCGCGTGGCCATGATGCCGGGAATGGCGCAGGCGAAGCTCGACAGCAGCGGAATAAAGGCGCGCCCGGTCAGGCCTACCTTGAACATCATGCGATCGAGCAGGAACGCCGCACGCGGCAGGTAACCGGATTCCTCGAGGATCAGGATGAACAGGAACAGGATCAGGATCTGCGGCAGGAACACCAGTACCGCGCCGAGGCCAGCAAACACGCCGTCGTTGAGCAGGCTGTGCAGCGCGCTATCGGCAGGCAGGAAACTCGTGGTCCACACACCCAGCGCCGTGATGCCATCCGTGATCGCATCCATCACCGGCTGTGCCCAGGAGAACACCGCCTGGAAGATCATGAACATCAGCACGGCGAGGATCGCCAGGCCGAACACCGGGTGCAGCGCCCAGCGATCGATGGCGTCGTCGATAGCCACGGTGTTGCGCGAGGTGCTGACGGTCTCGGCAAGGATGGCGCGCACTTCGGCGTGCAGCTCATCCACGTTGGCCTGATCGATGGCCGACGGCACGATATCCGGCACGACCTTGTCGATGCGTTCGATCAGCGACCGCGCGCCGCCACGCTGCACAGCGATGGTTTCCACCACCGGCACGCCGAGCCGACGGGACAGCTTGTCGACGTCGATCACCAGCCCGCGTTTGCGAGCCGCATCCATCATGTTCAGCGCAAGCACGGCCGGGCGGCCCAGGCGGCGCACTTCCAGCACGAAGCGAAGGTGCAGGCGCAGGTTGGTGGCATCGGCCACGCAAACGATCAGGTCCGGCGCGGCTTCACCCGGGTAACGCCCCAGGCATACATCGCGGGTGATCGCTTCATCGGGGCTCGTCGCATCAAAGCTGTACGCGCCCGGCAGGTCCAGGATCTGCAGGGTACGGCCCGAAGGCGCCGTGAACCGGCCCTCCTTGCGCTCCACCGTTACGCCGGCGTAGTTGGCCACCTTCTGGCGGCCGCCGGTCAGCTGGTTGAACAGCGCTGTTTTGCCGCAGTTCGGGTTGCCCACCAGGGCAATGCGCATCGTCGAGGCACTCATGCCGCACCATCCACCGTGACTTCCACGCGCGCCGCTTCCGTCTTGCGCAACGCAAAACGCGTCGAGCCGATCTGGATGAGCAATGGATCACCGCCGAGCGGGCCCCGGGCGACCAGTCGGACCGGTTCACCCGCGACAAAGCCCAGATCGCGCAGGCGCTGCGCAATGGGGTCGGCTGGGTGAGCATCGGTAACGGACTGGACCACGGCTTGGGCACCTTTCGGCGCGTCGGACAGGCGCACGGGATTTCTCAAATAAGAACTGTTCGCATTATAGACATTATTCAAGCCTGGCGTCTCCGTTTGGCCTGATCGCGCGCAAGCGCGCTCCTACAGGTTTGGGCCTCGTGTAGGGTCAAGGCTGACTGAGATCGGGGCCCACGCCTACAGACCGGGCGTTTATGATTCGCATTACGCCTTTCGGAGATCCTTCATGCCGGCTGTTGAACTGACCCGCCGCGGTACCGTCGCCCACCTGCTGATGAACCGCCCGGAGGTGCATAACGCCTTCGATGACGCCCTGATCGCCGACCTTACCGCCGCGATCGACGAGGTGGATGCCGATCCCGCCGTGCGCGCCGTGGTGCTCACGGGCGCCGGCGCAAGTTTTTCCGCTGGCGCCGACCTGAACTGGATGCGCGGCATGGCTTCGGCCTCGGAAGAGGACAACCGCGCCGATTCCCTGCGCCTCGCCCGGCTCATGCGCCGCCTGCAGTTCCTCTCCAAGCCCACCGTGGCCCGCGTGAATGGCGCCGCGTTTGGCGGCGGCGTGGGCCTGGTGGCCTGCTGCGATATCGCCATTGCGGCCGAGGGCGCCAAGTTCGCCCTTTCGGAAGTGAAGCTGGGCCTCGTTCCCGCCGTGATTTCCCCCTACGTCATCGCCGCCATCGGCCTGCGCCAGGCGCGCCGCCTTTTCATCACGGGCGAGGTGTTCGGCGCCGCCGCGGCGACCGCCATGGGCCTGGTGCATGAAACCGTGCCAATGGAAGAGCTCGAGCCAGCCGTCGAACGCGTGCTAGGCCTGCTCACCAAGGGCGGCCCGGTCGCCCAGCGCGAGGCCAAGCGCCTGGCGCTCGCCATGGGCGACATGACCGAACAGGCGATGGAAAAGGTCGATGAAGAAAACGCCGCCCTCATCGCCCGCCTGCGTGTTTCACCCGAGGGCCAGGATGGCCTCTCGGCCTTCCTCGACAAGGGACTGCCCACATGGCTCAAGTAGCGATAAGCACGCACACCCCACGCACACCCCGCAGGAGCCCACCCTGTGGGCGACGCTCTTCGCGAGGCGCCGCAGGCGTGTTGCGAGGCCTTGAAACGGTGCTGCGAAAGATGTCGCCCACAGGGTGGGCTCCTACGGCGGCGATGTTGCTGGTGTTCGCGACCAGTACCGCACAAGCCACCACGGTTGGCGAAGCGATCGATTCGCACATCGCGGCACCTCGCTTCGCTGCTGCGTCCTGGGGCATCAGCGTTCTTTCCCTTGACGATGGGCATGTCGTGTACAGCCACGACGACGTCAAGCTCATGCTGCCCGCGTCCACGGCCAAGCTCTTCACCGCCGCCGTCGCGATGGATCGCCTCGGCCCGGACTACCGCACGCATACCGACGTTCTGGCGGCTGGCGATATCCGCCGTGGCCGCCTGCGCGGCGCGCTGGTGCTGCGTGGCCGAGGCGACCCCACCCTGGCTGGCGATGCGTGGGCCGACCAGCTTGCCCAACAGGTGGTTGCCGCGGGCATCACCCGTGTCGACGATGGCGTGGTCGGGGATGACACGGCCTTCGCAGGGCCACCCATCGGCAGCGGCTGGGAGGCCTCCGACCTGCAGGCGTATTACGGCGCCACCGCCAGCGGGCTTAGCGTGGACGAGAACACCATGGTGGCCGAAGTCGCCAACAACGCGGTCACACTCGCGCCAACGGACGCGGCGACCACGCTGGCAGAGCAGCCCGCCGACAGCCCTGAGTTCTATCGCGCACCGGGTACCAGCACGCTTCACGTGCTCGGCGCCGCACCACGCAAGTCACGCCTTTCCCTGCCCGACCCGGCACTCACCGCGGCACGCCGCCTGCAGGCCGCCCTGGAAAAGCGCGGGGTCACGGTGAAGAAAGAGGCGCGCAGCGTGCATTGGCCGATACCCGCACCCACCGGCACGCAAGTAGCCACCCTGCCCTCGCCACCGCTCACCGAGATCCTCGCTTCGGGCCTCAAGCGCTCGCAGAACATGTACCTGCAAAGCGTGTTCCTCCTGACGGGCCTGGAAGCCACGGATCAGACGGCCGCCCACACCGAAGACCGCGCCGCGGCAGTGGTTGGCGCATGGCTCGGCGCGCGCGGGATCGGGCCCTCTGCCACCTCACTGGAAGAAGGTACGGGCCTGTCGCGGCATGACCTCACCACGGCCGGCTCGCTCACCCACCTGCTGTCTTCGGTGGACTCACCGACATTCCGGGCGTTGCTGCCCGTGGCTGGCGTGGATGGCACCCTGGTACGCCGCATGAAAGGCACCGCGGCCGAAGGCAACCTGCAAGCGAAAACCGGCAGCATGAGCTACGTCAACGCGCTGGCCGGGTACGTCACCACGAAAGCCGGCCAGCGCCTGGCCTTCGCCATCATCCTCAACAACTACAAGCCCACCCAGGGCGCAGGTTCCGTGTCATCGGAAGTGGATGCCATCGCCGTCATGCTCGCCGAAAACACCGAGCGCCATTGACGCCGATTTTGTAGGAGCGCGCTTGCGCGCGATGGGTGCTCGCGGCAAGACCCTATCGCGCGCAAGCGCGCTCCTACAGGGGCGGTGGGGATTACCCGAGGACCTTGGGCAGGTCCTTGCCGATCTTCTCCGGTGTATCGGTCGGCGCGTAGCGTTCCACCACTTCGCCTTCGCGGTTCACGAGGAACTTGGTGAAGTTCCACTTGATGCCCTCGGTGCCGAGAAAGCCCTTCTTTGTCGACTTCAGCCACTTGTACAGTGGGTGGGCCTTGTCACCGTTGACGTCGATCTTGGAGAACATCGGGAACGAGACGTCGTAGGTCAGCGAGCAGAAGTTGCGAATTTCGGCCTCATCACCCGGCTCCTGGTGGCCGAACTGGTCGCACGGGAATCCCAGCACGTCGAAACCCTGCGGGCCGAATTCCTTCTGCAGCTCTTCCAGCCCCTTGTACTGCGGCGTGAAGCCGCACTTGGAGGCCACGTTGACGATCAGCACGGCTTTGCCCTTCCACTCGGCCAGCGAACGCTCGTTGCCATCGATGTCGCGGGCGGAGAAATCGTAGATGCCGGTCATGGTGCTCCTTTGGGGGCGGGCGGAAAGCCCACAGTCTACGCCGCCCTGAGCCTTCGGCTACCATGGACATCTTTCCATCCAGGCCCACCGACGCCCGTGATCCGATTCGAAGCCGCCTCCAAGTCCTACACCGTGGCTGGAGCGCTCGTCCCCGCCCTGCAACCCGTGGATCTTGCCATCAACCAGGGCGAGGTATTCGGCATCATCGGCCACTCCGGTGCCGGCAAATCCACCTTGCTGCGCATGATCAACCTGCTGGAGCGCCCCACGGCCGGCAAGGTATGGATCGACGGCCGCGACGTGACCCACGCCGAGGGCGCCGAGCTGCGCCGCCTGCGCGCGGGCATCGGCATGATCTTCCAGCACTTCAATTTGCTGTCGTCGAAAACCGTGGCCGACAACGTGGCATTCCCGCTGCGCCTTCACGGCGACCTCAGCGAAGCTGACATCGCCGCCCGCGTGGATGAACTGCTCAAGCTGGTCGGCCTGGAGGCACACGCCCGCAAATACCCCGCCCAGCTTTCCGGCGGACAGAAGCAGCGCGTCGGCATTGCGCGCGCCCTTGCCAGCAAGCCATCCATCCTGCTTTGCGATGAAGCCACCAGCGCCCTCGATCCGCAGACCACGGCGTCGGTTCTGGAACTGCTTGCCGACATCAACCGCCGGCTCGGCCTCACCATTGTGCTGATCACCCACGAGATGGACGTGATCCGCCGCGTGTGCGACCGGGTGGCCGTACTCGATGCGGGCAACGTCGTCGAGATGGGCACCGTGGCGGATGTGTTCCTGCACCCACAGCACCCGACGACGCGCCGCTTCGTGGCCGAGGCCGACCACCGCGAAGGCCGCGGCCCGGAATACGCTGGCGTGCCTGGCAAACTGTTCCGCCTGTCGTTCCGCGGCGAGGCAACGTATTCGCCACTGCTCTCGCGCGTCGTGCGCGACACCGGCGTGGAATACAACCTGCTATCGGGCCGGGTGGACCGGATCAAGGATGTGCCATACGGCCAGCTCACCCTGGCCATGCATGGCGACCGCCTGGACGAGGCGCTGGCGCAGATCCGCGCCGCCGGCGTCGATATTGAAGAGGTGGCCCGATGAGCCCGCTGCAAACCCTGTTCCCCAACATCGACTGGGCCGAAATCCTGCAGGCGTGCTTCGACACGCTGCTGATGCTCGGCGGCTCACTCCTCTTTACCCTCGCACTCGGCTTGCCCCTGGGCATCTGGCTATTCCTCACCGCACGCGGCCAGCTACATGCCAAACCAAAGCTTTATGGCGTGCTGTCGCTGGTCGTAAACGTGCTGCGCTCCATCCCCTTCATCATCCTGATGATCCTGCTGATTCCCGTCACGAAGGCGATCACCGGCGTGAGCATCGGCATCCGTGGCGCCATCGTTCCGCTGGTGATCGGCGCGGCACCGTTCTTTGCCCGCCTGGTGGAAACCGCGTTGCGCGAGGTGGACCGCGGCGTGATCGAAGCGAGCCAGGCCATGGGTGCCACCACGAAACAGATCGTGGCACGCGTGCTTCTTCCCGAGGCAAGGCCGGGCCTGGTCGCGGCGACCACGGTCACCGCCGTCGCCCTGGTCGGCTACACCGCCATGGGTGGCATCGTGGGTGCGGGTGGCCTGGGCGCCCTTGCCTACCAGTACGGTTACAACGGCTACAAGCCGGATTACATGCTGGTCACCGTGGCCCTGCTCGTGGTGCTGGTCCAGCTGCTGCAGATGCTCGGCGACTGGCTTGTGGCGCGGTATAGCCGTAAATAACGCCAAACCGGGGCCTTTTTGCATCTGGCGGTATGGACGTCTATGCTGTCGCACCGCAACATCCGCCCGGACGCCCCCATGAAGAAGTACCTCCTGCCCCTGGTTACCGCCCTCGCCGTTGTCCTGGCGGGCTGTTCCCATGGTGAATCGGGTGGCGCGGCCGATGCCGGCAAGCCGCTCACTGTCGCTGCGACACCGGTGCCGCATGCGGAAATCCTCAAGGAAATCAGACCCCTGCTCGCAAAGCAGGGCGTCGAGATCGAAATCAAGGTCTTCACCGACTACGTGCAGCCGAACATGCAGGTGGCCCAGAAGCAGCTGGACGTGAACTTCTTCCAGACCGAGCCCTACCTGGATGCCTTCAACCGCGAGCGCGGCACGAACCTGGTCAAGGTCGTCGGCGTGCATATCGAACCGTTCGGCGCCTACTCGCGCAAGTTCAAGTCGATCGACCAGCTGCCTGATGGCGCCAACGTCGTGATCCCGAACGATCCGAGCAACAACAGCCGCGCCCTGCTCCTGCTGGCCAAGCACAACCTCATCACCCTGAAGAACCCGGGTGACAAGCTGGCCACGCTCAAGGATGTAGACCAGAACCCGAAGCACCTGAAGTTCCGCGAGCTCGAAGCGGCCATGCTGCCGCGCGTGCTGGATGAAGTGGACCTTGCGCTGATCAACACCAACTACGCCCTCGCCGCCGGCCTGAACCCGGTGAAGGATGCGCTGCTGATCGAAGACAAGGATTCGCCGTACGTGAACTTCCTGGTCTCGCGCCCCGACAACAAGGACGACCCGCGTGTGCAGAAGCTCGCCGCCGCGCTCACCTCGCCCGAGGTGAAGGCGTTCATCGAGAAGACCTACAACGGCGCCGTGCTGCCGGCGTTCTGATCGCCGCGGCACCGTTGTTGCCCTTGTAGGAGCGCGCTTGCGCGCGATGGGTGCTTGCCGCAAGACCCGATCGCGCGCAAGCGCGCTCCTACAGAAAGCTCAGGCCACCTGGCGTGCTGGTAACACCAGGTCGTCGAGTTTCCCGCCCGATGCCTTCTGCTGGTTCGCCGGATCCTCGATCAGGCTGTGCGGAAAGATCGGCGCCAATGCACTGGCTTGGTCCAGACGCGCAAGCTGCTCATCCGATAGCGTGATCTGCGTTGCACGTAGGTTGCTTTCGAGCTGCTGCACGCTGCGGGGCCCGATGATCGGCAACGGCCCCTTTCGCGCCACCCAGGCGATCGCGAGCGCCCCCGGGTCCAGCCCCGTCTCGTCAGCGATCGCGAGCAAGGCATCGACGACGCGCGTGCGTTGCGCGCTGTTTTCGTCCTGGAACACGCGGCCCGCAAAACCTTCCTTGCGCCCCACCTCGCCACGCCGGTATTTGCCGGTGAGCACGCCGCCGCCCAGCGGCGACCAGGCAACGACACCCAGGCCCAGCGCGTCGGCGGCGGGCAGCAATTCGTGCTCGGTGGTGCGCTCCACGAGGCTGTGTTCCACCTGTATCGCCGCGATCGGCAGCGAGCCACGCACCTCGGCCAGCGTCACCGCACGGGCGACTCGCCATGCAGGGAAGTCCGACAAGCCGGCATAGAGGATCTTGCCCGCACGGGCAAGATCGTCGAACCCGCGCAGGATCTCTTCGATTGGCGTCACCCGATCAGGAAAGTGCGTCCAGTACAGGTCGATCCGGTCGGTCTTCAAACGGCGCAGGCTTGCCTCGACGGAAGTCACCATCGCGCGACGGCTGTTACCCGTAACGAGAATGCCGTCGCTCCTTCCGCCGGCTTGCGTGTACTTCGTCGCGAGCACGAACTCGTCGCGACGGCCTTGCAGCAGCTGGCCAAGGATCTCCTCGGATTCCCCGAACTGGTACGTATCGGCCGTATCGAGGAAGTTGCCGCCGGCGGCCTGGTAGGCATCGAGCATGCGCTGGGCTTCACCGGGCTCGGCGCCGTGCCCCCAACGGGTGCCGAAGTTACCCGTGCCTAGCACGAGTTCGGAAACGCGAAGGCCCGTATGCTGGCCAAGAACGCGATATCGCATGATGTTCTCCCGTGATTAGCCGGCGCGGCTTACTTGCCCGCGGCCTGCTCGATGATCGAGACGACGAGATCCGGATGGGACAGGAAGACCGTGTGGCTGGCGCCCGGCACTTCCGTAACCTTTGCTTTGGCGCGCTTGTACATCCAACGCTCGAGGTCGGGATTGATCGTCTTGTCAGCGGTCGGGACGACGGCCCACGTCGGTTTCGTCTTCCACGGTGCCGCCTTCGCCGGTGTCTTAAAAGCCTTCTGCGAGAGAAACACCTGCGACTGAGCCATGAAAGTCGCCAGGTCGGCCGGAGAATCCGCCGCGAAGTTCGCCTGGTACTTCGCCGGGTCCATGTAAAAGAACCCGTCTGCCGTGAGCTTCACATCGCTGTTCGGCGCGGGGAACTGCGGCTTCGTCTCCAGCGTCTCGGTGCTCTCCCCCACATCCGGCATCAAGGCCGCCAGATAGACCAGCGACTTTACCTTCGGGTCGTCGCCAGCATCGGTGATCACCTGCCCGCCCCAGCTATGCCCCACCAGGACGACAGGGCCGTCCTGCTGATCGATCACCCGGCGCGTCGCGGCGACATCGGCCTCGAGACTGGTTTCCGGCTCCTGCACGACGCTGACGTGGTAGCCCTTCTTCACCAGCCGATCGTAGACCGGTCGCCAACCCGAGCCGTCGGCGAAGGCGCCGTGCACCAGGACGATGTTGTGGATGGGCTCGGCCGCCACGGCGACCGATGCGCCAAGCGAAAGGCCGGCGGCCAGGGCAATGGTGCGGAACGTGTGTGTTGCGACAGACATGGCTAATCTCCTCGACAGGTCAGGTAACCCGGCGAAAGCGGCATGGCCTTCGTAGGGCTGGCTTTTGATTGCGCCCACAATCATAATTATTTTGATGGTGAGTGCAATGTAAAAACCTGCTTCGATTTGTGAGGAAGTGAGCTGTGCGCGTTTCGAAACAGAAATCCGAAGAAAACAAGGCTCAGCTGCTCAATGCGGCAGCACGACTGTTCAGGGAGCGTGGGGTGGACGGTGTAGGTGTGGCCGAGGTCGCCAAGGAGGCCGGGCTCACCCATGGCGCGCTCTACGCGCACTTTCCCTCAAAGGAGGCGCTGGTGGCGGCGGCGTTTTCCCAGGCCTTTGCCGGCAACATGGCATCCATCGATGCGTGGGCGGCCGGGCGGCAGCCCACGTTTACCGACTATCTCGATGCCCTTTTTTCCGTGCGTGCGCGTGATCGCGTCGGCGAAGGCTGCCCGATGGTGGCTTCGGCCAGCGAAGCGTCACGGCATGGGCCGGCGCTGAGCGCAAACTTCGCTGCCGCGTTCCAGGCCGAGATCGCGTTGTTCGAGGCATCACTCGACCCCGCCGTGTCCGCGGACGAGCGACGGCGTGTGTCCATCGCGGCGCTCGCCGCGCAGATTGGTGCCGTCGCCGTGGCGCGCGCTGTCGCTTCAAGCGACGACGCGTTGTCACGCGAAGTGTTGTCTGCGACGCGGGAAGCCATCGCCCGCGCTGTCTAGACCTGTAGGAGTGCGCTTGCTTGCGCGCGATGGGTGCTCACCGCAAGACCCGATCGCGCGCAAGCGCGCTCCTACAACAGACGCTTCTAGCGCAGGGATTATGCGGCCGGCGGCAGATCGAAAACGCGGCGCAGGTAGGCCAGGTAATCCAGGTCCTCGCACATGCTCTTGCCGGGTGAATCGGAGAGCTTGGCCACGGGCTGGCCATTGCAGCGGGTCATCTTGATCACGATGTTGATCGGATCCGGGCCCGTGTCGTTGGTGAGGTTGGTGCCCACGCCGAACGATACGATACAGCGCCCCTCGAAGTGCTTGTGCAGTTCCATCACCTTGGGGATATCCAGGCTGTCGCTGAACACCAGCGTCTTCGTACGCGGATCGACACGGTTCTTTTCGTAGTGCGCGAGGATCCGGTCACCCCACGCGAACGGGTCGCCCGAGTCGTGCCGCGCGCCATCGAACAGCTTGCAGAAGTACATATCGAAATCACGCAGGAACGCATCCAGGCCGTACACATCGGAAAGCGCAATGCCCAGGTCGCCGCGGTATTCGCGCGCCCATGCCTCGAGCGCCGCCACCTGTGAATCGCGTAGCCGCGGGCCCAGCGACTGGAACGCCTGCAGGTATTCGTGGGCCATGCTGCCGATGGGGGTCATGCCCTGCTGCTTGGCGAACAGCACGTTGCTCGTGCCGGCCAGCTGCTTGCCCCACTCGGCGCGCATGATGCCCAGCGCCTCTTCGTGCCACGCACCGGAGAAACGGCGGCGCGTGCCATAGTCGGCCACGCGCACCTTCTCGAATCCCGGCGTATCGCGCAGCAGCGAAATCTTTGCACGCAGGCGCTTGCGCCCTTCGGCCAGGTCGTGATCCGGGTAGGCGTGGCGGAAGTACAGCTCGTTGATGATCGCGAGCAGCGGCACTTCGAACAGAATGGTGTGCAGCCAGGGACCACGAATCACCAGCTCGATTTCACCATTGCCCTTCGCCGATGGGGCGATGTCCACGTACTTGGCATTGAGCTGGAACAGGCCGAGGAAATCGACGAAGTCGCTGTCAATGAAGCGCATGGCGCGCAGGTAGGCCAGCTCGTCCTCGCCGAATCGCAACGAGCACAAGTGCGCGAGCTCTTCCCGGATGGCCGGAATGATCGGGACGAGGTCGATACCGGGCGTACGGCAGCGGAAACGGTATTCGACTTCAGCGGCCGGGTACTGATGCAGAACCACCTGCATCATCGTGAACTTATACAGGTCGGTATCGAGCAGCGAGTTGATGATCATGCGCTGGCCCCGGTCAGGGCAATCTGCTTGTCGACCGCTTCAAGGAAACTGTCGGTGCCGGGCCAGGAGGTAATACGGCCGAGCTTCTTGCCGCGATGGAACAGGAAAAAAGCGGGGATGCCATGCAGGCCGAAGCGCGTGGCCATCTTGGGATCGTCATACACGTTGTCCTGCATCCAGCGGACCTCGGGCTTCTGGAAGCGCGCCTGGGTCAGCAGCATCTGCCGCTTGGCGATATCGCAGTTGGGGCAATCGCGCCCCCAAAGGAACAGGATGGCGATGCGGTTATCGTCGGCCGCGAGATCGGCATCCAGCTCGCCGCTGGTGATCTTCGGCATGGGGAAGTGCGCGAAGAACTCGGGAACGGTGGTATCGGACATGGTGGATCCGTGATCGTGTGAACTGCCCTCATGGGGGCGACAAGGTCATAATTCGAGGGTACCGCGGCCATTCGCCCCGCCCAAGGATTCCCCGTGCGCTTTTTGCTAGCCCTACTCCTCGCCGGTGCTGCTGGCCTGGCCCAGGCCGCCAGCCTCTCGATGGATACCGGCCATGGCACGGCCACCCTGACCACCCAGCAGCTGCTCGCACGCCCCGACGCACGGACGATCGAGGTGCCCGGGGATGTCTCGTACCACCGCACGATGCGCTACAAAGCCGTGCCACTGAAGGCTCTGCTCAAGGGCGTGCCACCCGATGCGCACCTGCAGTTCACCGCGCTGGACGGCTTTGCGGCCGAAATCCCCGCCGCCCTGGTCCTGGAGAGCCAGGGTGCCGAGGCGTGGCTGGCCGTGGAAGATACCGCGTGGCCCGCACTGGGCGATGGCAAGCCCTCGGCGGGGCCGTTCTATCTCGTGTGGCTGCACCCGGAGGCCAGCAAGGTAGGCCCCGAGCAATGGCCGTACCAGATCGCCTCCGTACGGGTCCTGGCAGACCCGGCCGCCCGCTTTCCGCTCATGCGCCCGGCGGCCGGCCTGGCGAAGGACAGCCCGGTCATGCGTGGCTTCGAGGTGTTCCAGCGCAACTGCATCACCTGCCACACGCTCAACGGCCAGGGCGACGCGAAGCTCGGCCCCGACCTGAATATCCCGCACAGCCCTACTGAATACCTGCGCGACGGCATGCTCCGCGTGCTGGTGCGCAACCCCCAGGACCTGCGCCACTGGCCGCAGGCGAAGATGCCCGGGTTCAACAGCACGGTGCTAAGCGACCGCGACCTGGATGACCTCGAGGCCTACCTGAAACACATGGCCACGCGAAAGGCAAAATAACGCGCCCCTACAGAAGCAGGGTCAGGCGGCTTGTTCGACGACGAGCTCGCTGGACGCGCGGTTATAAACCTCGAGATCCAGAATGCCCCGCTCGCGCGCGACGAGCACCGGCACCACCATCTGCCCGGTCACATTGGTCATCGTGCGCATCATGTCGAGGATGCGATCGATCGCGACAAGGTAGCCGATGCCCTCCAGCGGCAGGCCCGCCGAGCTCAATACCAGGGTCACCATGACGGTGGCCGTACCCGGCACGCCGGCCGTGCCGAACGAACCCAGCACCGATGCCAGCAGGATGATGATGTACTGCGCGGGCTGCAGGTCCAGGTGGAAATACTGCGCAATGAACACCGCCGAGATGGCCGGGTAGATCGCGCCGCAGCCGTCCATCTTGATGCTCGCGCCGAGCGGCACGGCGAACGCCGCGTACTCTTCCTTCACACCCATGTTACGCACCACGCTGCGCAGCGCGATGGGCATGGCCGCAAAGCTGGACGATGAGGTGAAAGCCACCTGCATCGCCGGGAACGCCGCGCGGAAGAATTTAAGCGGGTTAAGCCCATGGGCCAGCAGCAGGCCGCCGTACACGACCACGATCTGCAACGCGCATGCGAGATACAACGCACCAACGAAGGTAGCCAGCGGCAGCAGCTTTTCGAAACCGTAGGCGCCCACCAGGGCGGCAATCAGGCCAAACGTACCGAACGGCGTCACTTCGAGCACGAAGCGGGTGACCTGGATCATCGCATCGTTGGCCTCGCCGGCAAGCTCACGCAGGCGCGCGGATTTCTCGCCTATCTTCACGAAGGCGAGCCCCAGCAACCCGGCGAAGAAGATGACCTGCAGGATCTTGCCTTCGGTGAGGGCACGGAACGGGTTGGCCGGCACGATATCCAGTAGCACCTTGATCGGTTCGGGCAGCACTTTCGGGTGCCAGCCCGAAGGCGCTGCGAGTCCTTCGACGCCAAGGCCCGGCTGGGTCGCCAGCGCTACCCCAAGGCCCACCACCACGGCCAGGGTGGCCGTCGCAGCAAACCAGAGAAAGGTGCGCGACCCGAGCGCAGCAACGTCTTTGACTCCATGCAAACTGGAGACGCTATGGAGTACAGCAAAGAACACCAATGGCACGGCGATCATCTTGATCAGCGTGACGTAAAGCTCGCCCAGTGGGCCGAACCAGGTGGCCGCCGAAGGCCCAAAAGCCCAGCCCGCGAGCGCGCCCAGCACAAAGCCGGCGGCGACGCGCTTCCAAAAGCGGATGCGGAACCAGGAAGAAACAAGGGACATTAGACAGGCCACCGTGGAACAGACGCCCGACCATACACCCGGGATTGGCCGTCTGGACGGCCAGATGCGAACACAGCGTTTCCCTGCACGAACGCCAAGGGTTGCGGTTGCGCCAAAATCGGTGTAACGGCGGCCCGGTGCGCCCGTGTGTCGCAACGAGCCCAAAGCCCCCCCCCCTGTAGGAGCGCGCTTGCGCGCGATAGCAGCCTTGCGGCAAGCACCCATCGCGCGCAAGCGCGCTTCTACAGGGGTTGCAGCGCCTTGAGTTCGCGCGTGCGCTTGTCGGGTGGGAGCTTCGCCAGCGTCGCCACGGCGGTGAAGAAGGCCGGCCACTGGCGGCCGCTATTATCGAACAGCGTAGCGAACGCCCCCGTCCACTGATCGTACAAACCGAACGGCAGAAGCTTCGCGTTGTTCATCGGCTGCGCCATCCAGCGGTCGTAGCGGTGGTCACCGCCCGCTTCGTTCGCGCGCCAGGCGAGGTACTGCCCGCGGAAGACTTCAAAGGCCTCGGCCTTGGCGACCCGCTTGACCTCATCCGTCATCGGCATCGCATACATCGCCTTCAATCCATCGCGCAACGCGAGCACCTGCTGCGTGAACGAGCGGGAGAGCATGTCGCCCTTCGGGTCAGGTGCCACCAGGCCCTTCGCGGCATGCCACTCTCGCACACCTTCCTGTTCGACGAAGCTGGCATACGACTCGTTGAACGACGAATCGTTCTTCACGTAGATCTTCTGGTGGGCGAGTTCGTGAAAGATCGTCCCCACCAGATCGTCATCATCCCAGCCAAGCATGCTGCTCAAGAGGGGATCGGCAAACCAACCCAGCGTGGAGTACGCAGGGACATCGCCGATGCTTACGTCGTATCCCAACGCCTGCTGGCGTGCGGCCTCGCGGTCGGCGAGCTCGCGACGAAAGTAGCCTCGGTACGACACGCAGCCGGCGAACGGAAAACAGTGCACGACCGGATCGACCGAGAGCTCCGGAGTGGCGAAAACGTTGTACGCCACCCAGGGGCGATCGAGCTGCACGTAATACGTGTAGCTACGGTTCGCGGGGAGGTCCAGCTGATCACTGGCAAACCGCCGTGCATCCCGTGCCGTGACCAGGCGCTTGCGCACCTTGTCCGGCGTTTTCGGATCATCGATCACCTTATCGATCGGCTTGCGCGCCGCAAGCAATGCCATCTGCCCATGGCTGACATGGGCGTAATAGCCGACGCTGCGGCAACCGGCGAGCAGCACGAGCATGGTGATGAGGGCTAGGCGCATGCGGGCGATTGTGCCCGATTCATCCAGACTCTGTAGGAGCCCACCCTGTGGGCGACCTCTTTCGCGATAGCGCCACGACCTTGCTGTGTTATCGCGAACAGCGTCGCGCACAGGGTGCGCTCCTACAGGGGCCTTAGTTGCCTGTCGTCATCGACTTGAGCACGCCATCGCGACGAATCAGGCCGTGCATCAATGCCGCGCCCATGTGCGCGAGGAACGTGAGGAAGAACAACCACGCGAGATAGCGGTGGGCCTCACGCAACCATGCGAACAGCGCAGGGTCTTGCGGCAGGATGGGCGGCAGCACGAACCCGCCCCACATCACCACCGGATATTTTCCTGCGGATAGCATGCCCCAGCCAATCAGCGGCATGAGGATCATCAGCGTGTACAGCACCCAATGCGAACCTTTCGCAGCCAGCTTCTGCCATTCGGGCATCCCCACCGGCAACGGTGGTGGGCGGTGCACCAGACGGAAGCCGAGCCGGATCAAGGCCAGCACGAAAATGATCATGCCCAGCGGCCGGTGGATGGCGACCAGCGTGGCGTGCTTCTCCGCCAGTGTGCTCACCATGCCAGCGCCAATGAACAGCATTGCCAGGATCATGATGGCCATGAGCCAGTGCAGCACGCGGGCCACGGGATGGAACGTGTCGTAGCGGCTCATGGCGTCTCCCCCTTCGGCCGTTCGGTGCCCGGCAGATGCCCTTCCTCACTCGTGCGGCGCAGGTACGATTCGGCATACGCCGCCGAGCGCGCGACGATGATCGGATCGCCCGAGATCTCCATGCCGTGCGGCAGGATGGCGGGATCGTAGTTCACGTCGCGACACGGGCCATCCGCTTGCGGCTGCCAGCTGTCAACCACGATCGTGCCGGCATCGACCATCTTGCGATCGTCGGGCCACGCCTTGGACGCGTCATCCACGGGGTCACCATCGTTGGCAAAAATGAACTGAAGGTGCCAGCGCGCGGGACCCTGTGCGAGGCGCTTCTGCAGATCGGCGGCCAGGTAGTCGGTATCGCCCGCCGCCGGGCTGCCATCACCCGTGGAAGGCGTTTCCGGCACCACCTGCCAACGCACTGCGTGACGCTGTCCGGCAGGGTCACGGAGATAGAACGCGTTGAGGCTCTTGTAGGTCTCGTCCACATAGCTGGCCGGCGGCTTCGCCTGCGAGATCCACATGAGGAACGGGCCAGTCTCGGGGTGCGAACTGAAGAAGGCCTTGGCCTTGTCCGGGTTCGGCTTGCCCGTCGCCGGGTCGGGAGCGGTGGCGACATTCAGTTCATAGAACGCCTGCGGGGTCGACACCGGGAACACCGGCATGGCGTTCATGCCCGTACGCCACTGCTCGCCATCAGCCATGTCGAAGCGCAGGGCGAAGCTGCGGATAGGCGCCGAGCTATCTGGCGCCTGGGGGTTGCCGCCAGGGATGGCCAGGCGGCCCACCACCGGCGTGCTGGTGCCCGAGGCGAACAGCTTGGCCGCGGAGAACGGCGCCAGTTGCCCGCTCGATTCGAAATGCCCACCCACGCAGATGCCCTTGGCGTGGTTGCGCCGGTAGCCAGGGTGGTCGCCGCCGTTGGCCTGCAGCACGTTGATGATCTTCTTCGGGCTGAGCCGGTCGGGGGCCAGCCAGCCGCCGGCATAGCCGAAGACTGCCGCGGTGCCGATAACGGCCAGGCCGATCACGCCCCAGCGCCAGGCAAGGCCTGACGGGGGGCGCGGGTTCCTGGGGTCCTGCATGGTGGTTCTCCTTCGCCCCAGGGAAAGGGGCTTCAAAAGGTGGGACGCACGTCAGCGACTTTTATTCCCTGTGAACGGAATATTCCGTCACGACGGTCGTCTAACCCATGTCCCGCTCCGGCACGAGGCCCGGCATGTCCGATCCGCAATTCGACGAAGCCTTGCGCACCATGCTGCCGCGCTTGCGGCGCTTTGCGCTGTGGCTCGCCCGCGATGCGCACGCCGCGGATGACCTGGTCCAGTCGACGATGGAGCGGGCACTCGCGAAATGGAACTCGCGGCGCGATGACGAGAGTCTGCGGGCGTGGCTGTTTGCGATCTTGTACCGGTTGTTTCTTGATGGGAAACGCCGGGCCGGCCGCTACGCGCGGCTGCTTGGCATGCTGGGGCGGGACGAGGAGCCGACGTGGCCATCGGCCGAGCGCGTGGCCGAGGCCCACGCCACCCTGGCGGCCTTCGCAGCGTTGCCTGACGAGCAACGAAGCCTGTTGTTGTGGGTCACCGTCGAGGGGCTCAGCTACCAGGAGGTAGCCGGCATTCTCGGCGTACCCATCGGCACCGTCATGTCGCGACTTTCCCGTGCCCGGCGCGCGTTGCGCGCACTGGGTGACGGCACCACTGAAACCCCTGCCCTGCGGCTACTGAAATGACCACCTCACCGCCTAGCGAACACGATATCCACGCGTACGTGGACGGCCACCTCGATGAATCGCGGCGCAGCCACGTGGAACGCTACCTGGCCCGTGATGCCGAACGCGCTGAAGAGGTCCAGGCGTGGCGCCAGGGCGCACAGCAACTGCGTGCCCTGCTGGCCGGCGACCTGGCCCCTGCCCCGGCCATCGACCCGGCACTGATCCGCGGCCGCCTGCGCGAACGACGCGTGCGCCGGGCGGCCATCGCGGCCGGCTTCGTCCTCTGCCTCAGCCTGGGCGCCATGGGCGGCTGGATGGCGCGCGGCATGGGCAAGGGCGCCATGGAACCCATGGCCGACGCGATGCAGGCGTACCGGCTGCTGGCGGTGGACCATGGCCTTGGCCTGGACATCAGCACGCCGAATGAAAACGACCTGCGCGCGTGGCTAAGCGGTCGCGTGGGCGCGGACGTGCGCCTGCCCGACCTGGCCGATGCCGGCTTCCGACCCATGGGTGGCCGCCTGTTCGCCACGGACCAGGGCCCGGCGGCCATGGTCCTTTACGACGATGGCAACGGCCACACGGTGAGCTTCTACGTGCGCCCGCCCGGTGCGGCGCGCCACCTACTGCCGCGAGGCGAACGCGAGGATGGCGGCCTGCTGGCCAACTACTGGTCGTCGGGCGATCACAACTTCGCCGTCGTTGCCCTGGCCGACGCCGCCGGCCGCGCCGCGACGCAGAAGATCATCAGCAAATCGATCTGATCGCCGGATGCTGTAGGAGCCCACCCTGTGGGCGACATCTTTTCGCGACAGGGCAACAGGACCTGTTGCGCGGTCGCGAACGGCGTCGCCCACAGGGTGGGCTCCTACAGCGGCGTCGCGGCGGGAAACTGGCGGCGGCTTAGCGCTCGAACAGTTCGCCGTTGTGCAGCTCGAGGGTGCGATCCATCCGCTTCGCCAGCCGGGGATCGTGGGTCACCAGCACGAAGCTCGTGCCGATCTCGCGATTCAGCTCCAGCATCAGGTCGTAAACGGCCGCCGCATTGGCTTCATCGAGGTTGCCGGTCGGCTCATCGCCGAGCACGCACGCGGGTCGCGTGACCAGCGCACGCGCCACCGCACAACGCTGACGCTCACCACCCGACATCTCCGCCGGCCGGTGGCGCAGACGCGCACCCAGGCCGACGCGCTCGAGCAGCGCGGTGGCCTCCTTCTGCGCCTGCGCGATCGCCACGCCACGAATCAGCAGCGGCATGCACACGTTCTCCAGTGCGGTGAACTCGGGCAGCAGGTGGTGGAACTGGTAGATGAAACCGAGCGAGCGATTGCGCTCACGCCCACGCTCGGCATCCGAAAGCTCGGACAGCACGCGGCCGTTGACCTCGACCTTGCCGGCGCTAAGCGTATCCAGGCCGCCGATGATGTGCAGCAGCGTGGATTTGCCGGAACCGGACGCGCCGACGATCGACAGTGTCTGCGCACGGCGTAGCTCGAAGTTCACGTTGGAAAGCACGCCGGTGCGCAGGTCGCCTTCCTCGTACACCTTGGCCACACCCGTGGCGCGCAGGACGATATCGCTTGGGTTATTCATAACGGAGCGCCTGGGCGGGCTGCACGCGCGACGCGCGCCACGCGGGGTACAAGGTAGCCAGCAGCGAGAAACCAAAGGTCACGAGCACGACCCAGCCCACATCGGACCAAAGCAACTGGCTCGGCACTTCGCTGATGTAGTAGACATCCGGGGCCAGGAAGGTATGCCCCGTCACGTGCTCAATGAATTTCACGATGGCCGGCAGGTTGTAGGACAGCAGCGAACCCAGCGTGACACCGACGCCGATACCGACGATGCCGACCAGCAAGCCCTGCACCATGAACATGGCCATGATGCTGCGCGGCGTGGAACCGAGGGTGCGCAGGATGGCGATATCCGCCTGCTTGTCGGTCACCAGCATCATCAGCATGGAAATCAGGTTGATCACGGCCACCAGGATGATCAGCGAGAGGATCACGAACATCACCGTCTTCTCCATGTCGATCGCATGGAAGAAGTTCGCGTGCGTGTCCATCCAGGTCTGCACCCGGTACGACTGGCCCAGCCGGTTGACCAGGTCCTGCGCGACGGGCATGGCCTCGCGCATGTCGTTGAGCTTCAGGCGGATACCCGTAGGCCCCTCCTGGCCGTTCAGCCGCTCGGCATCGGGCATGCTGATCAGGGCGAGGTTGGAGTCGTACTCCTGCATGCCCAGCTCGAAGATGCCGCTGACGGTGAAGTTGCGCAGTTTCGGCACCGCACCCATCGGCGTGGCCGTGAACTGGGGCACGACCACCGTCACCTTGTCACCGGTGGTCACACCCAGCTCCAGGGCCAGCTCGCGGCCGAGGATGATGTTCCAGCTGTGATCGGTCAGGTCGGTCATCTTGCCCTCGACCATGTGCCGGTCGAGGTCGGAGACCTTCGGCTCAAGGGAGGGCACAACGCCACGGATGATCGCGCCGCTGGAGCGGCGCGCCTGCAGGAAGGCCTGGATTTCAACGTAGGGGGCCGCGCCCTCGACGTGCGGCGTGGCCTTGGCCACATCGACTGCGCGCTGCCAATCGCGCACGGTCTCGTCGATACCGGACACGGTGACGTGCGCCACCGCGCCGAGAATGCGCGAACGCAGCTCGCTGTCGAACCCGTTCATCACCGACATCACCGTGATCAGCGCGGTCACGCTGATGGCGATGCAGACGATGGACACTGTCGAGATGAACGAGATGAACTGGTTGCGCCGCTTGGCCCGCGTATAGCGCAGGCCAATAAAGAGCTCGAGGGGTCTGAACATACCTGTCGAAAAGCACCTTGGATGAGGGAGCCGCCACGAAACGCAGGCACCGCGCGGCAGATTGCCCGATGCGGCGGCGCCGGGCAAGCGCGCTCCTACAGGGGGCCGAGGCGGATGCGGAGGATCCGGAGCTCCTCCGCCGCCATGTTATCCGGGCCCAGCACCAGGGACGCCCTGCCCTCGTGCCAGAAAAGTCGTAGAACAACCCATCCACCGACCACGCGGATATCCCGAGGTTCCGCGGCAAAGGGCTGCCCCGCGTTATCGACCACCACCCAGGCCCCTTGTGGGTGCCATTGCACGGCGGCCAGGGGCACCCGGATGAACCGGCGTACCCGCCACACACCAAGGAACAGCGCAGCCACGGAGAGGCCCGCCCGCGCCACCAACGGCAAGCTGGTAGGCCACGGCGCCATGGCGCCGGAAAGGACAATGAGGGAAAGAAGCCAGGTCAGCCTGGGCGACGGCCTTGGCTCAAAGGTGATGCCTTGCGCGGATCTCATCGATGATGGCCTGCCAGTCGTCGCGTGGGGCGCGGGCATGGCCCATCACCCAATCCCAAAGATCGGGATCCTGCACGTCCAGCAGCTCATCGAATGCCAGCCTGGCAGGCTCATCCGCGTCAGCGAAACGCTCGTCGAGCCACCAGCCGAACAGCTGGTCGAGCTCGCGGGTACCGCGGCGGGTACGCCAGCGCAGGCGTTTGAGACGAGGGTCAGTGAGCATGGGGTCTTCGCTCCGCATCGGCCCAGGTTGGCGCCACTGGCAAGCCGCCCGCCGCTCGCGGGCTGTCAGTCGTGGCCTTCGGCCAGCTGTAAATCGTCATTAGAATCGCAGGACTGCATCTCGTGATTCCACTGGCGATTTACAAGCCGCAAAGCGGCTGACTCACAGCCCGCGACAAGCGGGCGCCTTACTTCATCACGCCGAACGGCGCTGCACGATCAGCTTCTTGATCTCCGCGATCGCCTTGGCCGGGTTCAGGCCCTTCGGGCAGGTGCGGGCGCAGTTCATGATGGTGTGGCAGCGGTACAGCTTGAACGGATCTTCGAGGTCGTCCAGGCGGTTGCCGGTGTCTTCATCGCGGCTATCCACGATCCAGCGGTAAGCCTGGAGCAGGATGGCCGGGCCGAGGTAACGATCGCCGTTCCACCAGTAGCTCGGGCACGACGTGGAGCAGCACGCGCACAGGATGCACTCGTACAGGCCATCGAGCTTCTTGCGGTCTTCCGGCGACTGCAGGCGCTCCTTGTCGGCCGGTGCCGGGCTCTGCGTGCGCATCCACGGCTTGATCGAGGCGAACTGGGCGTAGAAGTGCGTGAGATCGGGCACCAGGTCCTTCACCACCGGCATGTGCGGCAGCGGGTAGATGTTGATGGTGCCGTTGCTGCCGCATTCCTCGATGGAACGCGTGCACGCCAGGGTGTTGGTGCCCTGGATGTTCATCGCGCACGAACCACAGATGCCTTCGCGGCACGAGCGGCGCAGCGACAGCGTCGAGTCGATCTCGTTCTTGATCTTCAGCAGGGCGTCCAGGACCATCGGGCCGCACGTATCGAGGTCAACCTCGTACGTATCGGTGCGCGGGTTCTGGCCGTCGTCCGGCGTCCAGCGGTAGATCTTGAAGGTGCGCGTATTCTTCGCGCCCTTCGCCGGGAAATGCTTGCCGGCCGTAATTGTGGAATTCTTGGGTAGCGTGAACTCTGCCACGATTGCCTCTCCGGTCCGGTATCAGTAAACGCGCTTTTTCGGCGGCACGACTTCGACTTCATCCGTCAGGGTGTACATGTGCACCGGACGGAAATCGAACTTCGAACGGCCTTCCTCGTCAATCCACACCAGCGTGTGCTTCTGCCAGTCGTGGTCGTCGCGGTCCGGGAAATCCTCGCGGGCATGCGCGCCGCGGCTCTCGGGGCGCTGGTTGGCCGAATGCATGGTGGCAACGGCCTGGGCCAGCAGGTTCGAAAGCTCCAGGGTCTCGATGAGGTCGGAGTTCCAGACCAGCGAACGGTCGGTGACCTTCACGTCCTTGAACTTCGAGAACACCTCGGAAATCTTGGTCGAGCCTTCCTGCAGCGTTTCACCGGTGCGGAACACCGCGGCGTCGTTCTGCATGGTCTTCTGCATCTCGGCGCGGATGGCGGCCGTCGGCGTGTTGCCGTTGGCGTAGCGCAGCGCGTCGAAACGGCCCAGGGCCTGGTCCAGCGCATTGGCCGGCAGGTCCGGATGGGCCGTACCGGGCTTGATGATCTCGGCGCAGCGGTTCGCAACCGAACGACCGAACACCACCAGATCGAGCAGCGAGTTGGAGCCCAGGCGGTTGGCGCCGTGCACGGACACGCAGGCCGCTTCGCCGATGGCGAACAGGCCCGGCACGACCGAATCCGGGTTGTCGTCGAGCTTGGTCACGACTTCGCCGTGATAGTTCGTCGGGATACCGCCCATGTTGTAGTGGACGGTCGGCAGCACCGGGATCGGCTCCTTGGTGACGTCGACGCCCGCGAAAATGCGCGCGGATTCGGCGATGCCCGGGAGGCGCTCACCGATGACCTCAGGACCGAGGTGCATCAGGTTCAGGTGGATGTGGTCCTTATTCGGGCCCACGCCACGGCCTTCGCGGATCTCGATCGTCATGGCGCGGCTGACCACGTCACGCGAGGCAAGATCCTTGGCGTTCGGTGCATAGCGCTCCATGAAGCGCTCGCCCTCGGAGTTGGTGAGGTAACCACCTTCACCGCGGACGCCCTCGGTGATGAGGCAGCCCGCACCGTAAATACCCGTCGGGTGGAACTGCACGAACTCCATGTCCTGCAGCGGAAGGCCGGCGCGCAGGACCATGCCGCCGCCATCACCCGTGCAGGTGTGGGCCGAGGTAGCGCTGAAATAAGCACGGCCGTAGCCGCCCGTCGCCATGACCACCGCGTGGCCGCGGAACAGGTGCAGCGTACCTTCGTTCATGTCGAGCGCGAGCACGCCGCGGCAGACGCCGTCCTTATCAAAGATAAGGTCGATGGCGAAGTATTCGATGAAGAACGTGGCGTCGTGGGCCAGCGCCTGCTGGTAAAGCGTGTGCAGGATGGCGTGGCCGGTACGGTCGGCCGCGGCGCAGGTGCGCTGCGCGGTGCCCTTGCCGTAATGCGTGGTCATGCCGCCGAACGGGCGCTGGTAGATCTTGCCTTCTTCCGTACGCGAGAACGGCACGCCGTAGTGCTCGAGCTCGATGATGGCCGGGATGGCTTCGCGGCACATGTACTCGATGGCGTCCTGGTCACCGAGCCAGTCGGAGCCCTTGATCGTGTCGTAGAAGTGGAAGCGCCAGTCGTCTTCGCCCATGTTGCCCAGCGCGGCGGAGATACCGCCCTGCGCGGCGACGGTGTGCGAACGCGTCGGGAACACCTTCGTGATGCACGCGGCCTTGAGGCCCTTTTCGGCCAGGCCGAAGGTGGCGCGCAGGCCAGCGCCACCGGCGCCGACCACGATCACGTCATACTTATGTTGTTGGACCTTATAGGCTTCCATGGATCAGCTTCCGAGCGCGACACGCAGCACCGCGAACACGCCCGTAAGCGCGGCGAGTACAGCGATGAACTTGATAACGACCAGCGAGGCCACTTCGAGCCAGCGGGTATGGACGTAGTCTTCGATGACCACCTGCAGGCCGAGGACGGCGTGGCGGAACATCGTGACGAGGAAGGCGATGGCCAGCACCGCGTTCCACGGCTTGGCCAGCGTGGCGCGGGCGGTGGCGTAGTCGGCGTGCAGCAGGCCGAGCAGCGTGCACAGGAACCACAGGGTGAGGAACACCAGGGCGAGCGCGGTGACGCGCTGGGTCATCCAGTGGCCGACGCCTTCCTTCGCGGAGCCGAGGCCGCGGGCGCGGGCCAGCGGGTTACGCAGATCCTTGCTCATGCGTGGCTCCCGGCAAGCACATAGGCCCACGTGATGATGGTGAGCAGGATGGCCACGATGATCGAGGTCCAGCTGGAGCGGACGAACGAGGCGATGGCGTAACCCTTGCCCGTATCCTGCACCAGGTGGCGGATGCCGTTGGCCAGGTGGTAGAAGAACGCCAGGGTCCAGCCGATCAGCACCAGCAGGCCCAGGGCGCTGCCGGCGCAGGCACTGAACGACGCGTAGGCATCGGGGCCGGCGGCGAGGGACGCGAGGCCCCAGACGATAAGGAGGCTACCGACGGCAAGGATGATGCCGGAGGCGCGGTGCAGGATGGAGGTCACCATCTGCACTTGCCATTTGTAGACCTGGAGGTGGGGTGAGAGCGGTCGTCCCGTTTGTGCCATGGCGGCTATCCTGGATTGGAATCGCTGATGCCCAAACTATCCCTCGCTCGCCTTCGGGTCAGAAGTCGATGCAGCGTCCGTTCTTTTCCCAATCGCCGTAGCGGGTGGGATCCAATGGCGCTTTCTCGACCCCGGGCACACCGTTCGTGGGGACGACCGGGTCGACGAGCGGTTTCGCAGGAGCGGAATCGTTCGGCGTTTCGGGCGCTGAGGGATGGTCGGACATGGTTATAAAACTCTAAAAGCGTAATACCTGTGCCTTCACAGCACAACCTTGACGAACCCGCCGAACCTTGGTTTGGCCTTGGCCCGACCGTATATCTTACTCCTCCCCCACCTTCCCTGCGCCCCCATGCCGAGCCGTACCACTCGCCCGATCACCCTTGCCGGCCCCGATGCCGCCGGCTTTGCCAATGCCCAGCTGACCAGCGATGTGCTGGCCCTCCCCACCGGCCAGTGGCAATGGAGCGGGTGGCTGGATCCCAAGGGACGGGTCCGCGCCCTGCTCCAGGTGGCGCGCATCACCGATGACCGCTTCGTCATCGTGCCGCGCGGCGGTGATGGCGAGATGCTCGCGAATGACCTGAAGCGTTTCGTGTTTCGGTCGAAGGTCACGATCACGCTGGGTGATGCGTGTTTCGTCTCCGATGGCGATGCGCACGATGACATGCATGCGCATGAAAGCGAGGACGGCGCGCTCGTGCTTGGCGAAGGCGGTGCATCGATACGCATCGGCACACGCAACGACAACGATGCATGGCTTGCACGTCATATCGAAAAAGGTTTCGCGTGGCTGCCCAATGAAGCACTCGGTGAGTTACTTCCGCCTGCATTGTCGATGGAGCGCATGCTTGCGGTCTCATTCAACAAGGGCTGCTTCCCAGGCCAGGAAATCGCGGCACGCCTGCACTTTCTTGGTGGACACAAGCGACACCTGCGTACGGTGCGGCCGGATGTCGCACTTCATGCGGGCCAATCGTTGCGCATCAACGGCCGCGATGCCGGCATCGTGTTGATGCACAAAGAATCGGACGAGTTGCGTATGTCGCTTGTCGTATTGGATGACAGCGTCGTTCAGGAAGAGACTCTTGAAATCGAAGGTGCGCGCCTGCACGTCTTGTCGACATTTGCTGCGTGACCTGTCGCACAGTTTCGTAAAAACTGATCTCTCATCAGCGTGAGCCTTAGCTGAACCGTGCCGCGTCTGCACTTGCGCAAAACGTGACGCGCCACTAGTCTCCGCCGATCCCATTACGTGGCCATGGTGTATCGCCATGGTTACACCCGCGACGATCCGTCGATGATGACGGTTCTGGCGCGACCCAGCGGAAGCTGGAGGATTTGAACCGCGCACTCGCCTTCGAGCGCGCTGTAGCTGACGGAGCCGCCGCCACTGCGATGCCGCTCCCTTTCAGCAACACCCTACCGGGAGGCTCCGGACAGCCGCCCAGTAAAGTCACAGTGTGTGACGCCCGAACCATTCGCGTAACTACGTATCCAAAGCGAATGTCATTCGGTTGGTCCAGGTAGTAACGGCCTGCCCGCCCGTCTACCGCCCGTACGTCCCCCATGGCTCTTCCAAGACGCCGCAAGTGACGGAAAAGCTCGTTGGAGGCAGATACACATGAAACTTTCCGCTTTGCTCTGGATGGCGTCCGTCCTTCCAAGCCACCTTGCCGACCAGACGTGCCTGGCGACGACGGTGTACCTCGAAGCACGTAGTGAACCGACCATCGGCCAGTACGCCGTGGCGGAAGTTGCACTTCGTCGCCGCGATCGCGGCATGGGTGGCAACAATGTGTGCGATGTCGTATCGGCGCCGCGCCAGTTCGCTATCACCACCACACCGAAAGATTTTGAGGTCACCGACCTCGTTTCGTGGACCAAGGCCTGGAAGATCGCCGGCGATTCCATCAACAACTGGAACCTGCCGAAGGGCGAACGACTCGTCTACGTACCACAAGCCGATCACTTCGCGACGGTTGCTGTTGCACCGAGCTGGTCCGCCAGCCGCATCGTCCGCAAGATTGGCGACCACGCGTTCTACGCCGTGAACTAAACAGGCGCTACAACGTGCGGGGAAAAGGAATCAGAGCGGGCAGCTTGCGATTCCCGGGAAAAAGGGGCCCTCGGACGAGGGTCTTTTTTTTGGCCAAAGAAAAACCCGCCACTTGGCGGGTTTTCTTATAGACGTCCAGACGTCCGAAACATTACAACCGATAGACGTGGTCGCCGCGGATCTGCACCTGGTCACCGCGCCGCAGCTGCGGATCTTCACGCTGCGTCACGGTGGCCCAGCGGCCATCATCAAGGCGGATGCGCACCTGGAAGGCCACATCCTGCCCATTCTGGCGGCCTACCGAATTACCAACGACACCGCCAACAACGGCGCCGCCGACGGTAGCCGCCGAGCGGCCATCACCCTTGCCGATGGTGCTACCCAGCAAGCCACCCGCAACAGCGCCAATCACGGCACCGAGCGGTGACGACTGGCGGTCGGTGTAGATCTGCTGGATGTCGTCGACAACACCGCACTGTTCGCAGCGACGCGAACTACCTTCGTACACCACGCGATCCTGGCGATACTCGCGCCGTGGCTGCTCGTAACACGCTGTCAACGACAACGGCACGATGGCGGCGGCGACAAGGCCTGCTTTACGGACGATGCTATGCATACGGTGACGCCCTCATGGAGGATCGATATGGATTACTGGCGAGCGTCGGAAACCACCGAAACGCCTTCCTGCACTTCAACGCGGTCGCCCGGGTCGTGGTCCATGCGGATCGAGCGGGTGACACCGTTGTATTCATAGCGGACATCGTAGGCCACGATCTTGTCGCCACTCTTTCCAGGCACGGTCTCACACTTGCGAACGGTGCTGGTCACCGTGTTGGTTTCCTGGCGGCGCTCCTGGATCTCGTGGCCCGCGTAACCGCCACCCACGGCGCCTGCGACGGTCGCCAGGGTACGGCCCTTGCCGCCGCCGATCTGGTTGCCCAACAGGCCACCGGCCACCGCACCGATGGCCGTACCGGCGATCTGGTGCTGGTCCTTGACCGGGGCGCGGCGGGTCACGACCTCGTCGTGGCACTCCTTCTGCGCCGCAGTGGCGGCCTCGCGCACCGGATCGACGCTTACAACGCGGGCGTACTTGGGACCTGCCGGCTCGGGCGCAGCGGCGGGCGCAGCTTCGGCGGCCGGGGCCGGCGCATTAGCCACATCAGCATTCGCATCGCGGTTGCAGGCAGAAAGGCTCAGCACCAGGGCCGCGCCCAAACCAGCGTTCAGGACGGAAATCTTCAACCTGCTCATAACCCTACTCTCCTGGAAAATATCGGCGGCTTGCCGGGCCACAGTGGCCCCGGAAATTCGCAAGAACGCCTCGAAACACATTTGACAATCGTTAAACTGAACGACGCCTTAGACTGGCCCCACCAAGCAAAACGGCAGCAAACCGCATGCACGAACTGGTAGATTCCCACGCCCACCTCGACGACAGCGCGTTCGATGCCGACCGCGGCGACATGTTCGAGCGTGCCGCGCGGGCGGGCGTGCGGCGCTGGATCGTACCGGCCATCGATCGCGGAAACTGGGAAGCCATCGAGCATTTGTCGGCGTCGCGTGAAGGCGTTTATCCGGCCTACGGCCTGCACCCGCTGTTCATGGCAAACCATCGGCGAGACCACCTTGGTGAGCTTCCCCATTGGCTGGACGGGCATGGCGCGGTGGCCGTGGGCGAGATCGGCCTGGATTTCTATGTGGACGGCCTGGACCCCGATGAACAGCGCGACCTCTTCGTTCGCCAGCTCCATATCGCCAAGGAGCACGACCTGCCCGTCATCGTGCACGCTCGCCGGGCCTTCGAGGAAACCATCCACACGCTGCGCCGCATCGGTGGCCTGCGCGGCGTGGTGCACAGCTTCTCGGGCAGCGAGGAGCAGGCCCGCCAACTGTTCGAGCTGGGCTTCCACATCGGCATCGGCGGGCCCGTGACCTACGACCGCGCGAACCGCATCCACCGCGTTGTGAGGCAGATGCCCCTCGAATGGCTGCTGCTGGAGACCGATTCACCCGACCAGCCGTGCATGCATCACCGGGGCGAGCGAAACGAACCGGCGTATATGGTGGATGTGCTTGAGACCATTGCCATATTGCGCGAGAGCGACCCTGGCGAGGTTGCCAAGGTGACCACGGCTAACGCGGCCACCTTGTTCGGGCTCGCGTAGCCACGCCATCGCGCGCAAGCGCGCTCCTACGGGCACGACGCCAACCAACGCTTGCCCCGGCAACCAACCCTTGCTAGCCTAATAGTTCACCAGCGAACTATTCGTCAGCGAAATGTCCAGCCTGAAACCATGCGTCGATGCCCTCTACGATGGCGTCGACCGCGTCGCCGAGATCATCCCGGGCCTGCCCCGGTGTGAGGTGTTGTTGATCCGCCTGCTGCTGCTCACCGGCGAGGCACTGCAACGCGACGTGGAAGCCAAGCTCAAGCCGTTCGACATGAACGACAGCGATTTCCGCACGCTGATGATGTTGTACTCGGCCGCCGACGGCAGTTCGACACCAAGTGAGCTATGCGCACTAGCCGAGCAGAAGCCGACCAACATGACCCGCATCACCAATCTGCTGGCCAAGCGCGGCCTGATTACGCGAGCGCACGCCACGCACGATCGCCGCCAGGTGGTGCTGAGCATCACGGACCAGGGCAGGCATTTTGTGCGCCAGATGCTGCCGCCCATGTTCCCCGAGCTCGTCTCGAAGTTTTCCTGCTTCAGCAGCGCCGAACGCAACACCTTCGAGCACCTGTTGAAGAAGCTCGCCCTGCATCTCGATCCCACGGATGTGACCGTATGATCCGCTCTCATTTTCGACCCGCGCTGCTGGCGCTGGCACTTGCCGGGGTACTCGCCGGCTGCCACGTGCCGGCGAAGATTGACCACCCTGCGTTACGTGCCGATGTGCCGCTCGCCGGCGTCGAGGCAGGCACCCGAGCCGGCTGGCCCGCCGCGCCGTGGTGGCGTGCGTATAACGACCCGCAGCTAGACCAGCTGATGGACATGGCGCTGCGCGGCTCACCCGACCTGGCCCAGGCCAAATCGCGCGTGGACAGCGCACAGCAGAACATCCGCGTCGCCGCCGCACAGGCCGGCTTGCGCGTCGATGGCAGCGCCCAGGTCACCCGCCAGCGCATGAGCGAACACGGCCTGATCCCCGCGCAGTTCCTTGGCTTCACCTGGTACAACCAGGCCGATCTTGGCGTGCAGGTGAGCTACGACTTCGATTGGTGGGGCAAGAAGCGCTACACGATTGAATCGGCGATCGACAGCGCGCGCGCCGCGGAAGCAGAACGTTCTGCCGCCTCTCTCTCGATCCAGTCCACCGTGGCCGATACGTACTTCGGCTGGCTTACCGATGAAGCGCGCGTCACGCTCACCGACCAGCTCATCGCTGCGCGTGAGCGTGCGCTGCGCATTGCCGAACTCCGCGTGAAGCAAGGCGTGGACGTCCCGGATACCGTGCAGCAGGCGCGCGGCGACCTGTCGGGTGCGCGTCAGCAGAAAACGGCGCTCGAAGGCTCCGCCGCCATTCGCCGCGCGGCACTGGCCGCACTCGTCGGCGTTTCGCCGAATGAACTTCCCGCGCTATCGCCACGCGCCCTGCCCGATGTGGCACCGGGCCTGCCGGATAACGCCGGCACCGACCTGATGGCACGCCGCCCCGATATCGCCGCCAGTCGCTGGCAGGTCGAAGCCGCGCTGCGCCAGACCGATGCGGCGCGCGCGCAGTTCTTCCCCGATGTGAGCCTGAGCGGCATGGCTGGCCTGTCGAGCATTGACCTCGACAAGGTGTTCAACGCCGATAGCCGCGTGTTCTCCCTGACCCCGGCCCTCCACCTGCCGATCTTCGAAGGCGGCGCGCTGGAGGCGAACCACGGCGTGAGCAAAGCCCAGCTCGATGCCGCGGTGACGCAGTACAACGCGACGGTGGCTTCGGCTGCCCGCGATGTGTCCACGCAGGCACTGGGCGCACAGCAACTCGCCGCACGGCGCACACAACAGGGGGATGCCGTGAATGCCGCGACCACCCTGCTCGCCAGTGCGAAAGCGCGCGCGGCACGCGGCGTCCGCGACGATCGCGAATCGCTGGCGACCCAGGCCACCCTGCTCCAGCAGCAGGACATGGCCACCGACCTGCACGGCCAGGCCCTTTCCACCGACGTGAGCCTTATCAAGGCACTGGGTGGCGGCTACCGCGCTGAACTTCCGAATTCCCCATCCACGCCCAGCACCGACGGAGCCCAGAGCCCATGAGCGCCACCCCCAACGACACGACGCTCCCGGCCGAAAGCGGCAACGCCCCCAAGGACAAGCGCAAGCGCGGACGCGCCCTGCTCATCGCCTTCGTGGTGTTCCTGCTTGCCGCCGCCACCTGGCTGCTGCTGTGGCTGTTCGTTTTCTCCACCCGCGAAACCACCGACGACGCCTATGTGGGCGGCAACCAGGTCGGTATCTCGGCGCAGGTGCCCGGCATCGTCGTGGGCGTGTTCGCCGACGATACCCAGCGGGTGAATGCCGGGCAGGTGCTGGTCAAGCTTGATCCGACCGATGCCGACATCGCGCTGCGCAAGGCCAGCACGGCGCTCGCCCAGGCCGTGCGCCAGGTGCGCCAGCAGACCCAGTCCGCTGCCAGCGCCGATGCCTCGCTCGGCGCGCGCCGCCAGGACCTGAAGCGCGCGCAGGATGACCTGAAGCGCCGCATCCCGCTGCTTGCCGAGAAGGCAGTGGCGCCGGAGGAAGTGCAGCACGCCCGTGACGCGGTGGAAACCGCGCAGTCGGCGCTGGACTCGGCACAGCGCCAGGCCGACGCGGCCCGTGCGCTGGTGGATGGAACGGATGTAGAAACGAACCCTGCCGTGCAACAGGCCCGGGCCAACTTCCGCCAGGCCTGGGTCGCCGCGCAGCGTAACGCCATCGTCGCCCCGATCGATGGCTACGTTGCCCAGCGCAGCGTCCAGGTGGGCAACAGCGTGCAGCCTGGCCAGCAACTGATGACGGTGGTGCCGCTGCACGACCTGTGGGTGGATGCCAACTTCAAGGAAAGCCAGCTGCGCCATGTGCGCATTGGCCAGCCGGCCAAGGTGGAATCGGATATCTACGGCGGCGGCGTGGAATACCACGGCCATGTCGTTGGCCTGGGCGCAGGGACCGGCAGCGCGTTCTCGCTGCTCCCCGCGCAGAATGCCACCGGCAACTGGATCAAGGTGGTACAGCGCGTGCCGGTGCGCATTGCCATCGATGCGAAGGACCTGGACACGCATCCGCTGCGCATCGGCCTCTCGACGGCCGTGACGGTCAACATCACCGACGACAAGGGCGATGTACTCGCCAAGGCACCATCGACCACCCCCGTGGCGCAGACCACAGTGTATGACGACGTGGCCGCCAAGGCCGATGCCGCCGCTGATGTGATCGTGCAGCAGAACCTCGGAGCGCGCGCGCCTTGAGCGATACCACCGCCACACCGGATGCCGCGCCCGCGCCTGCCGCGGGCCCGAAACCCCTGCACGGCCTGCCCCTGGTCCTGCTGACGATCGCTGTCGCGTTCTCCACCTTCATGGAGATCCTGGACATGACGATCGTGAACGTGGCGGTGCCGCATATCGCCGGCAGCCTCGGCGTGAGTTCGAACGAGGGTACCTGGGCCATCAGTTCGTACGCACTGGCCAGCGCAGTGATGCAGCCGCTCACCGGCTGGATTGCCAAGCGCTTCGGCGAGGTCAAGACATTTTGCTTCTCGGTCGCACTGTTCGTGGTGTTCTCGATGCTCTGCGGCCTGGCCACGAGCATGCCCATGCTGGTGGTGTTCCGCCTGCTGCAGGGTGCGGGCTCGGGCCCGATGGTGGCGCTCTCGCTCTCACTGCTGCTCGCCAGCTACCCCAAGGAGAAGCAAGGCATTGCGCTAGCCATGTGGGCCATGACCGTGGTCGTGGCGCCCATCTTCGGCCCTATCCTTGGCGGCTACCTCACCGACAACTTCTCGTGGCCGTGGATCTTCTACATCAACGTACCGGTGGGTGCGGCGGCAGGCGTCGTGACATGGAGCATCCTGCGCACGCGTGAAACGAAGATCGTGCGCGCTCCGATCGATTCGGTGGGCCTGTTCCTGCTGGTGATCGGCGTGGGCTGCCTGCAGTTCATGCTGGACAATGGTAACGACCACGACTGGTTCGCCTCGCCGCTCATTCTCACGCTTGGCCTCATCGCGCTGGTGGCGCTCACGTTCCTGATCATCTGGGAGCTCACCGCGAAGCACCCGGTGGTCGATCTCTCACTGTTCGCCCGGCGCAATTTCGCCGTCGGTGTCACCGCGCTTTCGCTGGGCATGCTGGGCTTCTTCGGCATCACGGTCGTCTTCCCGCTATGGCTGCAGACCACGCTGGGCTATACGGCCACCTGGGCCGGCCTGGCGACGGCACCGGTCGGCATCCTCGCGTTCCTCATGTCGCCGATCATCGGCAAGAACATCCAGCGGCTGGAACTGCGTGCGGTGGTGACCTTCGCGTTCATCGTGTTCGCCTTCACCTCGTTCTGGTTTTCCACGTTCAACAGCGGCGCCTCGTTCGCGACGCTGGTACTGCCTCGCTTCGTCATGGGTATTGGCATCGCCTGCTTCTTCATCCCGCTGAACCAGATCTTCCTTTCCGGCCTGCGCCCGGATCAGATCGCCGGCGCCTCAGGGCTGGCCAACTTCTGCCGCACGCTGGCCTCCAGCGTCTCGACGGCGATCACGGTCACCCTGTGGCAGCACCGCGGCGAGGCGCACCATGCCTCGCTGACCGAGTACGTGAACCCGGCCTCGCCGGCCGCCATGGCCTATGTGCAAAAACTGCAAGGCATGGGCCTGCACGGCCAGCCCCAGCTCACCGTGCTGGACCAGGTCGTCAACCGCGAGGCCCTGACGCTCGCGGTCAACGATGTTTTCTGGACCTGCGGGATTCTGTTCCTGGCCCTTATTCCGATCCTGTGGCTGGCCAAGCCGCCGTTCGGCAATGCGGGCGGCGCGGCGGGTCATTAAATCCAAGTTACGTAAATCGATCCAAATTCACGCACTGTGACTGAAAACGTTTACACGCCGTGAAACCAACTGGTGCGGCGCAATACCTCGTGGTAGCGTTCGCCGCATGGCACAAACCCTACGCATCATCAAAAAGTATCCGAACCGTCGTTTGTACGATACGGAAATTTCGAGCTACATCACGCTGGAGGAAGTTCGCCAGCTGGTTCTCGACGGGGAGCATTTCGAGGTCCGGGACGCCAAGTCGGGCGAGGACCTGACCCGCTCCGTGCTTCTGCAGATCATCGCGGAGCACGAGGAGCACGGGCAGCCGATGCTCTCCTCGCAGCTGCTCTCGCACATCATCCGTTTCTACGGGGATTCGCTGCAGGGCTTCATGGGGCCGTACCTGGAGCGCAGCCTGCAGGTGTTCCTCGACCAGCAGCAGCAGTTCCGCAACCAGCTCAATACGATGATGGGCCAGACCCCGTGGTCCATGCTCAACGAGATGACCGAGCGCAATCTCGACGTCTGGAAATCGATGCAGCGCGGGTTCCTCGACGCGGCTACCGCCAAGCCGGCAGCTGCCACCCACGTGCCGCCGCGCGGCGGCAAGAAAGCCAGCTGATAACCGGCGCCGCCTGAGGGCTTGCCCTCGGCGGCGTTGCGGCGCACGATGCGCTGCCCCGCAATATCGTCCAGGCAGGCTCCATGCCCCGTAACGACATCGCCGTTGTCGGCGCCGGCCTCGTCGGCGCCCTGGTCGCCACCCTTCTGACCCAGCGCGGTTTCCGGGTCACTGTTTACGAAAAGCGCCCCGACCCCCGAAAGGCAGGTTTCCTTGGTGGCCGCTCCATCAACCTTGCCTTGGCCGAACGCGGCCTGCACGCGCTGCGCGCCACGGGCCTGGCCGACCAGGTGCTGGCCCAGGCGGTGATGATGCGCGGGCGCATGGTGCACGACCCCGCCGGCCACAGTGGCCTGCAGCGCTATGGCGTGGACGATTCCGAGGTGATCTGGTCGGTATCGCGCGGCGGGCTCAACACCCTCATGCTGGATGCGGCCGAAGCCGCCGGCGCCACCATCCATTTCGACCAGGGCCTGGCCTCCGCGGACCTGGAACACGGAACGTTGACCCTGCGCGCCGCCGATGGCAGCGAACGCACGGTGGATGCGCCCGTGGTGATCGGCGCCGACGGCGCAGGGTCGGCGCTGCGTGCGGAGATGCATCGTCACGCCCCGCTGGGCGAACGGGTGGAAGAACTGGGCCACGGTTACAAGGAACTGGAGATTCCGCCCGGCAAGGACCCGTCGGCACCCTTTGCCATTGAACGCAACGCACTGCATATCTGGCCGCGCGGCCACTACATGTGCATCGCCTTGCCCAACCGCGAAGGCAGTTTCACCGTCACCCTGTTCCTGCCCAACGATGGCGAGCACCCCAGCTTCCGCACCATCGCCGGCGCGGGCGCTGCCGAAGCGTTCTTCCGCACGGAGTTTCCCGACGCGCTCGACCTCATGCCGGACTTCGCGAAGGATTGGGCGGAGCACCCGGTGGGCTCACTGGCCACGCTCTACCTGGACCGCTGGCACATTGGCGGGCGCGCGCTGCTGATCGGCGATGCCGCGCACGCCATCGTGCCGTTCCACGGCCAGGGGATGAACTGTGGCTTTGAAGATGCGGCCGAACTCGCCCGCTTGTTCGAACAGATGCCCGACGCTGACATGGGCACCGTGTTCGCCGCGTTCGAAGCCAGCCGCAAGCCGAACGCCGATGCCATCGCCCGCATGGCGCTCGAGAACTACGTGGAGATGCGCGACAAGGTCGCCGATCCGCATTTCCTGCGCATGCGCGAACTGGGTGGCCTGCTGGCGCAGCGCTCGCCCACGCACTACCTGCCGCGCTACCGCATGGTCACCTTCACCCACCTGCCCTATGCCTACGCGCTGGAACGCGGCCAGGCCCAGGACACACTCGTGGAACAGCTATTGCGCGGGCATGACGATGTGGCAACCATCGACCTCGATGCCGCCGTACGCACCCTGGAAGCCACACTCCCACCGCTCCCCCTTTAGGAGCGCGCTTGATGACTGCTCACCCGCCCCTGCTTGAAGCCCGCGCCCTGTGCTTTCTGCGCCAGGATGAGCCCGTGTTCGGGCCGGTGGATTTCGCATTGCATGGTGGTGAGATCGCGCTGGTGGAAGGCGATAACGGCAGTGGCAAGACCACCCTCATGCGTGTGCTTACAGGCATGCTGCGTGCCGGCGAGGGAGAGGTGCTGCTGGATGGCGCGCCGTTCGCACTGGATACGATGGCCGGTGCCGTCGTGTTCCTTGGCCACCACCTCGGCCTGAAAGTCGACCTTTCCGCGCGCGAGAACCTGCGGGTATCCACTGGCCTCTACGGCGTGCGCGGCGGCGCGGACATCGATGCCGTACTGGCCGACGTGGGCCTGGCGGGGTTCGAAGACGAACCGGTGCGCCGCCTCTCCGCCGGCCAGAAGAAGCGCGCCGCACTGGCTCGCTTGCTATTGCTGCCGGCCCGCGTCTGGCTACTGGATGAGCCTTACGCCAACCTCGACCGCGAAGGCATCGCCCTGGTGAACCGCCTGTTGCGTGAACACGCCGCACGCGGGGGCGCCGCCCTGGTCACCAGCCATGGCGCCGTCACGTTCGCGGGCGATGAACCCCGCCGCATCCGGTTGCACGCGTGACGCCCGGCAGCACGACCGCCGCCTGCGCCGCCCTGCTGCGCCGCGACCTCACCCTGGCCTGGCGCCGGCGTGGCGATATCGCGCTACCCGTGCTTTACGCCGTCATCGTGGTGACACTGTTCCCGTTCGCCCTTGGCCCTGAGCCGGCCCTGCTCGCCCGCATCGCCGGCGGCGTGGTGTTCGTCACGGTGCTGCTGGCCATGCTGCTCTCGCTGGATGGGCTGTTCCGCCCGGATATCGAGGACGGCTCGATGGAGCAGCTGATGCTCGCCCCGCAGCCGCTGGCGTTGCTGGTGGGCATGAAGATCCTGGCCCACTGGCTCACCGCGGCATTGCCGCTCATCGTCGTGGCGCCGGTGCTGGCCGGCATGCTGCACCTTCCGCCCGCGGCGGCGCCCGTGCTGGTGCTGGCCCTGGCGATTGCCACGCCGCTGCTGAGCCTGCTCGGCGCGGTACTGGTGGCACTGACGGCCGGGGCAAAACGCTCTGGTATGCTTCTGGCGCTCATGTTGCTGCCGTTGTGCGTACCCGTGGTGATCTTTGCCGCCGGGGCCGTGGCCGCCGCTCAGGATGGCCTGCCCTGGATCGCGCCTGTCGCGTGGCTGGGCGCCGGCCTGGCGCTGGCCGTGGTGCTCGCGCCCCTGGCGTGTGCTGCCGCGCTGCGCATCGCGATGGAATCATGAGCGCACGCAACCGCGGGGCGTCCATGGGGGACTCACCGCGATGCACGAACCGTTGATGAGGACGAATGGCTAACTGGGTTCCCCTCTGGCTGCACCGCCTGGGATCACCGCCGATCTTCTACCGCTTCGCGGGGGCCGTGTACCCGTGGGCGCTGGGCCTTGCCATCGTGCTCGGCGGTATCGCGCTGTACGGCGGCCTCGTGGTCGCGCCGGCGGATTACCAGCAGGGCGATGCCTACCGCATCATCTTCATCCACGTGCCCAGTGCGTGGATGAGCCTGTTCATCTACGCCATCATGACCGTCGCCGCCTTCATCGGCCTGGTCTGGCGGATCAAGCTGGCCGAAACCGTGGCCATGGAGTCCGCGCCCATCGGGGCGGCCTTCACCGCGATCACCCTGGCCACCGGCTCGCTTTGGGGCAAGCCCATGTGGGGTACATGGTGGACCTGGGACGCGCGGCTCACCTCCGAACTGGTGCTGCTCTTTATCTACCTCGGCATCATCGGCCTGTACCACTCCTTTGAAGACCGTCGCCAGGGTGCACGTGCTGCGGCATTCCTCGTGTTGGTCGGGGCGGTGAACGTGCCGATCGTGCATTTCTCGGTGAACTGGTGGAACACGCTGCACCAGGGCTCCACCATCCGCCTGCTCGGCCCCTCGCACATTGCCGCGAGCATGGTGTGGCCGCTGCTGACCATGATGGTCGCCACCAAGCTCTATTACATCGCCAGCCTGTTCTCACGCGTGCGCGCCGACCTGATCGCCTCCGAAGGCGGCAAGGCCTGGGTGCGCGAACTGGCGCTC